>MGZO01000064.1:0-8018 GCA_001802655.1 Hydrogenophilales bacterium RIFOXYD1_FULL_62_11
CGCCGGCAAGCAGCAGGTCCGCCTCTTGCGGCCCCCAGGTGCCGGCTTCATAGGTGCAGGCCGGATCGCGATGCGACAGCACCGGCTCGACAATCCGCCAGGCCGCTTCCACCGCGTCCTGCCGCGCGAACAACATCGCTTCGCCGTCCAGCGCATCGCCCAGCAAACGCTCGTAGGCGCTCATCTCGTCCGGATGGTTATTGCAGACATACAGTTCCACCGGCCGCCCCACCATGCGGTCGCCGGCGTTCTTGGTGCGCGCGCCCAGCGCAATCGACACCGTGGGCGACACCCGCATGCGCAGGTAATTGGTGGCCAGCGGTCCGGCTTCTGACAATGCAAATACTCGTTGCGGCGGCAACTGGAACTCGGCGCGGATTTCGGTGGTGGTTACCGGCAGGTGTTTGCCGGTGCGAATGATGAAAGGCACACCGGCCCAGCGCCAGCTATCCACAAAGAAACGCGCGGCAACAAAGGTCTCGGTATCCGAGCCGCGCGCCACGCCTTCTTCCTGCCTATAGCCTTCGTACTGCCCACGCACGATGTCACCGGGCGCCAGCGGGCGGATGGCCTTGAGCAATTTGGCCTGCTCGTCGCGGATGGCCTCGGCGCTGGTGCCGAGCGGCGGCTCCATCGCTAGCAGCGCCAGAATCTGCAACAAATGGTTTTGCAGTACGTCGCGGATGGCGCCGACCGAATCGTAGAAGCGTCCGCGTCCCGCTACCCCGAAGTCTTCCGCCATGGTGATCTGCACCTGCCGGATATGGTTGCGGTTCCAGATCGGTTCGAGAAAAGAGTTGGCGAAGCGGAAATAAATGATGTTCTGCACAGCCTCCTTGCCGAGGTAGTGGTCGATACGAAAAATGTTCGATTCCGGCAGCGCTTCATGCAGCGTGGCGTTGAGCGCACGCGCGGTTTCCAGATCGCGGCCAAAGGGTTTTTCGACCACCACGCGCGCATCCTGGGTGCAACCGGCCGCAGCCAGGCCACGCACCACGACGGGAAACATCGACGGCGGAATCGCGAAGTAATGCAGCGGACGGCTGCGCCCGTCCAGCGCGCGGCGCAACTCGTCGTACTTCGCAGCATCTTCATAGTCGCCATTGATATACGTCAGCAGGCTCGACAGGTTGCGGAACACCGATTCGTCCATCCCGTTGCTGCCAAACCGGGTGATGCCCTCGTGCGCATGGGCGCGCAATTCCTCTATACCCCAGCCCGGCGAGTGCGCCACGCAGACGATGGGCGGCAGCGTGCGGCCGTGGCGCAACATGTCATACAAGGCCGGGAATATCTTGCGCCGGGACAGGTCGCCGGTGGCGCCAAAAAGCACCAATGCATCGGAGGTAACGTTCTCGGTCATAAGGAAAATCCAGATCGGGGAAAATAGGCTGCGCAATCTTAACCCGCTATCCGTGGGGCTTGCGGGACCAAACTGCCCCGCCATGACCAAGTATTGCAGTGCAACTTGATTCCGTCCGGCAGTTTCGATATACTCTCGCGTTCTCCGAATTCAACCTATTGAAGGAATTGCCATGAAATCCGGCATTCATCCCAATTACCAAGAAGTAGCCGTGACCTGCTCCTGTGGCAGCACGTTCGTAACGCGTTCGACTTTGGGCAAAGACAAATTGCACGTTGAAGTCTGCTCAGCCTGCCATCCGTTTTATACCGGCAAGCAGAAGATCGTCGACACCGCCGGCCGCATCGAGAAATTCCGCCAGCGTTATGGCATGAAGTAAGCAATCCACGCAATTGCAGTAAATCAATTGCAATTGCAACGATTGCAGTAAAAAGCGGCTCAGGCCGCTTTTTTCGTTGCGGGGATTGACTGCATTGAGTGGATTCAGGCCGGAAGCGGCACCCGGGGCGGTATCATGCGCAGGCTTCATTCCAGGAAAAACACCATCGTGAACTTTTCCCTCTTTCGCCGGATTGCCTTCATCGCGCTGGGTGCATTGTTGCTGACGCATTGCGCCAGCAACCCCGTGTCGGGCGGCAAGGATCTTGTCCTGATGTCCGAACAGCAGGAACTGCAGCTGGGCGCGCAGGCGCGTCAGGACATATTGAGGGAGTATGCCGCGCTGGAAAACCCGACTCTGCAAGGCTACGTGAACGCAATCGGCCAGAAGCTGGCGCAGCACAGCCACCGACCCGATCTGCAATGGACTTTCACGGTGCTGGACAGCGCCGACGTCAATGCCTTTTCCCTCCCCGGCGGCTACGTCTATATCACGCGCGGCCTGATGGCCTATCTGAATTCTGAAGCCGAACTGGCGGGCGTTCTGGGGCACGAAATCGGACACGTCACGGCGCGCCACGGCATGCGCCAGCAACGCGCGTCAACGGCTGCCGGGCAGGGTGCAGTACTCGGTTCAGTTCTGATGCCGGGGACGGACAACCTGGCGGGTGCGCAGACATGGGCGGCAGGTTACGGGCGCGCTCACGAACTGGAAGCCTACCGCCTGGGTGCGCATTATCTGGCGAAGTCCGGCTACGACCCGCAGGCGATGATCGCGGTCATCGGCGTGCTGAAAAACCAGGCGCTGTTAGCTGCCGAGCAAGCCAGACGCGAAGGCGCCGACCCGCGCAGCAGCTATCACGGCACCTTCGACACCCACCCGGGCAACGACGCACGACTCAAACAGGTGGTGGACGAGGCAAATCCAACCCGCGTCGCCAGCCCACGCGAAGGCCACGCCGAATACCTGCAAAAAATTGACGGCCTGGTTTTCGGTGACAGCCCGGCTCAGGGCATCGTCCGCAACCATGCGCTGCTGCACGACAAACTGGGCTTCGCGATCCAGTTTCCGCCCGGCTGGCGGTTGAGCAACAAGGCGGACCGGGTGCTGGCGCGCAGCCCGCAGGGCGATGCGCTGCTGGAGCTGCAGCAGGGGCCCAAGAACAACCAGCCGCTGGCAACCTTGCAAAACGGACTCAAGCTGGATGCCGGCGCACGCTTTGACAGCGGTAAGCTGAGCGGCTATCCGGCAGCATTTTCCGCGGGTACGCAGCAGGGCAAGCCGGTGGTGGTGGCGTCCGTGGTATTCAATGGCACGCAATACCTGATTGCAGGCATGACCCGGGACAAGCCGGTTTACGACCGCGAGCGCGCCACCCTGCGCAGCGCGATCAACAGCTTCCACGCCATCACGCCAGAAGAACGACGCTCGGCGCGACCGAATGTACTAAAACTGGTCACCGCAAAAGCGGGCATGACGATGGCCAGTCTGGCCAAAACTTCCCCGCTGAACGCGGATGCCGAAGGCCAGTTGCGCCTGCTCAACCACTTGTACCCGGCAGGCGAACCCACGCCAGGCCAGCGCCTCAAAATTGTTCAATAAGCCCCCACTCTCCCTGCAGCAACTCGGCTTGCTGCTGCTCTGCACCGCCTGGCTGCTGCCCGGCCTGATCGGTCACGCGCCCTGGAAAGGCGGCGACGGCGAACACTTCATGTACCTGTGGCTGCTGCTGCAAAACGGCATTGCCCCGCAGACGGTGGCCGCCACGCCGCCGCTGTATTACTGGGTGGCCAGCGCAACCGCTTGGCTGACGTCGCCCTTCCTGAGCCTGGCCGACGGCGCACGGCTGGCCTCCGGCGTATTCGTCGCGCTGGCGCTGTTCTTTATCGCGCGCAGTGCGCGCGTGCTGTACGGCGCGGAAACCGGCTGGGCGGCGGCGCTCACCCTGCTCGGCTGCATCGGCCTGCTGGTGCGCGGCCACGAACTCAACGCAGCGACCGCGCAGTTCGCCGCCGCTGCCGCGATGCTGTACGGCATCGCACGGATGCCGCAAGCCAAGCGCGGCGGCTGGGCATTGGGCGTGGGCGCAGTGCTGATGCTGCTCGCCGGCGGCGCGGCCGAAGCGGCCTTGCTCCTGCTGCTGGCGTGGCTGTTGCCGCTGCTGCTGGTGGACTACCGCACCCCGGCGACCTGGCGCACCCTGGTCTGGGGCACGCTGATTGCACTGGCCGCCAGCGCGCTGTGGCTGGCCTATCTCGCCACGCAATCGATTCCGTTCGTGCGCGCATTCAACCTGCAACACTGGCTGGGCGACGGCGCGCGGCAAGCCACTTACTACCCCAGCATTCTCGGCTGGTATGCCTGGCCGGCCTGGCCGCTGGCGCTGTGGGCGCTGTATCGCGGCCGTCGCCAGTGGCGCACGCCGGGCATCGTGCTGCCGGTGAGCGTGCTGCTCGGTCTGCTCATGCTGTATGCCTTCGACACCCACCCCGGCGAAGAACAGGGGCTCATCCTGCTGCTGCCGCTGGCGCTGCTGGGCGCTTCAGGTTTGTTTAGCCTGCGGCGCGGCGCGGCCTATGCCCTGCTGTGGTTCAGCGTCATGCTGTTCGGCTTCATCGCGCTGCTGCTGTGGGTGTACTGGAGCGCGCACGACCTCGGCATCCCGGCGCGACTGGCGGCGCGGCTCACGCGTTTCGGCATGCTGCACGTCGGCGAACTGCGTCCCTGGACGCTGGTGCTGGGCGTGATTGTCAGCCTGCTGTGGATCGGCATTCTGGCGCGCCTGCAGCGCTCACCACTGCGGCCGATACTGGTGTGGACGGCCAGCATGACCTTCGTCTGGGTGTTGCTGATGAGCCTGTTCCAGGCACCGCTCGACCGCCGCCTCAGCTACGCCAGCGTGAGCCAGCAACTGGTGGCGCAGATTCCGTCCGACGAATGCATCCAGACCTACCGGGTGCGCGACCAGCAGCGCCTGCTGCTGGCCTATCACAGCGGCCGTCGCTTTTCGCCCGACGACGCCGGCTGCAACTGGCTGCTGATGGAAACCCGCCGCCGCGGCGCCGTGCCCGAGGCGCCGCCCGGCTGGGTCAAGCAATGGGCCGGCGCCCGACCCGGCGACCGCTCCGAACGCTTCCATCTGTATGCCCGACACTGAACGGCCGCGCGTCGTCGCCGTCATCCTGGCCGGCGGCCTCGGACGGCGCATGGGCGGCGTCGACAAAGGTCTGGTCGAATACCAGGGCCGTCCCCTGATCGAATGGGCGCTCGCCGCGCTGACGCCGCAGGTCGATCAGCTCGCCATCAGCGCCAACCGCAACCTCGAACGCTACGCCGCCTACGGTCATCGCGTACTGCCCGACACCCTGCCCGTTTTTCCCGGCCCGCTCGCCGGCGTGCTGGCCGCGCTGGAAGCGGTGACAGCCGACTGGCTGCTGGTCACGCCGTGCGACACCCCGCACCTGCCGCCCGACCTCGCCGCGCAACTGCTCCAGGCCGCGCAGCAACACAACGTGCCGCTGGCCGTGGCGGCAGACGCCAGCCGCGTCCATCACAGCTGTTTTATCGTGCGCACCGAACAGCGCGACAACCTGGCCGCATTCCTGGCGCGCGGCGAACGCGCCGTTCGGCACTGGCAGGCGGGACTGGCTTCGACGACGGTGATGTTCGATGCCGCCTGCTTTGCCAACTTCAACCAGCCGCAGGATTTACCCAAGACTTAAGACGCGGGCGCGTCCAGCACCTCGTCCAGCAATTCCACCCAGTGCCGCACCGGGGTGGAGGTGCCCGATTGCAGGTGGGTGAGGCAGCCGATGTTGGCGGTGACGATCATCTCCGGCGCACCCGCTTCGAGATGGCCGAGCTTGCGGGTTTTGAGCTGGCCGGCGATCTCGGGCTGCAGGATCGAGTAGGTGCCGGCCGAGCCGCAGCAAAGATTTTTTTCTGCCACCGCAGTGAGCTCGAATCCGGCTTGCGCGAGCAACGCCTCGACCCCGCCGCTGAGCTTTTGCCCGTGTTGCAGGGTACAGGGCGGATGGTAGGCGATTCTCCTGGCGAGCGGTGAGCGGGTAGCGGTCAGCGGTTCGAGTGCTTCGCGTTCTGCGAATAGCACTTCGGAAATGTCCCGCGTTGCAGCCGAGATGCGGGCAGCTTTTTCCGCATACGCCGGATCGTCGCGCAGTTGCCAGCCATAATCCTTCACCATCACACCACAGCCGGAAGCGGTCATCACGATGGCTTCGACGCCGGCCTCGAGATGCGGCAACCAGGCGTTGATGTTGCGGCGCATGGCGTTCAAGCCGTCGTCGTGGTCGTTGAGGTGGTGCGCGACCGCGCCGCAACAGCCGGCGTTCTCAGCTGCGATCAATGAAATGCCGATGCGGTCGAGCACGCGCGCGGTCGCGGCGTTGATGTTGGGTTTGAGGCCGGGCTGAACGCAGCCTTGCAACACCAGCATGGTGCGTTCATGGCGCGGCGCGGGCCACACGCCGGCGGCCTCGGGCGCGGGGATCTTGCTGCGCAGGAAACCCGGCATCACGCCGCGCACGCTCTGGCCGAGCTTGAGTACGCTGTTGAACAGTATGGGCGACAACAGGCCGGTCTTGAGCGCGGCGCGGGTGGCGGTTTCGCGCGCGCCGCGTCCGACGACCTGCTCGACCTGCGCGCGTCCGAGGTCGAGCAGCTTGCCGTATTCCACCCCCGACGGACAGGTGGTTTCGCAGTTGCGGCAGGTGAGGCAGCGGTCGAGGTGAAGCTGGGTCTTGACCGTGGGCGTGGTGCCTTCGAACACCTGCTTGATCAGGTAAATGCGGCCGCGCGGCGAATCGAGTTCGTTGCCAAGTACCTGATAGGTAGGACAGGTGGCGAGACAGAATCCGCAATGCACGCAGCTGCGCAGAATGCTTTCGGCGAGATCGCCCTCGGGGGTGTTGCGGAAGGATGCGGCGAGTGTGGTTTGCATGGTCGGGCGCAGGTCAGAGCGGGTTCGATAGTTCGATCAGATTGCCGTCGGGATCGCGCACATAAACAGACAACAGCGGGCCTTGAGCGCCCGTGCGCTCAATCGGCCCCGCCTCGATGGCGACGCCGTGCGAGGCGAGATGGCGCTCGATATCGGCGACGGGCGTGTGCGCGAGCAGACAGAGATCGACCGCACCCGGCGCTGGGTGCGCCGCCTTCGGCTCGAATTCCCGCCCGACCTGATGCAGGTTGAGCTTGCAGCGGCCGAAGACCAGCGCGCGCCGGCCTTCGCCAAAAACCACCTCACGCATGCCCAGCACGCTCGTATAAAACGCCACGCTGGCGGGAATGTCGCGCACGGTCAGCACCACATGGTCAATTGCGTCGAGTTCCATCAGAAGTCCGGGTACAACCGGCCGCGATTGAGAATGCCCTTGGGATCGAAGCGCTGTTTGAGATTGCAATGCAGGGTGTGCAGCGCGGGTGTAAGCGGACTGAACACACCCCCGGCCGGCGCCGTGCCGCGGAACAGGGTGGCGTGGCCGCCGCAGCTTTTGGCCGCTTCGAACAGTGCGGCGGCGGGCAGGTCGCTGACCAGCCAGCGCACCGCGCCGCCCCACTCGATCCACTGCGCTTCGCCCAGCTTAAGCGGCGGCGTGGTGGGTTTCAGCGCCAGCCGCCACAAGCTTTGATTCGATGTGGCTGGGCGCAGATCGAAAAAGGGCGTCGACTGGTCGCGCAGGCGCCGCCAGAACGCGGCGGCATCTTTCAACGTCTCGCCGCCGAGTTTGACCTGTGCAGCGTGCACGGCTGACACCGCGCCCGACAGCCGCACCGTCAGCAGCCCGGCATGCCAGCTGGTGGCCGACAGCGGCAGCGGCTGCCCCGCCCACTGGTTCATTTTCTCGATGGCGGATGCCTCGTCGAGTTCGAATTGCTGTGTGGCTTCCGCTGCCGGTTTGGGCAGCACCTTGAGCGACGCTTCCGTAATCAAGCCGAGGGTGCCGAGTGCACCGACCATCAGCCGCGACACGTCGTAGCCGGCGACGTTCTTGATCACCTGGCCGCCGAAGCGCAGCGGCTGCCCGGTGCCGTCGATGATGCGCACGCCGAGCACGAAATCGCGCGCGGCGCCGGCATAAGGGCGACGCGGGCCGGACAGGCCGGCGCCGATGCAGCCGCCGAGGGTGGCGTTGCCGGCAAAGTGTGGCGGCTCGAAAGCCAGCATCTGGTTCTGTTCGGCGAGCAGCGCTTCGATTTCGATGAGCGGCGTGCCGGCGCGCGCGGTCAGGACCAGTTCTTTAGGCTGGTAATCGA
>MGZO01000064.1:8068-8440 GCA_001802655.1 Hydrogenophilales bacterium RIFOXYD1_FULL_62_11
CCGTAGAAGGTCTTGCTGCCACCGCCCTGGATGATCAGCGGCGAATCATGTTCATGGGCGGCGCGAATGCGCTCGATCAGGGTGTCCAGCATCAGAACCTCGGCAGCTCGGGATGCGGCAACTGGCCGCCGTGGATGTGCATCGCGCCCCACTCGGCGCAACGGTGCAGTTCGGGCACGGCCTTGCCGGGGTTGAGCAGGGTGTCGGGGTCGAACGCGGCCTTCACCTCGTGGAAACGTACCAGCTCCGGCGTGGAAAACTGCGCGCACATCTGGTTGATCTTCTCCAGGCCAACGCCGTGTTCGCCGGTAATGGTGCCGCCGACTTCGACGCACAGCTCGAGAATCTGGCCGCCGAACAGTTCAGCTTTGT
>MGZO01000064.1:8556-8718 GCA_001802655.1 Hydrogenophilales bacterium RIFOXYD1_FULL_62_11
AGCCATATTCCGCGCTCATCTCGCTGATGCGTTTCAACACGTGCGGCAGTTGTGCGCGCGGGATGGTGCCATCCATGCAGTAGTAGTCGGGCGCGAGGCGCCCCACCGCCGGGAACGCGGCCTTGCGCCCGGCCCAGAACTTGAGCCGCTGTTCCTCGCTCT
>MGZO01000064.1:8738-10476 GCA_001802655.1 Hydrogenophilales bacterium RIFOXYD1_FULL_62_11
GCGCCGGAGGCGGTCAGCACCTCGCGCACGGTGAAGATATCGTCCGACACTTCCTCGTTGACGCCGTCGACTTCGCACAGCAGCAGCGCTTCGCAATCGAGCGGATAGCCGGCGTGGACGAAGGCCTCGGCGGCCTGGATGGCGAGCCGGTCCATCATTTCCAGCCCGGCCGGAATCACGCCGGCGGCGATGATGTTGCCGACCGCCGCGCCGGCTTTCGCCACGTCGTCGAATGCAGCGAGCACCACCTGCGCGCGCTGCGGGCGCGGCAGCAGCTTGACCGTGACTTCGGTGATCACCGCCAGCATGCCTTCCGAGCCGGTCATCAAGGCCAGCAGATCGTAGCCCGCCGAGTCCAGCGATTCGCTGCCGATTTCCAGCAGTTCGCCGGACACGGTCCAGGCGCGCAGCTTGAGGATGTTGTGCACGGTGAGGCCGTATTTGAGGCAGTGCACGCCGCCGGAGTTTTCCGCCACGTTACCGCCGATGGAACAGGCAATCTGCGACGACGGGTCGGGCGCGTAGTACAGGCCATGCACGGCAGCCGCTTCGGATATCGCCAGGTTGCGCACGCCGGGCTGCACGGTGGCAGTGCGCGCCAAGGGATCGATCTGTCTGATCTGGTTGAGCTTGGCCAGCACCAGCAACACCGCGCCGTCGATTGGCAGCGCGCCCGCCGCGAGGCCGGTGCCGGCGCCGCGCGCCACCACGGCGATTTTCTCGGCGTGGCACAGCTGCAGGATCGCTGCCACCTGCGCCTCGTTCTCCGGCAGCACCACCACGTCGGGGATGTTGCGATAGGCCGACAGGCCGTCGGACTCGAAAGGCATCAGGTCTTCGCGCTCGTGCAGCACGCCGTGCGGCGGCAGCAGGCGGCGCAGCTGGGACAGGAAAACGGGGCTGAGCATGGCGGGCGAAGGGTGGAATCAGGCCGCGAGTTTAGCCGGGCTGGTCGCCGCGTGCGAAGGCGCGAGCCGCCGGTAGGCCTCGGCCAGCGCGTCGTCGCCACCAACGTTGCCGGGAAAGATCACCACCGGCATCTGCGGCAGGCGGTGGTCGGCAGGCGTCTGCACCACGGTAACGCCGGGCAGGATCTGCCCCAGCACGCGCGAAGCCGTCAGCGCCAGTCCAGTCGACAACACATCGTTGGAGGTGATGCCGCCCTTGCTGATCAGAAAACCCAGCGTGGGCGGCAAGCGCCGCACCACGTCCATCAGCGTGCCCGACACCGCTTCGCCGAACGCCAGCCGTTCGGCCGTGCTGGCGAACTGCAGCTCGGTGCGACTGGTGAACACCACCGGCGTGAGGCCCTGCGCGTGGGCGTGGGCGATGCTGGCCGTCAGCGACGCCACCAGTTCTGCTCGGCCTGCGGGCAGGCGCGCGACGTCGAGCGGCAAGCCGACCACGCCGCGCTGCCTCAGCAGCACGCCCAGTTGCGCGGTGGTCTTGGCAACGTGCGAACCGACGATCACCGCGCCCGGCTGCTGCCCGCGCACCAGTGTGGCAAAGGAATCAGCGGCTACCGGCTGCGGCGGCAGTTTCGCCAGCGCGGTGAGCAGCGAAGCGGCGCTGCGGAACAGCAGGCGCTTGCCGGCTGCGGCAGCCTGCAAGACGGCATCGGCAAACAGCCGGTAGTCGTCGGCGGTTTCGCCATCGACCACGCCAATGGCGTTGCCATGCAACGCTGCCAGCCATTCAGCGGTGCCGCCGCCGCGCAGATCGTTGAGCGTCAGGCGAG
>MGZO01000064.1:10521-11273 GCA_001802655.1 Hydrogenophilales bacterium RIFOXYD1_FULL_62_11
TCGACGATCAGATAGTGCGTGCTGTCGCGCGTGATGCGGCCGCCCTCGAAAAATGCCGGCGTGAGCAGCGTCGCATCGAAGGGGCCGAGCACTTCATTCATCACATCGGTTTCCCCCGGGTAGTGGCCGCGCAGCGTCGAGTCCGATCGCGACACGAACAGCACCGGCCCGGCGTAGTCGACCAGCGCCGCCTTGAGGTTGACGCACACCTCGCGCGTGATCGCCGCCGCACGTTCGGCGTCCATGCCGCGCGTGTTGGAGAGGACGAAAAACAGCGGCGCGGCATCAGCCAGCGCGGCCTGCAGCGTGGCGACATCCCAACGCGTCAGCAGCAGGCAGGAATGCACGGTCTGCGAGCCGGTGGGATCGTCGTCGAGAACAATGATTTTTGGTGTCATGGTTTCACCTCTGGTTTAACCGCGAATCCCGGAAGGGTATTCGCGGACACAGCTTCAGGCCGAAACGCGCTCCAGCATCGCCAGCGCGCGCTCGTGCATCGCCTGCGCGTTCATGCCATTAAAGTCGAACAGCTGCTGCGGGCTGGCGGTGGTCTCGCCGCGCTTCCAGCAGAACACGTCACGCTGGGCGGCCTGGCTGCGCAGCAAGACCGGCTCGAGCGGCGCCGATGGCCCGCCGGAGACAGCAATCAGCACGTCGCCATGGAACATCGCCTTGAAGGTGGCGTCGTCCATGAAATGGTCGTCGGGTTCCGACACGCTGTCCCACAACACGTCGCTCGGGCGGTACAGGCG
>MGZO01000065.1:0-5149 GCA_001802655.1 Hydrogenophilales bacterium RIFOXYD1_FULL_62_11
TGTGGCTGGCGACGGCTTACCATATGGCGTTTTGAATATTCGGTTATGCGGTGAAGAGCCAATGAGCATCACCCCCTTTCAGGCGCTCGCCTGCCCCTTGGACGGCACACCCTTGCATTGCCACGGCTCCGCCTGGCGCTGTGCGTCCGGCCACAGTTTCGACATCGCCAGCCAGGGCTATACGCATTTATTGCCGGTGCAAAACAAACGCTCGCGCGATCCGGGCGACAGCAAGGAGATGATCGCGGCGCGGCGGCGTTTTCTGACGGCCGGCTTTTACCAGCCGATTGCCGCTGCGGTGAGCCGGGCGGTGCTGGCCGATCTGCCTGCTGACGCAAGCATCAGTTGTCTCGATGCCGGCTGTGGCGAGGGCTACTACCTGCGCCAGTTGGCGGCAGCGGTTCCAGAGGATCAAACGCTGGCGCTGCTGGGACTGGATATTTCCAAATGGGCGGTGTTGTCGGCTGCCAAGCAGGACCAGCGACCCAACTGGGTGGTGGGCAGCAACGCCAACCTCCCGGTGCTGCCGGGCACGCTGGATCGCGTGCTGTGCATGTTCGGCTTCCCGGTATATGCGGAGTTTGCACGGGTGCTGAAGCAGGGCGGTCGACTGATTCAAGTCGATGCCGGGCCGGACCATCTGCGCGAACTGCGCGAGATCATCTACCCCAGCCTGAAGCCGGAACGCCCGGCCGAGCTGCACACGCCGGCAGGCTTCAGCCGCTTGCCGACGGAAACGCTCCGCTTCTCGATCGAACTGACCCGTACCGAACAGATTGCCGATTTGCTGACCATGACGCCGCATCTCTACCGCGCCAAGGCCGAGGGCCGCGCACAGGCCGCTGCGTTGACGGCGCTGTCGCTCAGCGTGGATGTGCGGCTCACGGATTTTGAGCGGGGCTAGTCAGTCTATGCCTGACAAGTGTTTCCCACCCATTGCCGACTTGCACGCGCGGGTGCTGATTCTCGGCAGCCTGCCCGGACAGGTTTCGCTACAACAGCAGCAGTACTACGCCCAGCCGCAAAACGCGTTCTGGAAAATCATGGGGCGCCTCTTTGATGCAGGCCCGGAATGGCCCTACGCCGAACGCATGCAACGCCTGGTACAAAACAGGATCGCCCTGTGGGATGTCTGCGCTTCTGCGCACCGGCCGGGCAGCCTCGACGCCGCGATCGTGCATTCGAGCGTGGTGCCGAACGACTTGGCTGCGTTCGTCGAATCCCATCCGGATGTCGGTTTGATCGGCTTCAACGGCGGCAAGGCTGCCGACCTCTACCGGCGGCTCGTGCTGCCCGGCTTGCCGCCCACCCTGCGCGCCATCCGCTACGCAACGCTGCCGTCCACCAGTCCGGCCCATGCGGCCATGCCGTTTGAAGAAAAACTGACACGCTGGGCGGCCGTGCTGCAAAATCCGGATCAGCCAGACCCGAATATTTCTGATCGCGGAACAAATCGAGTCTAGCGAGCTGAAACACACCAAGCATTTCCCAAGGATAATGTTGGTTTCTGTCTCGACTTATCCAGGACGAGCATTGCATCCGATGCAGCAATCGACCTGGCAGCACACAAGCCACCCCCATGAACGCCCCCCTGATAATCCTGACGATCTCGTGTTTTGTGGCACTGGCCATGGGCGCGATCCTGTTCACGATTGCGAAGACCTATCCCAAAAGCATTCGCGGTCTGACCGAATGGAGTGCGGCCGCGCTCGTCATCGGACTCAGTCTGCCGCTGTTCATGGCCAGGGGCGTGATTCCGGACGCATTCAGCATTGTGTTGGCCAATCTGATGATCCTGATCGGCTTCATGATGATGAATCAGGGCGTCAGGAAATTTGCAGGGGCGCCACCTCGGGCGAACCGGGTGGCGCTGGTTTTGTTCGTGCTTGCCTATGTTTTGCTGTTTGTGTGGTTCACCTTCATCCACCCGAATATCGGGATGCGGATTGCGACGATGAGTGCATTCACCCTCGTCGTCATTGTCGATCAGCTGATGCTTGTGCTGAAGAAACTGCCCCCAACGATGGGACGCCATATCCTGGTTGCTTCGCTCGTTATCCTGATCGTACCCAGGCTCGCCCGGCTTGGCGGCTTGATGCTGGGATTCGATCAGCCTGTTGGTGTGTTCGACCCCTCGATTCCGCAGCTTGTCTATATCGCCATTCCTTCCATCACGATTCCGCTCGGAACGATCAGCCTCATCTTGCTCGCGGCTGAAAGACTGCACCGGGACCTGGAATTCATTAGCCGCTACGACGACCTGACGCAATGCCTCAACAAAAAAGCGGCGATGGAAGAGCTGCAGCGGGAAATTGCCTGGACCAAACGTCACGGCAACAAGCTGTCGATCATGCTCATCGATCTGGACAATTTCAAGAACATCAACGACACGCACGGCCACCTCGAGGGCGACAAGGTGCTGGTCGATTTTTCCGACAAGGCCAAAACCGCGCTCCGGGAAACCGACCGGCTCACGCGTTTTGGCGGCGATGAATTCATGGCCATCCTCCCGGACACGGATGCCGAACACGCCACGCTCACAGCAGACCGCCTGCACCAGGCAGGAAAAGCAGGCCAGCCGCTCGCCTGGTCAGTCAGTATTGGCATTTCGGAATGGCTGGGTCAGGATGACTCGCTGGCGGCTTTGCAAACCCGCGCAGACCAGGCGCTTTACAAGGCCAAGGCCCAGGGCCGCAGCCAGACCCAATCCGCTTGAAACCTCGCCTCACCATGACCGACACGCCCTCCACCCAGCTCGACGCCGCACACTTCGACAGCAAGGCCCGTCTATGGGACGACAACCCGGTGTTCCGGGAACGCGGACTGAAAATCGCGCAGGCCATCCGGCAAGCTGTGCCCTTGCATCCCCGGATGCGCGCGCTCGATTACGGCTGCGGCACCGGCCTGCTGTCGTTTCCACTCAAGGATGAACTCGGCGCGATCCTGCTGGCGGACAGCTCGAGCGGGATGCTCGATGTGGTGAAAGAAAAAATCGCTGCACAAGGCGTGCGCAACATGACGCCGCTGCAACTGGACCTGCTGAGCGACCCGGCCCCGTCCGAAAAATTCGACCTGATCGCCACCGCGATGACGCTGCACCACGTGCCCGACACCGATGCGATCCTGCGCATCTTCCATGACTTGCTGCAACCCGGCGGCTATCTGTGCGTCGCCGACCTCGACCAGGAAGACGGCTCGTTTCACGGCCCGGAAATCGACGTGCACCATGGCTTCGATCAGGCCGACCTGAGCCGGCGCGCTGCACAAGCCGGCTTTGCCGATATCCGGTTTCAGACGGTGTTCAATATTGCCAAGGAACGCGAGAGCGGGACGCGGGACTACCCGGTGTTCTTGATGACGGCACAGCGGGCGTGTCATCCCTGATCCGACCCGGGCATGACATCCGTGACGCACACCCGCAGTAGGATTGAATTCCGGTTAACGGGACCCGCGATTCATCCGGATGCCAGGCACGGCTTGTGAGCGTTACCCCGCCCTATCAACTCCTCGCCGATGCGGTGCTGTTCGTGCACCTCGCCTTCGTCGTGTTTGTCGTGGGCGGGCTTGTCTACATTGTCGTGGGCAACTTGCGCGACTGGCGCTGGGCCAGGTCTCTGTGGTTCCGTCTGGCGCACCTGGCCGCCATCACGGTGGTTGTCGCCCAATCCTGGCTTGGCGCAGCGTGCCCACTGACCGCGATTGAAATGTGGCTGCGCGCCAGGGCCCGGGAAACAACCTACTCAGGAAGCTTCATCGAGTATTGGCTGCAGAACGTGCTTTACTTCGAAGCGCCTGGCTGGGTATTCACGCTGGTCTACACCCTGTTTGGGCTGATCGTAGCAGCCACCTGGTGGTACGTCCCGCCCCGGCGCCCTCCCTAAAAAAGAGGTTTGATTTTTTGTTCAATAACAGGCGCCAGACTGAGCTAATCTGTCCAGTACTCCCGTTCAATTCAAGCCTTGATATGACCTCCAACGAAATGCGAATCGCAGACCCAGACGTCAGCCTCGTAGCCGACGAAAACGACCTGCTCAACGAACTGCTGACCCTACCGGGCGCGAGCGTGCTCGAACTCGGCTGCGGCAAGGCGGACAAGACCCGGCTGGTTGCCCAGACGGCGGCTTCGGTGCTGGCACTGGAAGTGGACACGATCCAGCTTGCCGACAACCAGGCATCGGATGCGCCTGCCAATATCCGCTTCGAGTTTGGCGGCGCCGAGGCCATCCCGGCTGCCGATGAGCGCTTCGACATCGTGATGATGTTCAAGTCGCTGCATCACGTTCCCACCGACCTGATGGACGACGCGCTGACCGAGATTCACCGGGTATTGAAACCGGGGGGCATGGCTTATATTTCGGAACCGGTTTACGCCGGCGATTTCAACGACATCCTGCGGCTGTTCCACGACGAAAAAGCCGTGCGCGATGCGGCGTTTGCGGCAGAGCTGAAGGCGGTTTCCACGCACAAGCTGTCGCTGCTGAAACAGACCTTTTTTCTGCAGCCGATGCACTTTGCGGATTTCAGGCAGTATGAGGACCGCATCCTCAAGGTGACGCACACCGACCACACGTTATCGCCCGAGCTGATCGACACCGTGCGCACGAAATTCAATCAGCACATGACCCCCGAGGGGGTGACTTTCCACATGCCAATCCGGGTCGATTTGTTCACGAAACCCGCATGAACCGGAGAGCCGGGTTCCACTCGGCCCGCGCCGACGGCGGACTGTTCAGGCTATCGTCACCCCTTCTGATCCAGAACCCTTACGTCTTGCCTCACCATGACGCATCCGACCCTCTATCACATCCCCGTCTGCCCGTTCTGCCAGCGACTGGACATCCTGCTGACGCTGAAGGGCCGGCGCCACGAAGTCGACTTCCAGGTGATCGACATCACGCAACCGCGGCCGGACTGGCTGCTGTACAAGACAGGCGGCACCACGGCGCTGCCGGTCCTGGAAACCGCGGACGGCCATATCATCAAGGAAAGCCTGGTGATCCTGCAGTACCTGGAGGACATTTACCCGGAGCGGCCGGTTGCACAGCGCGACCCTTACCGGCGCGCGGTGGAGAACATGCTGACGCGGATGGACGGCGATTTCTTCAGCCACGGCTATGGCTGGCTGATGAACCAGGATCCCGCGCGCCGC
>MGZO01000065.1:5157-8053 GCA_001802655.1 Hydrogenophilales bacterium RIFOXYD1_FULL_62_11
GATTTTCTGCTGAAGCATGCGCCTGTCGGACCGTTCCTCTTCGGGGAATTTGGCTGGGCGGAAACGGTTTTCACGCCCTTCTTCCAGCGCTTCTGGTTTCTGGCGTACTACGAAGATTTCGACCTGCCTGATGACGCCCGCTATGCGCGGGTGCGCCAGTGGAGCGACGCCTGCGTCGCGCACCCAGCCGCGCAACAAACGAGCCTGGAAGAGATCGTCAAGCTCTATTACGACTACTCAAAAGGCGCCGGCAATGGCGCGCTGCTGCCGGGGCGCAGCAAATCGTCGATGGTCCTGGAACCTGACTGGCGCAGCCGTCCCTGGCCGCCGAAGAACAAGTATGAATACAGCGCGACCGATGCGGAACTGGGGCTGTGAGCCTGTAGCCGCAGCAGACTCAGGACCACACCCCCGGCCGCGTCGTAAAGCTGTCCAGCACGCGCAAATAACTCGCACGCGCCACCACCGAAGGATCGGGCAGGTTTTGCTGGCTCATGCTGCCTTTGAGTTGCGCGACCGATTCGTATTCCTTCGCTTCCATCCAGTTCTGCAAAAACGCCAGAATTTCGGACAGCTTGCCGGGCCCATGCTGCAGCAGGCAGGAGGCGAGATGCACCACATCGGCGCCGGCCAGCAGCAGTTTCAGGGTTTCGTCCAGGCCGTGAACGCCACCGGTGGCCGCCAGCGTGAGGCGGGTGCGGCCATGCAGGATGGCGATCCAGCGGATGCGCAGCAGCGCCTCGTCGGGATGCGACAGATGCAGCTGATCGACCATGCGCAATGCTTCGAGGTCGATGTCGGGCTGGTAAAAGCGGTTGAACAGCGCGACACCGTTCGCCCCAGCCATTTCCAGCTGCTTCACAAAATGCGGCAGCGAAGAAAAGTACGGCGACAGCTTCATCACGATGGGCAGGCTCACCACCTGACGCAGTTCGGTCAGCAGCTCGATGTAGCGGGCCTCGACCTCGGTGCCGGATTGCTGCATGTCGGCCGCCACGTGATAGACGTTGAGCTCGAGGGCATCGGCACCGGCCTGCTGCAATTCGCGGCCGAGTTCCACCCAGCCGGACGGGGAGACGCCGTTGAGGCTGGCGACCACGGGAATCTCCAGCCGCCGCTTGAGCTGATGCAGGTGCGACAGATAGCGTTCCAGCCCGCCCTGGGAGTCGCCGCCATCGGGCAGGAAGCCATCCGCCTCGCCGTGTCCGATGCCCGAATGCAGCAGGAAACGGTCCGTCATCGCGTCTTCCGCCCGCAACTCCTCCTCGAACAGGGAATACATCACCAGCGCAGCGGCACCGGCGTCCTCCAGGCGCAATGCGGTGTCGAGGTCGCGCGACAGCGGCGAGGCGGATGGCACCAGCGGATTTTTCAGCTTGAGGCCAAGGTAGTCGGTGGAAAGGTCGATCATGTCAGGCTCCGGGTTTCGATTCGTCGGCATGGCCCTGCGCCATGTCCTGGTAGGCCTTGAAGCGACGCTGCGCGTCCTGCTGTGCCTGTTGCAGGAACCGCTGTGCGGCTTCGGGATGGCTGCGCTGCAACATGGCGAAACGGGTTTCCGATTCCATGAAGGCATGGATCGGCTGACTGGGCGCGGCGGAATCAAGCTTGAATGGATTGCCGCCCGCCACCGCCAGACGCGGATCGTGGCGGATCAGCGGCCAGTGCCCGTTCTTCACCGCCAGTTCCTGCTGGCGCTGGTTGTAGAGCAGGTCGTAGCCGTGGGCGATGCACGGACTGTAGGCGACGATCAGCGAGGGGCCGTCGTAGGCCTCGGCTTCGTGGAACACGCGCAGGGTCTGGGTATCCTTGGCGCCGTAAGCCACCGTCGCCACATAGACGTGGCTGTAGTCGCTGGCGAGCTTGGCGAGGTCTTTCTTCGCGGTGGCCTTGCCGCCGGCGGAGAATTTGGCGACCGCGCCGATCGGCGTCGCCTTGGAAGTTTGCCCGCCGGTGTTGGAATACACCTCGGTATCGAGCACCAGAATGTTGACGTCGTAGGGCAACGCCAGCACGTGGTCGAGGCCGCCGTAGCCGATGTCGTAGGCCCAGCCGTCGCCGCCGATGATCCACACCGAGCGGCGGATCAGCCATTCGGCGACGCTGGCGAGTTCCTTCGCGCGCGGGTGCCGGGAGGCCGCCAGTTTGTCGAGCAGCAGGGCGACGCGGCCGCGCTGTTCGACTATGCCCGCCTCCCCGCGCTGGTCGGCGCTGACCAGCGCCTCGGCCAGGTCACCACCGATGTCGTTCGCCTGCTCAAGCACCAGCTGTTTCGCATACGCCATCAACTGGTCGGCAGCGAGCCGCATGCCAAGGCCGAATTCGGCGTTGTCCTCGAACAGCGAATTGCTCCACGCCGGACCGCGCCCGGCGCCGTTCACCGTGTAGGGGGTGGAGGGCAAATTGCCGCCGTAGATCGACGAGCAGCCGGTGGCGTTGGCAACCAGCATGCGGTCGCCGAACAGTTGCGTGGCGAGGCGGATGTAGGGCGTCTCGCCGCAGCCGGCGCAGGCGCCGGAAAACTCGAACAAGGGATCGAGCAGCATCGAACCCGGAAGGGTGCCGTGCTTGATCAGGCTGCGGTCGAACTCGGGCAGGCGCAGGAAGAAGGTGAAGTTGTCGCGCTCCTGATCGCGCAAGGGGCCGACCGGCGCCATGTTCACCGCGCGCCGGCTGACGTTGGACTTGTCGTGAATCGGGCAGGCTTCGACGCAGTCGCCGCAGCCGGTGCAGTCCTCCGGCGCCACCTGGTAGCTGATGTGGGTGCCGGCGGGCAGATCCTTGCTCTTCGCCGGCACGTGCTTGAAGGTCGGCGGCGCGTGGGTTGCGGCTTCAGCGCTGAAGGCGCGCGCACGGATCGCGCTGTGCGGGCAGACGAACACGCACTTGCCGCACT
>MGZO01000065.1:8157-9113 GCA_001802655.1 Hydrogenophilales bacterium RIFOXYD1_FULL_62_11
GGCAGCGTGAGATCGCGCACGAAGTCGGGAATGGCTGCGGCCGCTCCCGCTACGGGGCTGAGCTCAGACGGTTTCACGGCTTCTCCAGCCGGCGGGATGACAAGCTGATGCAACTCCGCCAGCGTCGTGTCGATGGCGCGGTAATTCAGCTCGACCAGACGCTTGCTCTTTTTGCCGTAGGTCTTGTCGACCGCATGCTTGATCGCGGCGATCGCCTCGTCTTTCGGCAGGATGCCGGAGATGGCGAAGAAACAGGTCTGCATGATGGTGTTGATACGTCGCCCCATGCCGGCCTCGGCGGCCACGGCGTAGGCGTCGATCACCCACAGCTGCAGGCACTTGTCGCGGATCTGCGCGCGCAGCGTCTCGGGCAAGGTGTCCCACACTTTGTCCGGCGGCGCCGGGGTGTTGAGCAGAAACACGCCGCCAGGTGCGGCATGGGCCAACAGGTCATAGCGCTCGATGAACACCGGCTGATGGCAGGCGACGAAGCCGGCCATGCCCGCCTCGATCAGATAGGTGGAACGGATCGCCGCCGGGCCAAAGCGCAGGTGCGATACCGTCACCGCACCGGATTTCTTCGAATCGTAGACAAAATAGCCCTGCGCCTGCAGGTCGGTGGCTTCGCCGAGAATCTTGATCGAGTTCTTGTTGGCCGACACCGTGCCGTCTGCGCCCAGCCCCCAGAACACGGCATGCTGGAGTTGCCGCGACGCATCGGTACGGAACCCTTCGTCCCACGGCAACGACAGATGGGTGAGGTCATCGTGGATGCCGATAGTGAACTGACGCTTAGGCGCAGAACGCGACAGTTCATCGAACACCGCCTTCACCATGCCGGGGGTGAATTCCTTGCTCGCCAGGCCATAGCGGCCGCCGATGACGCGCGGCATGCTGCGCGCGCCGTCCGCCGCCGCCTGCGCCAGTGCCGTCACCACGTCCTTATAGAGCGGCTC
>MGZO01000065.1:9122-17040 GCA_001802655.1 Hydrogenophilales bacterium RIFOXYD1_FULL_62_11
AGCAACGCAGCCGGCGCAAACGGACGGTACAGCCGCACCTTCAGCACCCCCACTTTTTCGCCGCGGGCCAGCAGATGATCGACCGTCTCGTGCGCCGTCTCGGCGCCAGACCCCATCAGCACGATGACGCGCTCGGCGTCGGCCGCGCCGACATACTCAAACAGCTTGTAATGGCGCCCTGTCAATTCGCCGAAGCGGTCCATCGCGTCCTGCACGATCTGCGGAAAACTGTCGTAGAACGGGTTGGCGCGTTCGCGCGACTGGAAAAACACGTCGGGGTTCTGCGAGGTGCCGCGCAGCACCGGGTGTTCCGGCGACAGCGCGCGGACGCGATGCGCCGCGATCAAATCAGCGTCGAGCATGGCGCGCACGCTATCGGCTTCCACCGCCGTGATCTTCACCACCTCGTGCGAGGTACGGAAGCCGTCGAAGAAATGGATCACCGGGATGCGCCCGGCCAGCGTGGCCGCCTGCGCGATGACCGCGAAATCCTGCGCCTCCTGCGGCGAACTGGCGGCCAGCATGGCGCAGCCGGTGGCGCGGCAGGCCATGACGTCGGACTGGTCGCCAAAGATCGACAGTGCGTGGGTCGCCAGTGTTCGCGCTGCCACATGCAACACAAACGGCGTCAATTCGCCGGCGATCTTGTACAAGTTGGGAATCATCAACAGCAAGCCCTGGCTGGCGGTAAAGCTGGTCGCCAGCGCGCCGGACGTGAGCGCGCCGTGCAATGCGCCGGCGGCGCCCCCTTCCGACTGCATTTCGATGATGGTCGGCACCGCACCCCACAAATTGGGCCGGCCCTGTGATGCCCATTCGTCGGCCCATTCGCCCATGCTGGACGCGGGCGTGATGGGGTAGATCGCAACCACCTCGTTGCCGAGGTAGGCCATGCGGGCAACGGCCTCGTTGCCGTCGATGGTGAGCGTGGTTCTTGACGCGTCAGCGTCTTTAGAACCACGGCCTACCCCTTGCGGGTGAAGCGTGGTGGTCATGGCATGCATTTCCAGGACAAATCTGTCCTTTATTCTAGCCCCGCGTGACGAATCAGCCAGTGCCGTGACCAAGCGCACGCCGATGCGCAGCGTCCAAATTGAGCGCGGCGCATCCTGTAAACTCGAAGGCATCCTCGCGTGACGGAGCGTCTGCCGATTTTTCACTATGCCGCACAGTGTCGACCTCATCACCACGATTGCCGCCGCACTGGGGCTGGCACTGATCTTCGGTTTCATCGCCGTTCGCCTGAGGCTGCCTGCGCTGGTGGGGTATCTGCTCGCCGGTATCCTGATCGGGCCCTTCACGCCCGGTTTCGTCGCCGATACCGCGTTGGCAGGACAGCTGGCGGAAATCGGCGTGATGCTGCTGATGTTCGGCGTGGGGCTGCATTTTTCGCTCGACGATCTGCTGTCGGTGAAGAAAATCGCGCTGCCCGGCGCGGTGGTGCAGATCGCGGTGGCCACCCTGATGGGCATGGGCCTGGCCACCTGGTGGGGCTGGGACCTGATGGCCGGAATCGTGTTCGGCCTGTCGCTGTCGGTAGCGAGCACGGTGGTGCTGCTGAAAGCGCTGGAAAGCCGGGGCGTGCTGGCGACGCCGAATGGCCGCATCGCGGTGGGCTGGCTGGTGGTCGAAGACCTGGTAATGGTGCTAGTGCTGGTATTGCTGCCTCCGCTGGCAGGGATGTTCGGCGGCAGCACGGCGACACCACACGAGGGCAATCTGCTGGCCACGCTGGCGATCACGCTCGGTCAGGTGGCGCTGTTCATTGCACTGATGCTGGTGGTGGGGCGGCGCCTTTTTCCCTGGTTGCTGTGGCAGGTGGCGCGCACCGGATCGCGCGAGCTGTTCACGCTGTGCGTGGTGGCCGCCGCGCTCGGCATCGCCTACGGCTCGGCGGCCCTGTTCGGCGTGTCGTTTGCGCTGGGCGCATTCTTTGCCGGCATGGTGCTGCGCGAATCGGCGCTGAGCTACCGCGCCGCCGAGGAGTCGCTGCCGCTGCGCGATGCGTTCGCGGTGCTGTTCTTCGTCGCGGTGGGCATGCTGTTCGATCCGCGCGTGCTGATGGAACAGCCGCTGCAAGTGCTGGCCGTGGTCGCCATCATCATATTCGGCAAATCGCTGGCAGCGTTTCTGCTTGTGCTGGCATTCCGCTATCCGCTCAACACCGCGCTCACGGTGTCCGCCAGCCTCGCGCAGATCGGCGAGTTCTCGTTCATCCTGGCCGGGCTGGGCGTCACACTGGGCGTGCTGCCGGTGGCGGGACAAAGCCTGATTCTGGCAGGCGCGCTGATTTCGATCGCGCTCAATCCGCTGGTATTCCAGATGGTGGAGCCGGCGCAGGCCTGGATCCGTTCACGCTCGCGCCGCGCACGCGAACTGGAACACCGCGACGACCCGCTGGCCGAGCTGCCCGCCGACGTCGCGTCGCATTCCCTGAGCGGCCACGTGGTGCTGGTGGGATTTGGCCGCGTCGGGCAACGCATCGCCGAGGCACTCGACGCACGCGGACTGCCCTATGTGGTCGCCGAGCAGCAGCGCGAGGCCGTCGAGAAACTGCGTGGGCACGGTATTCACGCGGTCGTCGGTGACGCGTTCGAGCCGGCGGTGCTGATCCAGGCGCATGTCGCACGCGCGCAAATGCTGGTGATCGCCACGCCCGACACGTTCAAGGCCCGCAGGATGATCGAGATTGCGCGCACCCTCAACCCGCGCATCCACGTCATCGTGCGCAGCCACAGCGAGGACGAGGCCGAGTTGCTGCGCCGCGAACACGCAGTCGAGGTGCTGGTGGGGGAGCGGGAACTGGCGAACAGCATGGTGCGTCACGTGAGCGAACATGCTGAGGCGCACGCAACGGCACAGCCTTGAGCAGTCATTGTTCAAGCGGTATGCAAGGCACCACGATTTGCGCACCCGCGGCACGCCCACCATCACTGATGGTCAGCCAAAGTGGCGCAAGCTAAAATCAGCAAGCGATGCATCATCAAGCTAAAACTCACACCCATTCAACGAACCCCACACTTGAAGAAACCGGATATGTCAAAAAAGGCAGCAGCCGACACCTCGCTCCCAGATCCCAGGCAAAACTGCCTCCTGGCAGCGCTGCCCACGCAGGATTACGAGCGCCTATTGCCCGATCTTGAACTCGTTGACATGCCATTGGGGTGGACGATGTCCGAGTCGGGTGATCATGTGAACTACCTTCACTTTCCGATTAGCGGCATTGTTTCGCTCATTTATGCCCTGGAAGACGGATCCTTTAGCGAAACCGCTCTGGTGGGGGACGAAGGGATGGTCGGCATTTCCATTTTCATGGGGGGCGAAAGCATGCCAAGCAGCACGGAAGTGCAAAGCCCAGGCAAGGCGTATCGACTCAGCCGAAAGGTGATGAAACGAGAATTCGCGTTAGGCGGCCAACTCCAGCACCTGGCACTGCTTTTCACGCAGGCCATGATTTGCCAGACTTCTCAAACGGCCGTGTGCAACCAGCACCACACACTGGACCAGCAAATGTGCCGCTGGTTGTTGATGAGCATGGACAGACTGCATGGCAATGAATTGGTGATCACGCAACAGATGATTGGACGGCTGTTGGGTGTGCGCCGGGAAAGCGTGACGCAAACCGTTGGGCAGCTGCAAAAAGATGGATTGATCGAACGCGGACGCGGTCACATCACGGTGGTGAATCGCCGCAAGCTTGAAAAGCGGGCATGTGAATGTTATGCGGCGGTTAAAGACGAGTACAAGCGCCTGCTCCCAGCCGTCCGAAGTTCAAAATGAGCAGCAAGTGATTACCGGTTGATCAGGTCTGAACTTCTACACCTGAACGTCTTCCGTTGCCGGACCGTCAAGCATCAGGCGCTTCACCGCGCCATGCCTTGAGCTTGCGCCACAATGACGCGCGGTTGATGCCCAAAATCTGTGCTGCGACCGTCTGGTTGCCCTTCACTTCTTCGAGCACGCGGTTGATGTAGGTGTGCTCCTGTTCCTCCAGGGTGGGCAGGCGCCCCTCGATCTTGCGCAGGCTGAATCCTTCTGCTTGGTGCAGGGTTTCGGGCAAGTGCGCCACCTCGATGGTGTCGCCCTGTGCCATGGCCGTGCCGCGCTCGATCAGATTCTCCAGTTCACGCACATTGCCGGGAAACGGATAGTCCATCAGCCGCGCCAGCACCTCGCTGGAGATCTGCGTCACCGGCTTTTTCATCCGGCCCGCATACTTGAGCAGAAAATGCTGCGCAAGCAGCGGAATATCGCCCTTGCGCTGTGCCAGCGGCGGAATGCGCAGGTTGACCACGTTCAGCCGAAAGTAGAGATCCTCGCGAAAGCTGCCGTTTTTAATGGCTTCACTGACGTCGCGATTGGTGGCCGCCAGCACCCGAATGTCGCTCTTGATCGCCCGCGTTCCGCCGACCCGCAGCACCTCTTTTTCCTGCAGCACCCGCAACAGTTTGACCTGCATCGATGGCGTCATTTCCGTCACTTCATCGAGGAACAGCGTGCCGCCTGCGCTCGCTTCGATCAGGCCTTTCTTCAGCGTGGTGGCGCCGGTGAACGCGCCCTTTTCATGGCCGAACAGTTCGTTGGTCAGCAGCTGTTCGCTGAATGCGCCACAGTTGATCGCAGTGTAGGGGCCATCGGCCCGGGTGCTCTGCCGGTGCAGGAATTTGGCGAACAGCTCCTTGCCGGTGCCGCTCTCGCCGGTGATGAGCACGCTGCAGTCGGTCGGTGCGATCTGCTTCGCCATGTCCAGCAGTCGCTGCATCTCGACATCCTGGGTAACGATGCCGTCGCCGTCCCGGTAGAGCTCAACTTCACGCCGCAGATCGGCGTTCTCGCGCCTCAGGCTCACTTTCGCCAGTGCCTCGGCCACCACCTTGCGCACCTCGTCGAGCCGGAAGGGCTTGGCAATGTAGTAGAACGCACCGTGTTTGAGCGCCTGCACGGCGGATTCTGCCGTCGCGAAGCCGGTGATGAAAATCACTTCCGCCCCCGGCTGCCGCTCGCGGCTCGCCTTCAGCACGTCCATGCCGTCGACGCCTTCCATGCGCAAATCGGTGAGCACCACATCGAACTCGTGCTTCTCCAGCAGCGCCACTGCTGCGGCGCCACTCCGGGCGGCAGTCACCTGATAGCCTTCCTTTTCCATCACGTGCTGGAGATTGTTTAGGGCGATGTCCTCGTCATCCACGATCAACAGGCGTGCATTCATGAAAGCGCTCCCTTGTTATGGCTTGCGTCGGTTGCGGGCAGACGGATGCAGAACGTCGCACCCTGCCCCGGTGTGCTCTGCACGGCGATGCAGCCGCCGTGCTCGTCGACAATTTCATAGGCCACAAACAGCCCAAGCCCCATGCCATGACCGACATCTTTGGTGGTGAAAAACGGGTCGAATATGCGCGGCAAAATATCCGGCGCAATGCCCGGACCGTTGTCCGTCACACGAATTTCCACCATGGCGCCTTGCTTCCCGCATCCCTCGCCGAGCGCGGTGCCCACAGGCGGCTCGCTGGCGAGCACAAGCTGCGCGGAAATATCCATTCGTCCCTGCGGCCCCAGGCCTTCCATGGCGTTGCGGATCAGATTGACGAATACCTGCTGCAGGCGCTGGGCATCGGCCGGCACGCTCAAATCCTCGGCAATGGACAACTGCACCACCGATTTGGCCGACACCTCGCCGCGCACAAAACCGACCGTTTGCGCCACCAGCGGTCGCAGCAATACGGCTTCCTTGCGAAATGCCCGCTCGCGCGAAAAATCCAGCAGCGAATGGACGATGCTGCGTGCCCGCTCAGTCTGCTGATCGATCTGCTCCAGATAACGTCGCTGCGTCGCTGCGTCACATTCGCCTCCCTCTTCCAGCAGGATCTGGCAGGAACTCGAAATGTTCGACAACGGGTTGTTCAATTCATGTGCCACACCGGACAGCATGGTCCCGAGCGACACCATCCGCTCCGACCGCATGAGCGATTTTTGCCGCAGGTCCAGTTCCTTCAGCATGTGGTTAAAGGCAGCGATGATGGACAGGATTTCACGATCGTTCGACGGTGGCCGCAAGGTTTCGCGGTGATCGGCAGAAATGGCCGCCACGCTGGATTCCATTTCTTTCAGCGGCTTGACCACCCGTTGCGACAGCACGCGGCCGATCACCACGATCAACAGCGCCATGCTCAAAATGACGCCCAGCAGCAGCGTGCGAAAAGAAACCAGGGTGGATTGAATCTGGTGCCGTTCGGTTTCGGCCAGCGCCTCGGCGATGGCGACGACGCTCTGTCCAAGCTGACGCACTTGCGGTTCCAGCGCATCGAGCTGCTGTGGATCGACGGCGGTCAAGGCTGCCATCTGGCCTTGATAGCGGGTGAGGCGGGTGTGCAACTGGCTCAGGCGTTCTTCAGGCGCAATGGCCACGAAATCCGCACGGTTGGCCATGAGCATTTCCTGCGCCAGCCGGATGTATCGGCCGTTTTCCGCCAGATCGGCAGCTTGATGATGGAGGAAATAATTTCGTTCGAATCGGCGAATCTCGAGCACCGTATTGAACAGATCCGTGGCACGCTGACCCAGTACCACGCGCGCTTCCAGCGTGCGCAACTCGCCGATAAAAAACAGCGATGCCACCAAAATGATCGCTGCCACCGCGTAATAACCCAGCGTAATTTTCCCCCGCAGGGAATGGCGCGAAAGCACTTTTTGACTTAAGACCGGCGCAGAGGGCATTTATTTGCATCAACAAAAACAAGGTAGATGCATTTTGCAACATGCGTTACAAATCTTCAACTCCGTGACTGGATCTGCCTTATTCTTTTAAATACATAGGGATAAAAACATCGTTCAAACAAAGAGAGTTGCGTAATGCAACGAATCGCATTATCACCGCCCCGGAAATTCTCCCGATAGTCATTTAAAAACAACAAGATAAAAACATGGAATGCTTCGTGCTTAGTTCAGGACATCACAAACCCCTGGATCGAGCCGACCATGAACACTCTCGCCAACAAAATTCTCAATGCTCTGTCTTTCGCCAACGTCAGCAATCTGGGCGAATTCCACGCCCTGCTGCGCCAGCTTGACGCGCTGGATAGATCTCCTCCCGCGCGCGAAACCGCACGCCATAAAGTGACACCCCCGGGGTCCGAAGCTGCGCCGGTTCACGGGTACATTCAGGGTGCGGTGTAAGACATGGCTACATTTGCCGACTTTGAAACCGATTTGATGGCGTTCTCCGTCAGCGCCGCCATCGTGGCCGCTTATTACGGTTTTCTCAACATGAAGGTGCGCTCGAACCCCACCTACACCATCCATGGCGTCAACGCGCTGGCGCGCAGCCTGTGGGTGGAACACATCATGCGCACCCCGTCCAAGGACGTGATGGCGGTGCAGACCATGCGCAACTTCATCATGGGCTCCTCGCTCATGGCATCGACCGCTGCGCTGCTCATCATCGGCACGCTCACCCTGTCGGGCCAGGCCGAGAACATTGCGCAAAGCTGGCATGCATTGAGCTTCAAGGGATCATTTGCGACCGAGCTGTGGATCATCAAGGTGATGTTCCTGCTGCTGGATTTCATCGTGGCCTTCTTCGCCTTCGCCATGTCGGTGCGCCTGGCCAACCATGTCGTGTTCATGGTGAACGTGCCGGAACAAGGCGCCCACCACAACTTCACACCCAAGGCGGTTGCGCGGCGTCTGCAACGGGCAGGCAACATGTTTGCCATCGGCATGCGCGCCTTCCTTTTTGCGGTGCCGCTGGTGTTCTGGTTGTTTGGACCGTATTTCCTGCTGCTTTCGTCAGTGGGTCTGGTGGTCGCGCTCTATCACCTTGATCGCTGCGAACCGGAAGAGGTACTGGAACCCGAGATCAAGCCTGCCATTCCCGCACAGGTCATGCAGGCGAAATACGCCAAATAAACAGCCGGTTCAG
>MGZO01000065.1:17100-17168 GCA_001802655.1 Hydrogenophilales bacterium RIFOXYD1_FULL_62_11
TGCGTCAGGGGACGGCGCTCCAGCCAGCCCTCGGGCAAGGTCAGACGGAAACGCTTGCTGGTGGCCTC
>MGZO01000065.1:17195-17436 GCA_001802655.1 Hydrogenophilales bacterium RIFOXYD1_FULL_62_11
GGCACGGTTGCGGCAAAGAATCACGGCCTGACGCAACAGCCACACCAGCAGACGGTCGCTGTCCGGCAAGCCGGCTTCCGGGGCGAATTCCGGCAGTTTGTTGAGAGCGCCCCGCTGGGCGCGCGCCAGCAGCGCCAGACGCGACTGGTCCGAGCGCGAAAACCCCGGCATGTCGGCATTTTCCAGAATGTAGGCGGAATGACGGTGATAGCCGCCATGCGACACCGACAGGCCAATTTCG
>MGZO01000066.1:0-9013 GCA_001802655.1 Hydrogenophilales bacterium RIFOXYD1_FULL_62_11
AGCGCCGCACCGGCCTATATCGACGACCTCAGCATGTGGCAGAGCCTGCTGAAAATTGTCAGCGAGCCGGGAATCATCGCCGAACTGCAGTTCGGCGAACCGATACAGCCCAGCGGCCACCGCCGCGAGTTGGCAGCGCAGGCGGAAGCCGACACCGCTAGGCTTTTGGGCGTTTCGCCTGTGGACACTGCACAGCAAACACCTGCCGGTCCTCCAGCCTGATTGCGGTCAGCTTGCTGCCCCACAAACAGCCGGTATCCAGCGCGATCAGGTCGGGCTGGTTGATCAGCCCGAGGGTGGACCAGTGGCCGAACACGCAGGTCACGTCCGCACTTTTTCGCCCCGGTACGCCAAACCACGGCAGCAAGCCTGCGGGCTGCGTGCCCAGCGCGCCCTTGTGCTGAAAATCAAACTCGCCTGCTGCGGTGCAATAACGCAGCCGGGTGAAGCTGTTGACGATGCCGCGCAGGCGCTCGATGCCGCTGAGGCTTTCGTCCCATGCGGTCGGGGTGTTGCCGTACATGCGCTGGAAAAACAGCCGGTAATCCGGGCCTTGCAGCGCGGCTTCGGCTTCGCCCGCGTAACGCATGGCGTCCCCGGCGGACCATCCGGGCAGCACGCCCGCGTGGATCATGAGGCAATCATTCTCCAGCCAGGCCAGCCTTTGATGCCGCAGCCAGTGCATCAATTCATCGCGGTCGGGTGCCGCCAGCACCGCGTCGAGCGTGTCGCTCTTGTGCAGGCGGCCGTAGCCTTCGGCCAGTGCCAGCAGGTGCAGATCGTGATTGCCCAGCACCGAGATCGCGGCATCGCCCAGCGATTTCAGGAAACGCAGCACGCCCAGCGAATCCGGTCCGCGATTGACCAGATCGCCGACAAGCCATAGCCGGTCGGTCGTGGCGTCGAACCGGATCGTGTCCAGCAGGTGCAGCAGCGGATCGTGGCAACCCTGAAGATCGCCAATGGCATAGGTGGGCATATAAAATACGGTTTCTGTACGCTGTGTTGCCCTGCATCATAGCGTCCCCGCCTGAACCCCACGTGACACCTCCGAGATGAAACCCCTGATCCGTCTGTTTTTCAAAACCCTGCGTTTGCTGCTGACCCCGTTCATGCTGGCGTGGTTCTGGCTCACCCGCCCCAAGGGCATCGTACGCGCCGCGGCCGAGCAGCAGGCCATCGATGCACGCACCCGCAACCTGGCGCTGTATCACTACTCCACCTGCCCGTTCTGCCTGAAAACCCGCCGTGAAATTCGGCGTCTGTCGCTCGATATCGAGTTGCGTGATGCGCAGCACGACCCGATCCATCGCGCAGCCCTGATCGCCGGCGGCGGCAAACCGCAGGTGCCGTGCCTGCTGATCACCGACGCCGCGGGCAAGCAAACCTGGCTGTATGAATCGGGCGACATCAATGCGTACCTCGCAGGCGAATTCGGCGCCGCATGAGCTTGCTTTCCGCCTTGAATCCGCCGCAGCGCGAAGCGGCGAAATACCTCGACGGTCCCTTGCTCGTGCTGGCGGGCGCAGGATCGGGCAAAACCCGCGTCATTACCCACAAGATCGCCTATTTGATTGGCGAGTGCGGGTATAAACCGAGTTCGATCGCGGCGATCACGTTTACCAACAAGGCCGCGCGCGAGATGGCCGATCGCGCGGCCAAGCTGACCCAGGGCGTCAACACCAAGGGATTGATCGTCACCACCTTTCACTCGATGGGCCTGCGCATGCTGCGCGAGGACGCGAAATTCGCCGAGCTGAAACCGGCGTTTTCCATCCTCGATTCGGCCGACGCGGCCGGCATCGTGTCGGAAATCATCAAGACCACCGACAAGCAGGAAATCCGCCGCGCGGTGAGCCGCATCTCGCTGTGGAAGAACGAACTGAAGTCGCCCGCCGTCGCGCTCGCCACCGCCGAAGACGACAACGCGCGCGTCTACGCCAAAATCTACGACCGTTACGACGCCACCCTGCGCGCTTACCAGGCAGTCGATTTCGACGACCTGATCCGCCTGCCCGCCGAACTGCTGGATACGCATTTCGAGCTGCGCGAAAAATGGCAGAACCGGTTGCGCCACATCCTGGTCGACGAATACCAGGACACCAACATCGCGCAATACCGGCTGCTGCAAAAGCTCACCGGGGTGCGCGCAGCGTTCACCGCGGTGGGCGACGACGACCAGGCCATGTACGGCTGGCGCGGCGCGTCGGCCGACAACCTGAAGCAACTGCGCGAGGATTATCCGCATCTGCATCTGGTCAAGCTGGAGCAAAACTACCGCTCGACCGTGCGCATTCTGAAAGCCGCCAACAGTCTGATTTCCAACAATCCCAAGCTGTTTGAAAAACGCCTGTGGAGCGATCTCGGGCATGGCGACCCGATCCAGATTCTGCCGACCAAGGACGACGAGCACGAGGCCGAGTCGGTCGTGATGCGGCTGCTGTCGCACAAGTTCCAGCACCGCACCGAGTGGCGCGACTACGCCATTCTGTATCGCGGCAACTATCAGGCGCGGGTGTTCGAGCAGGCGCTGCGCAATGAAAAAGTGCCGTACCAGCTGTCAGGCGGGCAGTCGTTTTTCGACCGCACCGAGATCAAGGACGTGATCGCCTACCTGCGCCTGATCGCCAACAGCGACGACGATCCGGCCTTCATCCGCGCCGTCACCACGCCCAAGCGCGGCATCGGCACGGCGACGCTGGAAAAGCTCGGCCAGGTCGCTGCCACCCTGCATGTCAGCCTGTTCGAGGCCGTGTTCTCAGCCGCCGCCGCGTCGCAGATCGGCGAGCGCCATCTGGCGCCGCTGCTGGAGTTTTGCCACTTCATCAACCGCACCGAAGAACGCGTGGTGCGCGAACCGGCCGGCGAGGTGCTGAACGACCTGCTGAAATCGATCGACTATGAAGTCTATATCTTCGATCAGGACGACACCCGCGTCGCGCAAGGCAAGTGGAACAACGTACTGGAGTTCGCCGCCTGGATCGCCAAAAAGGGCGAGGAAGACGACAAGAACCTGCTGCAGCTGACGCAGACCATCGCGCTCATCACTCTGCTCGAAGGCCGCGAAGAAGAGGCGCCCGATGCCGTACGCTTATCCACCCTGCACGCGGCAAAAGGCCTGGAGTTCGGTCACGTGTTTCTGGTGGGGATTGAAGAAAACATCCTGCCGCACCGCGACGCGGTCGACGAAGGGCGCCTGGAAGAAGAACGCCGCCTGATGTACGTCGGCGTCACCCGCGCGAAAAAGTCGCTCACCCTGAGCTACTGCTCGCGCCGTAAGCGCGCGCGCGAATCGGTCGCCTGTGACCCGTCACGCTTCATCGATGAACTGGGCGATGACGTGCGGCAGCCGGAGAAGCCCACCACCGCCGATGCCAAGGCCAGCGGCAGCGACCGCCTGGCGGCATTGAAGGCAATGCTCGGCTAATGCGCGTGAATCCCCATAAAAATGGGATCGGGGGTCCTCTGTGGTCGTCTCCGACCCATTTGCGTCATTCATGGTCTGCTAGTTGTACATCTGTTTAACTTCACGAATCCGCCGATCAAGCCCGTTAACCTCAGAAATCGATCTACTGAAATTTATTACTCAAGGCCAATCTATGTTGATTAACAATTTCGTTAATCATCGATATCTGTAGTTATTCCTTTGATTTTCATTTTGTAGCCACCGAACTGCCTGTCTCTCTTTCTCAATTTGGCGCTCAGCATCGTTTTTCTGTTGCCGTAACTTGGCTTCTTCACGTTGTTGTTCTTGTTGTTTTTCCCGCGCCTCTTGTTGTGCCAGCTGCTGCAGGCGGTAATCAGTTTCGCGCGACTCTCTTAGCGCATTCTCTCTGATAGCATTCTCTTGTACAGTCTTTTGCAATTCCTGATGACGATTCAACTGCGTTTGCTGGACAGCTTCCTGTCTGTTTTGTGTCTCATTTTGAAGTTTAATCTGGTTTTTTTCCAATTCGATTCGCAGCTTTTCCCTTTCAGCGACGCTGTTGTTATAAACCCAGATTGAACCTATCAAAAAGGAGCCGATAACGAGCAACTTAGGAATGCTCCATGAATCTGATACCCGATAGATTATCTCTGGTTGACTGTCGAAAGTTTGTGGCGCAAAAAGCTTTTGGTTGTATTGCTGCCGAGCAGCCGGGTTGGATAGGACTGCATAAGCTTCTCTGGTAGCTATAAGCCGTATACGGTCATCCCCACCAGGATTGGCTTCAGAACCATCCTTAAATTGATGTAAAAGCTCAGCGTAGGCTGACTCAATCTGGTCGACCGAGGCATCTGGTCTAATCCCCAAGATTGTGTATAGGCTTTTAGTTTCCATAGATAAGTGATAAGTGAAGATAGTTTTGCGCAGGAGGGTTTTAAATTTCTATAACAAAAAACGATTGCGTCGAACCGTTAAGCTTAACGACAAGGCAAATTCTAACTTTATATAAGCAATTAAAAGATGCCGGTGAATGCCGAGAGCCAGACGGTGATGACGGCCAGCATCAATGTCGGCCGCTATCCGGCATTCGGTTCAGGTTCAATTGATACAACGTGGATCGGCATCAGCAACACATTCTGGATACCCATAAAAAAGGGACGCTGCAGCGTCCCTTTTCATTTTCACCAAGCGATGCTTAGTTGACCTTGGGATCCAGTTCGCCCTTGTCGTAACGCTTCTGCATTTCTTCCAGGTTGAACACCTTCTTGATCTTGCTGGCCTGTCCGGCTGCACCGAATGCCTCGTAGCGTGCCTGGCAAATGTCGCTCATGCCCTTGGTAGCTTCCTTGAGGAATTTGCGCGGGTCGAAATTGGCCTTGTTTTCAGCCAGGTGCTTGCGGATGGCACCGGTGGACGCCATGCGCAGGTCGGTGTCGATGTTGACCTTGCGCACGCCGTTCTTGATGCCTTCAACGATTTCGCTGACCGGCACGCCGTAGGTCTGACCCATGTCGCCGCCGAAGCTGTTGATGATGGCGAGCCAGTCTTCGGGCACGGAGGACGAACCGTGCATCACCAGGTGGACGTTGGGGATACGCTCGTGGATTTCCTTGACGCGGTCGATGCGCAGGACCTTGCCGGTGGGCTTCTGGGTGAACTTGTAGGCGCCGTGGGAGGTGCCGATGGCAATCGCCAGCGCATCAACCTTGGTCTTGGAGACGAAATCAGCGGCTTCGTCGGGGTCGGTCAGCAACTGGTCGTGCGACAGCTTGCCTTCGGCACCGTGGCCGTCTTCTTCACCGGCCATACCGGACTCCAGGGAGCCGAGGCAGCCCAATTCGCCTTCGACCGAGACGCCGCAGGCGTGCGCCAGCTCAGAAACCTTGGCGGTGGTGGCGACGTTGTATTCGTAGGTGGAGGGGGTCTTGCCGTCGGTGCCGAGCGAACCGTCCATCATGACCGACGAGAAGCCGGACTGGATGGAGCGGAAGCAGATGCTGGGCGATGCGCCATGGTCCTGGTGCATGCAGACCGGAATGTGGGGATACATTTCGATCGCGGCCAGGATCAGGTGGCGCAGGAAGGGCTCGCCGGCGTAGGAGCGCGCACCGGCGGAACCCTGCAGGATCACCGGGGAGTCGACAGCAGCAGCGGCCTGCATGATGGCCTGGACCTGCTCCATGTTGTTGACGTTGAACGCAGGCAGGCCATAGCCGTTTTCAGCGGCATGGTCGAGCAATTGACGAAGGGAAATCAGGGCCATTTACAGTCTCCTAGTTTAAAAAATAGTCGGGTGGAATCAGGTTTTTTTCGAATCGCCGACGCGGACGATCTTCATGGTGTTGGTGCCGCCTGACTGGCCGATGGGCTCGCCAATGGTGAGCAGAATCAGGTCGCCGTCACGTACGGCACCGCGTTGTCGCAGTTCTTCTTCGGCTTCGGCCAGCAGCACATCACGATCCTTGCTGGCGGTAACCAGATTGATCGGATAAACGCCGCGAAAAAGAGTGACTTTTCTACGGGTTTCAACCTGGGGTGTCAAGGCGTAGATCGGCACCCGGGTCGACAGGCGGCTCATCCATAAACAGGTATTGCCGCTTTCGGTGAGTGCGGCGATGGCCTTGATGTTGAGATGGACCGAGGTGAACACGGCTGACATGGCAATCGCTTCGTCGGCGCGCAGGAAGCTTTTCATCATGCGCTCGCCGGAGAATTTGGGCTCGGCTTCCTTTTCCGCTTCGAGGCAGACCCGATCCATCGCCTGGATGGCTTCAACCGGGAACAGGCCCGCAGCGGTTTCAGCCGACAGCATCACCGCATCGGTGCCGTCGAGCACCGCATTGGCAACGTCGGAGACCTCGGCGCGGGTCGGGATCGGACTGGTAATCATCGATTCCATCATCTGGGTCGCCGTGATCACCACCTTGTTGCGCTCGATCGCCATGCGGATCATGCGTTTCTGCAAGGCGGGCACGGCCGCGTCGCCAACTTCGACACCCAGGTCGCCGCGCGCCACCATGATGGCGTCGGAGGCTTCGAGAATCTCCTCGAGATTTTCGATCGCTTCGGTACGCTCGATTTTGGCCACCAGCAGGCTCTTGCCACCGGCTGCGCGCAGCAGTTCGCGCGCCTGACGCATGTCGGCGCCGCAACGCGGGAACGACACGGCAAGGTAATCGGCCTTCAGTGCTGCCGCCGTCTTGATGTCTTCGATGTCCTTGGTGGTGAGCGCGGCGGCCGACAAGCCGCCGCCCTTGCGGTTGATGCCTTTGTTGTTGGACAGCACGCCACCTTGCACCACTTTGCAGAGGATTTCGGCGCCGTTGACGGATTCGACCCAGAACTCGATGCGGCCATCGTCCAGCAGCAGGGTGACGCCCCGCTTGACGTCGTTCGGCAGCTCCTTGTAATCGAGGCCGACACGGGTCTGGTCGCCCAGCGTACAGGCCGCGTCCAGCGTGAACATGTCGCCCTTGGCCAGCGTGATTTTGCCGTCCTTGAACTTGCCGATGCGGATTTTCGGCCCTTGCAGGTCGACCAGTACGCCGACCGCGCGGCCGCGGGTGCGCGCCAGCGAGCGCACCAGTTCGGCACGATCAATGTGATCCTGCGCAACGCCGTGCGAAAAATTAAGACGCACCACATCCATGCCGGCTTCCATCATCTGGTCCAGGGTTTTGGCATCGGAACAGGAGGGGCCGAGGGTGGCGACGATTTTGGTTCTGCGGGTCATATTGAGTGAGCTGTGAGTGGAAGGCGCAAGCGGGTTCAAATAAAAACGGTGAGCGAGAACCGCTCACCGCTTAGCGATTGCTGCTTACCCTTTGGCACGTTCCTCCAGAATCGCTACAGCAGGCAATACCTTGCCTTCCAGGTATTCGAGAAAGGCGCCGCCAGCGGTGGAGATGTAGCTTACCTTGTCGTAGATATCGTATTTCTGGATCGCCGCGATGGTGTCGCCGCCACCAGCCAGGGTAAAGGCGTTGGTGTTGGCGATGGCCATGGCGATGGTCTTGGTGCCTTCGCCGAACTGGTCGAATTCAAATACGCCGACCGGGCCATTCCACACCACGGTGCCGGCCGTCATGATGATGTCGGCCAGTTGCTGCGCGCTCTTCGGGCCGATGTCGAAAATCATGTCGTCGTCGGCCACATCGCCTGCGTCTTTCAGCACGGCGGGTTCATTGGCATCGAACTGCTTGCCGCAGACCACGTCGACTGCGATCGGGATGGTCGCGCCACGCGCGGTCATCTTCTCGATCAGCGCCTGCGCAGTGGGGACCAGGTCGTCTTCGCACAGCGACTTGCCGACGTTGTGGCCGGTGGCTTTGAGGAAGGTGTTGGCAATGCCGCCACCGACCACCAGCTGTTCGCATTTCTCCGACAGCGCTTCCAGCACGGTCAGTTTGGTGGACACCTTGGAGCCGCCGACGATGGCGACCATCGGGCGCGCCGGGTTGGCCAGCGCCTTGTCCAGTGCGTCGAGTTCTTCGGTCAGCAGGATGCCGGCAGCCGCCACCGGGGCGAACTTGGCAATGCCGTGGGTCGAGGCTTCGGCGCGGTGCGCGGTGCCGAAGGCATCCATCACGAAGACGTCGCACAGCGCGGCGTATTTCTTCGCGGTTTCGTCGACGTTCTTCTTTTCGCCCGCGTTGACGCGGCAGTTTTCCAGCACCACCAGTTCGCCGTCAGCGACGTTGAAGCCGCCGTTCACCCATTCGCGGATCAGGCGCACGTTCTTGCCGAGCTTTTGCGCGATGACGTCGGCAACCGGCTTGAGCGAGTCTTCTTCCTTGAATTCGCCTTCGGTCGGGCGGCCGAGGTGGGAGGTGACCATGACCTTGGCGCCGGCGCCAAGGCAATGTTCGATGGTGCGCATCGAGGCGGTGATGCGGGCGTCCGAAGTGACTTTTCCGTCCTTGACCGGCACGTTCATATCGGCGCGAATGAAGACGCGTTTGCCTGCAAGATCGAGATCGGTGACACGGATGAAATGGGGCATGTGGTTCTCCTGAAGGTAAGGTTTAAGGGTTGGCGCGGGGTTGGCCGCGCCAGGCCTTAAAGCTCAACAGCCAGAAACAAGAGGCAAGATACAAGTGGCAAGGAAAAACCTTGAATCTTGTACCTTGCCCCTTGAGTCTTTACTTCGCGACGTGCTGCACAAAACGCAGCATGTTGCAGGTGTAGCCGTATTCGTTGTCGTACCAGGACACGATCTTGACGAAGGTGCTGTCCAGCGCAATACCGGCTTCGGCATCGAAGATTGAGGAGAAGCCGACGCCGCGGAAGTCAGTGGAGACCACTTTCTCGTCGGTGTAGCCGAGGGTGCCCTTCATGGCGCCTTGTGATGCGGCTTTCATCGCAGCACAGATTTCGGCGTAGGTTGCGGGCTTGTCCAGTTCGACGGTCAGATCGACCACCGAGACGTCGGAGGTCGGCACGCGGAAGGCCATACCGGTCAGCTTGCCTTTCAGCGCGGGCAACACCACGCCCACGGCCTTGGCAGCGCCAGTGGACGACGGAATGATGTTTTCCAGGATGCCGCGGCCGCCGCGCCAGTCTTTCATCGACGGGCCGTCAACGGTT
>MGZO01000066.1:9092-10350 GCA_001802655.1 Hydrogenophilales bacterium RIFOXYD1_FULL_62_11
CGGGCGCCAGGCAGTTGGTGGTGCACGATGCGGCGGACACGATGGCCTGACCGGCATAGGTGTCGTGGTTGACGCCGTAGACGAACATCGGGGTGGCGTCCTTGGACGGGGCGCTCATCACGACTTTCTTTGCGCCGGCAGCAATGTGCTTCTGGCAGGTCTCGTCGTCGAGGAAGAAGCCGGTGCATTCGATCACGATGTCGGCGCCCGCTTCGTTCCACTTCAGGTTGGCCGGATCGCGCTCTGCGGTCAGGCGAACGGTCTTGCCGTTGACAATCAGGTTGCTGCCGCTGACCGACACGTCGCCGTTGAAACGGCCATGCACCGAGTCGTATTTCAGCATGTAAGCCAGGTAGTCGGGGTCGAGCAGGTCGTTGATCGCGACCACTTCGATTTCGGGGAAATCCTTGGCGATTGCGCGGAAAGCCATGCGGCCGATGCGGCCAAATCCGTTGATGCCTACTTTAATTGCCATTTCTCAGTCTCCTAAACAAAAAATCAAAAGTTTTTTATCTGCTAAGGCCGCGAAGGCACGGCGAAGAAAACTTCGCGTGCCTTCGCGATCAACGGGCTTTACAGCACGCTTTTAACTGCTGCGACCACTGCCTCGCTGGTGATGCCGAAGTGCTTGAACAGTGCCGGTGCCGGGGCGGATTCGCCAAAGCTGTCGATGCCGATCACTGCGCCTTCCAGACCGACGTACTTGCGCCAGAAGTCGGTGACACCGGCTTCGACCGCCACGCGCGGCAGGCCTTTGGTCAGCACGCTGGCCTTGTAGGCAGCGTCCTGGCGATCAAAGGTGTTGGTGGATGGCATCGACACCACGCGAACCGGCACGCCATCGGCAGCCAGGGCATCAGCGGCCTTCATGGCCAGTTCGACTTCGGAGCCGGTGGCGATGATGATGGCCTTGGCATCTGCTGCGTCTTTCAGCACGTAGCCGCCCTTGGTGATGTTGGCCAGGGTGGCGGCGTCGCGCGCCATGAACGGCAGGTTCTGGCGGCTGAGGATGTGGCAGGTGGGGCCATCGGTGCGCTCGACTGAATGCGCCCAGCCGACCATGGTCTCAACCGTGTCGCACGGACGCCAGACGTCGATGTTGGGGATCATGCGCAGGGTGGCGGTCTGCTCCACTGGCTGGTGGGTCGGGCCGTCTTCGCCGAGACCGATCGAGTCATGGGTGAATACGTGGATCACGCGCTGCTTCATCAATGCCGCCATGCGGATGGCGTTGCGCGAGTATTCCGAGAACATCAGG
>MGZO01000066.1:10376-15117 GCA_001802655.1 Hydrogenophilales bacterium RIFOXYD1_FULL_62_11
TGCTATGGCGAACCGTGTGACAGCCTTCCCAGTTGGTGAGGTTGGAGCCGGTGAGGTCGGCCGAGCCGCCTAGGAACTCGGGCAGCGCAGGTGCCAGCGCATTGATCGCGATTTGCGATGCCTTGCGGGTGGCGACGGTTTCCGCCTTGGTATTGATGGCAGCCAGTTTTTCAGCGACGTGCGTCTTGAAATTGGCAGGCAGTTCGCCCTTCATGCGGCGCTCGAACTCGGCAGCTTCAGCCGGGAACGCGGCCTTGTATTCGGCGAACTTGTTGTTCCACAGCGTTTCCAGGCCTTGACCCTTGGTCTTGGCGTCCCAGCCGGCATAGATGTCAGCAGGGATTTCAAATGCAGGATGATTCCAGCCAATGTGCTTGCGGGTGGCTTCGATTTCGTCGTGGCCGAGCGCTGCGCCATGAACGTCGTGGGTGCCTTCCTTGTTGGGCGAACCCTTGCCGATGACCGTCTTGCAACAGATCAGGGTCGGCTTGTCGGTGCTGGCTTTGGCGGCCTGGATCGCCGCTTCGAGGGCGACGACATCATGGCCGTCAACGCCAGCGATGACGTTCCAGCCGTAGGCTTCGAAACGCTTGGGCGTGTCGTCGGTAAACCAGTTCTCGACGTGCCCGTCGATTGAAATGCCGTTGTCGTCCCAGAAGGCGATCAGCTTGTTCAGCTTCCAGGTGCCAGCCAGCGCGCAGGACTCGTGCGAGATGCCTTCCATCATGCAACCGTCGCCCATGAACGCGTAGGTGTGGTGGTCGACGATGGTGTGGCCGGGCTTGTTGAATTCAGCGGCGAGCATTTTTTCTGCCATGGCCATGCCAACCGCATTGGTGATGCCCTGGCCGAGCGGACCCGTCGTGGTCTCAATGCCGGGTGCATAACCGTATTCCGGGTGCCCCGGGGTTTTCGAATGCAACTGGCGGAATTGCTTGATGTCTTCAATCGACAGGGCATAGCCAGTCAGGTGCAGCAAGGCATAAATCAGCATCGAGCCGTGGCCGTTCGACAATACGAAGCGATCGCGATCTGCCCATTTTGGGTTGGCCGGGTTATGGCGCATGTGGTGATTCCACAGTGTTTCGGCAATTTCAGCCATGCCCATGGGGGCGCCGGGGTGACCGGATTTGGCTTTTTCGACGGCATCCATCGCAAGCGCGCGGATGGCATTGGCAAGGTCGTTACGGGTAGGCATTGCGTTCCCTTATGGCTAGAAAAAACTGGCTTCGGCAATCGCCCGGAAAGCAGTCGGAAGACAACTTGGGCAGACTACGTAAAACCTCAATTATCCGTCAGCTAGCCTGACGGAGGCAAGCTGACGACCGAAGCATGGAAAAGGCTGGGCTATCCGGGACTTACGCGGTCTTGTGTGCGTGCCGTGCCAGCAGCCGGAGATTCAAATGTTTTTATTCGTGCGGCGGAAGGGCTTATGGGATGAAGCCGGCGTGTCGGGTGTAATTTTGCGTTCGCTTGGCTTGACTCAGGCTTCGCCCAGGTAGGCGTGCCGTACTGCCGGGTTGGCGGCAAGCTCTGTGGCGTTGCCGCTGAGGGTAATCATCCCGGTTTCGAGCACATAACCACGGGCGCAGGTTTTGAGTGCCAAATGGGCATTTTGCTCGATCAACAGCACGGCGACGCCGCTTGCCGCAATCCGGCGAATGATGTCGAACACTGCCTGCACCATCAGCGGCGCCAGTCCCATGCTCGGCTCGTCTAGCAGCAGCAGGCGCGGACGCGCCATCATCGCGCGACCCAGTGCCAGCATCTGCTGTTCACCGCCGGACAGCAATCCGGCGGGCTGGGCACGGCGCTCGGTCAGGCGCGGCAGCAGGCTGTAAACCTGATCGAGGTCGTGGGCGATTGCCGCGCGGTCGGTGCGGATGTATGCGCCCATCATCAGGTTTTCGGCCACCGACATGCGCGGGAACACGCCGCGCCCTTCCGGCACCAAGGCCATGCCGCGCCGTGCGATGGCGTGTGCGGGCAGGCCGCTGAGCGGCTGACCATCTAATTGAATGCTGCCAGATTGCGCTGCGATGAGGCCGCTGAGCGCTTTGAGGGTCGTGGTTTTGCCTGCGCCGTTGGCACCGATGAGACAGACCATTTCGCCCTGTGCCACGTCGAGGCTGAGATTGCGCACGGCCTGGATGCCGCCGTAGGCGACGGATAACTGGCTGACACTCAGCAGGGGCGTCATATCGCCTCGTCTCCCAGGTACGCCGCGATGACCTTGGGATCGCGGCTCACCACATCGGGTGTGCCTTCGGCGATTTTCACGCCGTAGTCGAGCACGGCGAGCCGGGTACACAGGCCCATGACCAGTTTCACATCGTGTTCGATCAACAACAGGGTCAGGCCATCGGCCTGCAATTGCAGCAGCAGTTCGCGCAGGGCGCTGCGCTCGGCCGGGTTCATTCCGGCGGCGGGTTCGTCAAGCGCCAGCAGGCTCGGTTCGGTCGCCAGCGCGCGGGCGATTTCGAGTCGCCGCTGGTCACCATAGGGCAGGTTTTTCGCCAGCCGGTTGGCGTGCTGTTCGATGCCCACACGCTTTAACAAGGCATGGGCGCGCGCATGCGAGTCGGCTTCTTCGCGGCGGGTGGCGGGCAGGCGCAGGACCGCGCCGATGACGCCGCTAGTGGTGCGCGCATGGCGGCCGACCAGCACATTTTCGAGCGCGGTCATTTCGGCGAACAGGCGGATGTTCTGGAAGGTGCGTGCCAGACCGGCTTTCAACACTTGATGCGGCGCGCGGTTGTTGAGGCGGTGTTCGCGCTGCTGGCCGTCTTTAAGATGAACTTCGCCCGAGTCGGTCGTATAGAGGCCGGTGAGCGTATTGAACAGGGTGGTTTTGCCTGCGCCGTTGGGGCCGATGAGGCCAAAAATTTCGCCGGCGTTGACGCTCAGCGTAATGTTGGACAGGGCCTGCAAGCCGCCAAAGGCTTTGCTTACGCCAGAAACAGTCAGCAACGCGCTCATGTTTTGGCGTCAGCGAATTCCTGGCGCCGGCGTGCCGAGGGGATCAGTCCGGCCGGGCGATACAGCATCACCGCCACCAGCGCGATACCGAACAGCAGCATGCGTAAATCCGCCGGGTCGATGTAGATCTGGCCAAACACGCTGCGTTGCCAGTCACCGGTGTAGCGCAGCGCCTCGGGCAACAAGGTCAGCAGCAGCGCGCCGAAAATCACGCCGGGAATATGCCCCATGCCCCCGAGCACGATCATGCACAGAATCATGATCGACTCCATCAGGTTGAACGATTCCGGGCTGATGAAACCCTGGAAACTGGCGAACAGACCGCCCGCCAGTCCGCCGAAGGTGGCGCCCATGGCAAACGCCAGCAGCTTGAGATTGCGGGTGTTGATGCCGGTCGCGGCGGCGGCGATTTCGTCTTCGCGGATGGCCACCCAGGCGCGGCCGATGCGCGAGTTTTCCAGCCGCATCGAGATGAAAATGACGGCCATCACCAGCAGCAGAAAAAAGTAATAGGTGAGGTGAGCGCCGCTGAAGGTATAGCCGAATACGGTGAGCGGCTGGCTCAGGCTGGTGCTGCCGAGTCGGATCGGGTCGATCAGGTTGATGCCCTGCGGGCCGTTGGTGAGGTTGTACGGCGCGTTGAGGTTGTTCATGAAAATGCGGATGATTTCGCCAAAGCCCAGCGTAACGATGGCGAGATAGTCGCCGCGCAACCGCAGCGTGGGCGCGCCGAGCAAGACGCCGAACAGCCCGGCCAGTGCGGCGCCCAGCGGCAGGATGGCCCAGAACGGCAAATGCAGACCGAAATGCGGACTGGCGAGCCAGGCGTAGACGTAGGCGCCAAGCGCATAAAACGCGACGTAGCCCAGGTCGAGCAGGCCGGCATAACCGACCACGATGTTCAGACCCAATGCCAGTATCACGTACAGCAGCGCCAGGTCGAGCAGGCGCACCCATGAGCGCCCCAGCTCGGCGTCGATCAGAAAAGGCAGCAGCGCCAACCCCAAAGCCAGCAGGCCGAAGCTGAACCAGCGCGACCGCAGCAGGCTGGCGTTAAGCACGTTCGACCACCCGCGCGCCCAACAAACCCTGTGGGCGGAACACCAGCACCGCAATCAGCACGAAGAACGCGAACACATCCTGGTAATGGCTGCCGAGGAAGCCGCCGGTGAGGTCGCCGATATAGCCGGCGCCAAACGATTCGATCAGCCCCAGCAGCAGCCCGCCCAGCATGGCCCCGCCGAGGTTGCCGATGCCGCCCAGCACTGCCGCAGAAAACGCCTTGAGGCCGAGCAGGAAGCCCATGTAGTAGTGCGCCAGACCGTAATACGCGCTCACCATCACGCCTGCAATCGCGGCCAGCGCGGAGCCGATGATGAAAGTCGAGGCGATCACCCGGTTCACGTCGATGCCCATCAGGCTCGCCACCTGACGTGACTGTGCGGTTGCGCGCATGGCGCGGCCGAGGCGGGATTTCTGCACCATCAGGATCAGCGCCAGCATGATCAGCAATGCCAGCAGCAGAATCGCAATCTGGGTATCGCTGATGGTCGCGCCGAGAATGTCATGGCGGCCTTGCGGCAGGATCGCCGGAAACGGGATGTACTGCTTGCCCCAGATCAGCATGGCGATGTTCTGCAAAATGATCGACACGCCGATGGCGGTAATCAGGGGCGCCAGACGTGGCGCGTTGCGCAGTGGGCGATAGGCGACGCGTTCGATCAGCATCCCCAGTGCCATACAGACCGGAATGGCCACCGCC
>MGZO01000066.1:15172-16686 GCA_001802655.1 Hydrogenophilales bacterium RIFOXYD1_FULL_62_11
GAAGCTGGAAAAGCTCAGCGAGGTGATCGAACACTACATGCTGCAGAGCGAGCAGCTCGACACGCGTCTGGTGCTCGCCGCCAACGACAAGGTGGCGGCGGGCCTGCTGATCCAGCGCCTGCCGCTGCAGGGAGAGGCCAACCTGGCCGGAGCCGGTGCGGTGGCCAGCGACGAAGACCAGATCGGCCTGAACGAGGATTACAACCGCATCGCCATCCTGGCCGCCAGCCTCAAACGCGAGGAACTGCTGGAGCTGGACGCCGACACCATCCTGCGCCGCCTGTTCTGGGAAGAAGACCTGCGCCGTTTCGAACCCCTCGTGGGCGACGAAGGGCCGCGTTTCGCCTGCACCTGCTCGCGCGAGCGCGTGAGCAGCATGCTGCGCAGCCTGGGCCGCGACGAGATCGAATCGATCATCGCCGAGCAGGGTCAGGTGGAGGTGGGCTGCGACTTCTGCGGCGCGCAGTACCGGTTCGATCCGGTGGACGCGGCGCAGGTGTTTTTGCAGCCGCACGCGCAGCCGCCCGCCACGCCCAATCTTCAGTGAACGGCGGGCAGGGTCAGGTTGTCGCGCGCAGCCGTCGCGCGCCCTGGCCCAGTGTGTCGAGGACGTCGTAGCACGCCCCCATGGTGTGGTAGTCCACCTTGCCCGCAGGGCTTTTTTCGTCGCTGATCTTGGTGTTGTCGGCGCGCAGGATGCGCCACCAGGCGCCGTGTTGATGGTCCACGAAATGCTGCCAGGCGTAAGCCCACAGGCGGTCGTAGTCGGCCCAGTAGCGCGCCTCGCCGGTTGTCTGGGCCAGGCGCGCTGCCGTGGCCAGCGACTCGGCCTGGACCCAGAAATACTTGTCGCTGTCGCAGACGCTGCCGTCGGGCGCGAAGCCGTAGAACAGGCCGCCGTGTTCGGCATCCCACGACTTCGCCATCGCGGTGTCAAAGAAAAACCGGGCGCGCGGCAGGTGGTCGGCGCGTGGACGGCGCTGATCGAGCAGCAGCAGGAGCTTGGCCCATTCGGTCAGGTGGCCGGGCTGGAAACCCCAGGGGCGGAAGATGTTGCTCTTGTCGTCCTTGTTGTAGTCCCAGTCGACCGACCAGTCGGCGCGGTAGTGCTCCCACACCAGGCCATCGGCCAGCGCCGCCTGGCGGATGCAGATGTGGTCGGCCAGCCGCTCGGCACGGACCAGGTAGCGGATCTCGCCCGTGGCGTCGAAGGCGGCGAGCAGCGCCTCACACAGGTGCATGTTGGCATTCTGGCCCCGGTAGCCGCGGAGTACCCCGTCGGGGCCGATCTCGTCGGCGTAGAGGCCGTGGTCCGGCTCCCAGAAACGCTGCTCCAGCAGTTCGAAGGTCTCGGCGATGCCAGCGTGCGCCTCGGGCAGTCCGGCCATGAAGGCCTGGGCGTGCGCCAGCAGCACGAAGGCCAGGCCGTAGGCGTGCTGGGTGCCGTCGAGCGCGCTCTTTTTTCCGTCGCGCCAGTCCAGCAGCCAGGTGTAGCCACCGCTTTGGGGGTCGCG
>MGZO01000066.1:16702-16816 GCA_001802655.1 Hydrogenophilales bacterium RIFOXYD1_FULL_62_11
AAGTCGAAGGCGTGGGCCAGTGTCTGGTGGTGCGAGGCATCGGCCCCCGAGCGCACGGCCATGGCGTAGGTGACGACGAAGCGGGTGCTGCTGACCAGGTGGCGGGTGTGGCGG
>MGZO01000066.1:16957-18572 GCA_001802655.1 Hydrogenophilales bacterium RIFOXYD1_FULL_62_11
GATCGGTGGTCAGAAGCTGGCTGAACAGGCGGTGTTCGCAGTCCGGGTCGCTGCAACTGTCGCAGACCCAGCGGCCCCGGCCCAGACGCAGCGCCGGATCGTCGGCCAGCAGTTGCCGCCCGAGGTGCTTGCCGATGGCCCTCAAGGCTTGCTGCAGGCGCTGAGGGCCTTTTCCATAGATCGTCTGGTAGCGCACGCCGGCGATCTGCAGCTCGCGCCGCAGCACGGCGTCGGTGGCGTCGCGCACGGCCGGGCCGTCGCGAAACAGGCCGTCGGCGACCCAGGGCAGGTCCAGCCCCATCAACAGCGTCAGGCCGTAGCCGCGCTGTTCGGCCCGGGCGACGGGTAGCAGCGAGGTGTCGTTGAAGTACAGCTCGCTGTAGGCAGCGATCACGAGCGAGGTGGTGTCGGCCACCACGAGCTCCACACCATGCTGGCTGGCAGCCTGCGCGATGAGCGCTGTCTGCTCGGCCGCGCGAGCGGACTGTTCATCGGCGCGCGGCGCGCGACCCATGGTCTCGCACCAGTGCCGGAGTTGTTCGGCAACGAGTGCGGTGGGGATGTGGAGCACGTCGTTGAGGTGCCGGCACAGTGCCTGCGCCAGGTCGGACTTGCCGGTGGATTCACCACCCAGCAGCGTGATCGTCGTGGCCAAGGGAGTCGCGTTCAACGACGTGTGGTGGCGGATGATGCGCGAAAGACGCTCAGCCGCTCAGGGCCGGGTCTGTGCGATCTGGACAAAGACCTCGTTGGGCTTGACCATGCCGAGGTTTTGCCGGGCCAGCTCTTCCACCATGTCCAGGCCCTCTTGCAGGTCGCGCACCTCGCTGGCCAACTGGTCGTTGCGCAGTGTGGCCTCGCGGTTGCTGCGCTCCAGCCTGGCCAGTTCCTGCTTCATGCCCGCCACCGTGGGCACGCTGCCCCGGCCGAACCAGAGCTGCGCGTGCAGCACGAGCAGCAGCGTGATCAGCAGGGCGGGGATGAAGCGGTTGGCCATGGCGCGAGTTTAGTGAGCGCTCAGGTCAAGCGCCAGAGACATCACATCAATGTCCCATGGTGCCGGAGCGCCATCCGCAACGCATGAAACGGTCCAACCCAGGGCACCGCCGGGCCGGCTTTGCCGGAAGGCCAGCGCGCCTTGCAGGCCGCAGCCTCGCCAGAGGCGAGGCTTCTTCGGGCCGTCCAAGCCTGCTGCGCAGGCAGGCTCGGAGCCGCGGCCCTCAGCCCCCTTGAGGGGGTCGCGCGAAGCGCGGCAGGGGTGGTTCATTTCAAGTTGTAAAAGGCGGCGCGACCCGGGTACACGGCCACTTCGCCCAGGTCTTCTTCGATGCGCAGCAGCTGGTTGTACTTGGCCATGCGGTCCGAGCGCGACAGCGAGCCGGTCTTGATCTGGCCGGCGTTGGTGCCGACGGCGATGTCGGCGATGGTGCTGTCTTCGGTTTCGCCCGAACGGTGCGAGATCACGGCGGTGTAACCCGCGCGCTTGGCCATCTCGATGGCAGCAAACGTTTCGGTCAGCGTGCCGATCTGGTTGATCTTGATCAGGATCGAGTTGGCAATGCCCTTGTCGATGCCTTCTTTCAGGATCTTGGTGTTGGTGACGAACAGGTCGTCG
>MGZO01000067.1:0-1258 GCA_001802655.1 Hydrogenophilales bacterium RIFOXYD1_FULL_62_11
GGTCCAGCCAGCGGATGGGGTAATCCTGATGCCGGCGGATGTGTGCGCGATGCTGGCGGCGGCAGGGCAGGATGAAGCGACGCTGGCCGGACTGGCCGAAGCGCTGGAAGTGCCGCTGCAACGCATGATGGAAGGCTCGTAAGCGCCCGCGATCCTCGTGCGCATAGCGAACTAGATGAGCCCGATGAACTCCTCGTCGCGTGGCAACATCCTGATCCTGGCGCTGAGCCAGGCCCTGATGCTGTCCGCCATTGTTCTGTCAATGGCGCTCGCCGCGATTCTCGGCGCCATGCTTGCGCACGACAAGGCGCTAGCGACGCTCCCCGTCGCAGCCATGGTGATTGGTACTGCCGCCGCCTCGCTGCCGGCGGCTCTGCTCATGCGACGGCACGGGCGCCGCCCGGGATTCCTGATCGGCGCTCTGCTGGGTATCGGGGGCAGTCTGCTATGTGCACTCGCGCTCCACCATGGCAGCTTTGCCGCCTTCGTCATCGGGAACTTCCTGCTGGGAAGCTACCAAGGATTCGCCAATTACTACCGGTTCGCCGCCGTCGAGGCCGCCGGCCCGGGCCAGGCCAGCAAGGCCATTTCCATGGTGGTGGCCGGTGGTGTGGTTGCGGCCTTCCTCGGCCCCCAGCTTGGACTATGGGGGCGTGACTGGGTCGCGGGAGAGATATTCGTCGGTTCCTATCTGGCGCAGGGCGTCCTTAGCGTTGTCGCGCTGGCTCTACTTTCCCGCCTGCATCTTCCCAAGGTGGTTGATGCAGACTTCGGCCTCTCGCGCCCAATGCATGAAATACTGAGCCCGCCCGCACTGCGGGTTGCGATCTTCGGCGCCGCAATCGGCTCTGCCGTCATGATCATGGTGATGACGGCGACCCCGCTGGCGATACTGGGCTGCGGCTTGCCGGAGTCGAGCGTGACCCCGGTGATCCAGTGGCACGTGGTGGGGATGTTCGCGCCTTCATTCTTCACCGGCGCCCTGATTAAGCGCTACGGCGCGGCGCGCATCATGCAGGCCGGGTTCGTTCTGCTGCTCGGCCACGTCGGGCTGGTACTGTCCGGCGTTGGGTTTCTGCACTTTCTGTCGGGTCTCGCGCTGCTCGGCATCGGCTGGAATTTTTCCTTCATCGGCGGCACAACGCTGCTGACCCAGACCTATTTGCCCGCCGAACGATTGAAAGTACAGGCGGTAAACGAATTCGCAGTCTTTGGCTTCACGGCGCTGGCCACCCTAACGGCGGGATGGCTCTATGAT
>MGZO01000067.1:1297-9229 GCA_001802655.1 Hydrogenophilales bacterium RIFOXYD1_FULL_62_11
AAAGATGCGCCAGACAGGGTCGGCGGTCTGAAACCACTTCGAGGAGACATGACAATGCCTGATGGCCGCAATCAAGGTCTGGAGCAGGTCGGATGAGCCACAATCCGATTTACCTCGACTGCAACGCCACCACGCCGGTCGATCCACGCGTGCTGGAAGCCATGCTGCCGTATCTCGCCGCCCACTACGGCAATCCCTCATCCGATCATGTTTACGGCCAGCGTGCCAAGGCTGCAATAGATGCCGCCCGCGCCGAGGTGGCGGCATTGATTGGCGCATCGCCTGCGGAAATCGTCTTCACAGGTTGCGCCACCGAAGCCAACAACCTGGCACTGCTAGGGGCCGCGCGGGCAGCGCAGCCCGGGGGGCGTACTGTGTTGGTGACATCTTCCATCGAGCATCCTTCCGTGCTGCAACCCCTGCGCCATCTGGCACGAGGAGGCTGGTCGGTCACGGAACTGCCGGTGGATGCCGCTGGCCGGGTGCAGTCGAGTCACGCGGCGAAGGCCATTACGCCGGAGGTGGCGCTGGTGTCGGTGATGCTGGCCAACAATGAGACCGGCAGTCTGCAAGCCGTGCGCGCGATGGCCGACCTGGCCCATGCCGCGGGCGCGTTGATGCATGTGGATGCAGCCCAGGCCGCCGGCAAGGTGGCGGTTGATGTGCATGCACTAGGCGCCGATCTGCTGACACTGGCCGGCCACAAATTTTATGCGCCCAAGGGTGTGGGGGCGCTGTACGTGCGAACCGGCGTCGCCCTCGAGCCCGTCCAGTTCGGCGCCGGCCACGAAAACGGCCTGCGTCCTGGCACTGAAAACGTGCCGTATATCGTTGCTTTGGGCGAGGCGGCGCGGCTGGCACGTACAACGCTGACACAGGAGGCCACACGCATGACCGCGCTGCGCGACTGCCTGCACGGGCTGCTTGGCGCGGCCATTCCAGGCCTGAGTCTCAACGGCCATCCGACCGAACGCCTGCCCAATACCCTCAACCTTTCTTTTCCCTCTGTGGCAGGCTGGCAGTTGTTGGCCGCCGCTCCCGCCGTGGCAGCGTCCACGGGCTCAGCTTGCCATGCCGGCGACCATGCGGTGAGCGGCGTGCTCGCGGCGATGGGGCTGTCACGAGAAGCTGCGGTGGGCGCAGTGCGCCTGTCGCTGGGCCGGTTCACGACCGAGGCCGAAGTCGACCGGGCAGCCGATGCGTTGATCAGTGCATGGAAGTCGCTGAAGGCATGAACCCCGCCGACTACGATGCCTGGTACGACACCCCGCGCGGGCGCTGGATCGGCGAGACCGAATACGCGCTGGCTGCGCGCCTTCTTGCGCCACAGGCTGGCGACAGCCTGCTCGACGTCGGCTGCGGCACCGGCTGGTTCACGCGCCGCGCCGCGGCTGACGGTCTTGTCGCTACCGGGCTCGATCCCAATTCAGAATGGCTGGATTTCGCGCGTGTCCACAGCAGCCCGGCATTGAGCTGGATAGAAGGTGATGCGCGCGCCCTGCCATTCGCCGACGCCAGTTTCGACCATGTGCTGTCCATCGCCGCGCTTTGCTTTGCCGACGACGAGCGGCAAGCCGTGGCCGAATGCGTGCGGGTGGCACGCCACCGCTTCGCCATCGGCTGGCTCAACCGTTCCAGTCTGCTTTACTGGCAAAAAGGTAGGCACGGCGGCAGCGGCGCGTATCGTGGTGCTCGCTGGCATAGTGCGCGCGAAATCCGCACATTGTTCTTAGGATTGCCTGTGCAAAATCTGACGCTGCGCTCGACGATTTTTCTTCCCTCAGGAACTGGCTGCACCACCTGGCTGGAGCAAGGTGTGCCCAAAGTACTGCCATGGGGCGGGTTGTTGCTGGTGGCAGGAGAAAAAGCCTGATTGGCGTAGCTCAGGTCATAGGATTTGTTCCTTGATCTGGAAAATGACGTGGTTTGTCACATTGGCTTTGCCCGGATGCGGTGTCAGTTAATCAGACCGAAGCGAACATTCCTATCTGTTCTCAGTCTGACTGCTTCGGCCGAACACCGATCACCCAAGACGATACCAATGACAGTCTGTTGCTGGGGCAGAGCAGCTGAGCGTGGCGGCTTTGAATCAGAACAGGTGGCAGGTTTGAACTGGAATGGGTGGCAGTTTTTACTGGAATACGCAATTCGCCGAACAGGTTACGCCTGATGGACACGCAAGACCTCATGCGCCATCGAACCTAGCTCGACGCAAGCCACAGTCCACCGTAGCACCGGCACTTCTTATCGACGCCACTCCTCTATGGCATGGCCACATCACCAACCGGATAGGCAGCGCAGCTTGGCGCACGCCGCACGCCCGTCAACCCCCGGCCCGCGCCGGCTTCGCCCGTGTTGGGGGTATGACAGCCGCGCTTTGCGCGTGCGCCCGGATCGCAGCGCTCCGATCGGGAGCGTCCATTCAAGGAGTTGCGATCATGAACCTCATCACCGAAACACAGCGCGCGCAATTGCTGGCCAACGGCCGGCAGTCCCTCGACAACGACGACTACGACCCACCGCCCGTGGTCAAGTTGTTCACCCCTGACGCCGGCGCGACCTGGCTGCTCACCGAGATTGATCCGGACGACCACGACCATGCCTTCGGGCTCTGCGACCTCGGGCACGGCTTCCCGGAGCTGGGCTATGTGAGCCTGGCAGAGCTGCAATCCGTGCGTGGCCCTCTCGGCCTTCCAGTCGAGCGGGACTTGCACTTCATTGCAACGAAGGCGATCAGTGCCTATGCGCGTGAAGCGCGGCTCGCGGAGCGCATCGTGACGTAGCCGTCACGCGGGCGCTGCCGCTAGGCAGCGCCCTTTTCTCGCCTATTTGCCCTTCTGGGCCCGGATGGCGGCCAGCTCGCGCTTCACGCGCTCGATGACATCATGAATCCCCTTGCTATCACCACCATAGGCCAGTGTCAGCAGGGTCAGTGGATGCACGTCCATGACCTCGCACAGCTCGGCGACCTTGCTCAAGGTCGGGCTTTTCAGGCCACGTTCGAGCGAACTCATGTACGTGCGGCTCGACACGTCCGAGAAAGCTTCCTGGCTGAGGCCACGGGCTTTTCTGACTGTCTTGAGCGCCGCAGGGAATGAGTTCTTCGATGTCATCAAATCGTTTCGTGTAAAACGACGATGACACCCGATAGCGCCCTATAGGGCTACAATCTATAGTGTTCATTTGATGGCCTTCCCTGCTGGAACTTGTTACGGGTGTGTCTATGCTGAAAACCATTTTTACTGAAACCATGGGTTCCGTACCTACGCATTCGTCGATTCGTGCATCTACGGATTCGGTGGAATCCGCGTTGGCGATTCGGCGTAGAAGCGTAATTGCCCAGTCACGCTTTTGCGCGAGGATGCGGTCATGACCCCGCTCATCACCGACGATCACCGCGCCCAACTGCTGGACAACGGCGCTGCCGCCGCGCGCGGCGAGAAACGCGACCCGCTGCCAGTCGTCAAGCTGTTCACCCTGGATGCGCATGCGACCTGGCTCTTGACCGAACTCGATCCCGACGACGGCGACACCGCCTTCGGCCTGATCGACCTCGGCATTGGCACGCCGGAACTCGGCCACGTGCGACTCTCCGTTCTTGAAGGCATTCGCGGGCCACGGAACCTGGCCGTTGCACGCGATCTGCATTTCACGCCAAAGCGGCGACTGTCTGAATACGCCCGGCTAGCTCGGGCTGAGGGATCGATCAACGATTGATCGATCCCTGTTGGCTCGCCGCTGGCAGGCCACTCCATGCGATGCCGCAACGGTTCGCATTACGTCTTCTTGGGTCTGGGTCCAGACCTTTTTTGCATGGATCGCTACTCAGTACAGGAACGGCGCAACTCTGTCGCAAATTGTGCGAATGCCTGGCCCGTTGTCGGCCACCTTATCGACTGCCGCGGGGCGGCACGCTGATCCGCGGCTGTGGCAACACGCTTGCCGACGCAGGCCGATGATGGGACTTGACCCCCATCCCCATCAAATGAAGACCTTGGGTCTATGTGATTAACCCATAGCAGTCGAAGACCGGTGCGGTCCTGCCCGCCGTGTCCACCGTGGCGATTGATTTCCTTCTATCCGAGTGGAGGTTGCGCCATGGCAGATTCGAGCGCCGTTCACTGGCATCCCAGTGCTGCATACCTGTACGTCCTGCATCTGGACGGCCCCGCGCTGGCTTGGGAATACCTGCGGCGCAACCCGGAATACCGGCGCGCCTGGCAACGCCACCGGCGCCATCCGCAGCACGAGGCCCATCGCTGGGGCTTGCGCCTGCTGGAAGACCCCGCGCGCGATGCACGCGACGCGCACCCCGACTGGTTCCCTGATCCATCATCGGTAGTCCAAGTCTATCCCGATGCCGATCCCACGGCCGATGCGCTGCTGTTCCAGCTCTGGCGCTTCCCCGGCCGCAAGCACCTGATGCACGACGGCAAGCGCCTGGTGCTGACCAGTCAGCTCGTCAATCGCATGCTGCGCATGGCGATATCGCCCGCACTGGAAGACGGCATGGCTTACGCCTATGCCGTCCGCGCCGGTTGCAAGCTCCCCGAGCGCTGGCGCGCAATCGAAGCCGAGCTGGCGTTGCTTGACGCCGCAAAGGTGCACCGCACTGCAATCGCCACAGGCCGACCAGATCGCACGTCAATGCTCCACATGCGCACCCTGCAGGCGCTCGACGGCACGCTGGCAGGTGCTTCGCAGCGTGGCGTGGCCGAAGTGTTGTTCGGCATCACCACCGTCGCCGAGTGCTGGTACGACGACAGCGATCTGCGCGCCCAAGTCCGCCGCTTGATCCGGCGCGGGCAAACGCTCATGGCTGGTGGATACCACCGCCTACTCTAACTCGGCAGGGCCGCACAGGGACGTTAGCGCGGCGACGCAAAACGTCCCTGCGCAGAACGCCTGACTTTCCCGAAACTGCTTCCATCCGGCGGCGATTGCTTCGTCGGCGATCTTGACCGATGGAGGCCCATGCCATGAGACCCGCACCGTTACGGCCGTATCCCGCACCCGCTGCCACCCAGCAGCCTGCCCAGACCACGCAGCCCGCGCGCTACCTCACCAACGACGAAGCCGCCGAGTTCCTGCGGCTGTCCCCGCGCACGCTGGAAAAGCAACGCGTCATCGGCGGCGGGCCGCGCTTCCGCAAGTTTGGTCGGCGCGTGATGTACGCCGTCGTCGACCTCGAAACCTGGGCCGATGCGCGCAGCTTTGAGATGACGTCCGACCCCGAGTACAGCGCGCGCCGTCCCGGCGTGCGCTGATCGGCGATGGACACTGCATTCAATGGTCATCGGGCACGACCCGCAGCGCGAGCAGCTCGAACTGTTCCATGCCTTCTCCGGCGAGCTGCCAGCGCGCGATGCGCAAGACCTGATGGCCTACCCGTTCTTTTCGCTGGCCAAGAGCAAGCGCACGGTGCCGATCGACTTCCGCACCGGCAGCGTGACCGTGCGGGTCGAAGGCACGGCCGAGCATGGTCTAGCGACGATATGGGATGCCGACATCCTGATCTGGGCTGCCAGCCAGATCGTCGAGGCGCGCGATGCGGGGATTCGCTCGTCGCGGCTGATGGCGGCCACACCCTACGAGATCCTGCGCTTCATCGGTCGCGGCACATCGCTGCGCGACTACCAGCGCCTCAAGGCGGCCCTGGACCGCTTGCAATCGACCAGCGTAGCCACATCCATCCGCCAGCCGAATGCGCGACGCCTGCACCGCTTCTCGTGGATCAACGAATGGAAGGAGCGCGCGGACGGCCAGGGCCGACCGCTGGGTATCGAGCTGATCCTGCCGGACTGGTTTTATGCGGGCGTGCTCGAAGAGAGTCTGGTGCTGACCATCGACGCCAACTACTTCCGCCTGACCGGTGGCATCGAGCGCTGGCTGTACCGCCTGGTGCGCAAGCACGGCGGCTGGCAGCGCGAGGGCTGGCGCTTCGACTTTCCTCATCTGCACCGCAAGTCCGGGAGTCTGGCGCGCTTCACCGACTTCGCCTACGACCTGCGTTGCATCGTGGCGCGTCAGCCCTTGCCGGGCTACACGCTTGCCGTCCTGCGACCAAGGCATGGCCCGGAAGTGCTGACCTTCCGCGCCGTGCCGTCCACGGCACCGCTGCGCCCCGGTGGCAGCTTCAATGCCAGCTCATTGCCTGTGGAAAAGCGGTGAATCCGCTCGTGCTATCGGGAGTGGGAATCCTCGTGCTATCAGGAGTGACCGTCTCGTGCTATCAGGAGTACGGATTGACCGAAAAGCCTTTTGCGGTGCGGGTTTCGGCGTCTCCTAACTTAGGTTCTAACTTTGAATCTATAAAACTAACGATAAGAAGACCCCGCGCGCTGTGGATAAACCGACGCGCTGGAGGCAGCGCATCATGATCATCGCGCTGCTCAACCAGAAAGGCGGGGTCGGCAAGACCACCCTCGCCACCCACATCGCCGGTGAGCTGGCGATGCAAGGCAGCTCAGTGATCCTGATCGATGCCGATCCCCAAGGTTCGGCACTCGATTGGACACAGCGCCGTAGCCAGAACGGCTTGTCCAGGCTGTTCGGTGCTGTCGGCCTGGCAAGGGAGACCCTGCATCAGGAAGCGCCAGAACTCGCCAGACGCTGCGATCACATCGTGATCGACGGCCCGCCCCGGATCGCCGCCCTCGCGCGCTCCGCGCTGCTCGCGGCGGACCTGGTGCTGATTCCCGTTCAGCCCAGTCCCTACGACGTATGGGCCAGCGCCGAGATGGTGTCGCTGATTCGCGAAGCGCAGGTGTTCCGGCCAGCGCTGCGCGCGGCCTTCATCATCAACCGGCGCGTCAGCACCACGGTGATCGGACGCGAGGCGCGCAGCGCACTCGCCGATCAACCGCTGCCATCGCTGCTCTCGGAAGTTCGGCAGCGCATCGTGTTCGCTGACAGCGTGGCCGCCGGCCGACTTGCCCGCGAACTCGACGCAGACAGCATCGCTGCACGCGAGATCGCGGCGCTCGCCGATGAAGTGTTGAGGATGGCGCCATGAAGAACGGCAAACGGGTTGCCATCGGTGCGCGTCCGCCCGCCAATCCGCACGCCGATGCCTGGGTGCGCCAGGGCGACGGTGCAGACATCGGCAAGACCGATCTCTACACCGCCCGACTGACCATCGACGTGACGCCGACGCTGCGCGCCCGCATCAAGGTTGAAGCCTTCACACGCGGCATCACGGTCGCCGAGATGCTTCGTGCGTTGCTGGAACGCGAATTCCCGGAGAAGCAGCCATGAGTGCGCTACCGCAGGCGACCAGCAACGCGCCACCAATACCACGTCCCGTGCTATCGAGCGTCAACAGCGGCACGCCGCTGACACATGTGTCGCTGGCGTTTGTCGCACAGCGGATCAACCTCTATCTGCGTTTCGGCCATCCAGTGCACGAACTGCGCTTGGATCGCTGGCGCCGCTGCGCGGCGTTCCTTCCTGCTGCGATGTTCTGCCGCGTGCGCTGGGAGTCCAACGACTACGGCACGACGCGCTGGCAGCTCATGGTTTTGCAGGCATGCACGCCACTTGATGCGGTACAGCGCATCGCCGGGATTCAGCCGGGCGCGCATCTGCTGCTGTGCGCCGAGGGTGAGTGGCAGGTGCAGTCGGTCTTGCCACAGATCGACGCCATCGAAGCGCTCGACATCGATCCGGTGTCGGTTTCGCCGGCGTACTGGCGCACGTTGGGCAATCGACTGTCCGCGCGTTTGCCGCTACCGGCTTACACCGCTGAGCGGCATGCGGCTTACCTCGCGGGCGAGGTGTTGCGATGAACACCCGCCGCCTGGTTGTTGTGCTCATCGGCCTCGGCATCGCTGCGCTTGCCTGGCCGTCTGTGCATACACCCATTGCGCGGATCGTCTACAACCCGAGTGACAGCGTGCCACGCGGCTGGTACCGCATCGGCCCGGCAGACTC
>MGZO01000067.1:9237-17278 GCA_001802655.1 Hydrogenophilales bacterium RIFOXYD1_FULL_62_11
ACGCCGCCGCGCTGGCTGCGCAGCGTGGCTACCTGCCCCAACGCATCCCATTGCTCAAGCGCATCGGCGCGATGTCACCGCAGCAGGTGTGTGTCGAGAAGCACATCGTTCGCATCGACGACGTGGCAGTAACTGGCGTCCGTGCAACAGATGGTCGTGGCCGTCCACTGTCGGCATGGCAACAATGTCGGCGGCTTCACGATGGTGAGCTGTTCCTGCTCAGTGCAACCAATCCGGCATCGTTCGACAGCCGGTACTTCGGTCCCGTTGCTGTCTCCGCCGTGATTGGCAGCGCGGAGCCGTTATTGACGTGGAGCACGCCATGAACGTGCAGCGCCGCATGCCGTTTTTCGTCCAGTCTCGCTGCACATCGTTTGCACCACGGCCTGCGGCTGCGGTGCTTCACCCGTGCAGACAATCGCAGCCCACCCGTCGGGGCCGGTCGCGTCAGCGATCAGAAAAGACGGAGGGCAAGATAAAAGGACGCGGCACCCTGGTGCGCGTAAAGCCTTGTCTGCACGTGGGTTGGCGCGGCACGCGCTTCTTGCGGCGCTGTGCCGCTGACGGCGCGAAGGCCGCGTCAGCATTGGCCCATCTGCGTGCTTTGTTCGCTGGACTTAGCCGCATTGCGCTGGAGTTCACGCCATGAGCAGCCGTGACGACGACCGTTTTCGTGTACGCCCTGGCGCGCCCAAGAACCGCCAGCAAAAGTTCGTTTCCCAGGTGCTCAAGGAGGTCAGCAAGGCTGGCGTAAAGTCTGTACGCAAGTCAGGCGCGCGGCCTGGCGCACGCCTCGGACGAGGGCATGTGGCCGCCCGTTTTACCGGCCGCTCTGCGCAACCTGGCTCACGGCGCGTCACCATCAAGACCCGGCTGGTGAATCTCAAGCAGGCTGGGCCACGATCGACCACCACACACCTGCGCTACATCGAGCGCGAAGGCGTGGGTCGCGATGGTGAGCCGGGCCAGGCCTATGGATCAACAACGGACAACGCCGATCTGGTCGCCTTCGAGGAACGCAGCCGGGAAGACCGGCACCAGTTTCGCTTCATCGTCTCACCGGAGGATGCCGAGCAGCTCGATGATCTGCGCACCTACACCCGGCACCTGATGAGCCGCATGGAAGCCGATCTGGGGACGAACCTGGACTGGGTGGCCGTGAACCACTGGAACACCGACAACCCACACACCCACGTCGTGCTGCGCGGCAAGGATGACACAGGCAAGGACTTGATCATTTCCCGCGACTACATCGCGCAAGGAATGCGTGATCGCGCCTCGGAACTGGCTACCGAATGGCTGGGGCCACGCACCGAGCTGGAGATACAGCAGAGCCTGCGGCGGGAGGTCGATCAAGAACGCTGGACCAGTTTGGATCGCACGCTGCAACGCGAAGCGCAAGGCGGGTTGATTCATATGAATCAACCTGCCAACGATCCATCGCGCAGACAGCAGCACGTGCTGTTGATCGGACGGCTGCAACGCTTACAGCGCATGGGGCTGGCGCACGAGTCATCGCCCGGTGTGTGGACCGTCCACGCCGAGGCCGAACAGGTTCTGCGAACGATGGGCGAGCGTGGCGACATCGTGCGCACCATGCAGCGGGCCATGGGCGGCGAGCAGCGTGACTTGGCTGTGTTCGAGTCGGGCGAGAATGTCCGCCCGGTGGTCGGCCGGGTGGTGGCCAAGGGCATGGCCGACGAGTTATACGACCGTGGCTATCTGGTAATTGATGGCATCGACGGTAAGGCGCATTACGTCGCCTTGAATGCCAAAGTGGAGTTGGAGCAATACCTCGTCGGCTCAGTGGTAGAGGTGCGCGGCGCGCCTGACATCCGCATAGCTGACAAGAACATCGCCGCGCTCGCAGTCGATGGACTGTACCGCAGCGGCCATCACCTGACGATGGCCAAGGCTCAGACCACACCCGAGCGCGACCCCAAGGAGGTGGTTAATGCTCATGTGCGCCGCCTGGAAGCATTGCGCCGGGCGGGCATTGTGGAGCGTGTGGCAGAAGGCGTCTGGCGGGTGCCGGCAAACCTGTCCGAGCAAGGTCGGCAATACGATGCGCAGCGACTGGGCGGCGCGTCGGTGGAACTGCGTTCGCACTTGCCCATCGAGCGGCAAACCCGTGTGATCGGCGCGACCTGGCTGGACCAGCAGTTGATCGGTGGTGCCAGCGGCATCGCTGACAACGGCTTCGGCGGTGAGGCACGCGATGCACTGCGTCAGCGGTCGGATTTCCTGATCGAACAGGGGTTGGCTAAGCGGCGCGGACAGCGCGTGATCCTAGCGCGCAATCTGTTGGGGACGCTGCGTGGACGCGAGATTGACGCGATAGCCAAGACCATCGCTGCGCAAACTGGCTTGGTGCACCGCACCGTGGCCGATGGCGAGCGCGTGACTGGAACCTATCGCCGCAATGTTCAACTCGCCAGTGGCCGCTTCGCCATGATCGATGACGGCATGGGCTTCATGCCTGGTGCCGTGGAAACCGGTGATCGAGCAACGGCTGGGGCTGACTTTGACCGCCGTAGTGCGTGGTGGCGGGGTGTCGTGGGAGTTCGGGCGGTCGCGCGGGCCAAACGTTGCGTGACGGTCACCACGCTCGGCGCAGCTTGTCAACCCGAACCCACTGTGGTGAATGACGCGCATTCCAACCCTGCACAGGCTTCGATGGCCATCGGCGCATCACGGTTTCACTCGGTGCGCAGGTGGCAGAGCGTGCGTGTGGGCTGGGTAGTCCAGCCTCAATCGAACGACAACCTTCAGGGTCTTGACCGTGGAGCTGCGCCACTTGCGCGATTGAGGGTCGTCTCAAAAAACAAAAAAATCGTACACCAAATATTGAATGACCGTTGCGTGATATGTCAGGAAGACCAACGACGATTGTCAGGATTTTTACGTCTTTTCCGTGTTTGGTTGGACCGATCCCCGCGCTGGCGGGGCATCTATGGGCACGGCCAAGCCTGGCGCAAGCGGCCATTCTGTCACAGTCGGATCCTGCGTGTGTCTAATCAATCACGGAGAAGGAGATGGCAACCCTCCAATCCGCTTCGGACGGCGCTGCTGGTGACGGGCGCTAACGAACCAAGGGCGCCATGAACGAAAGGAGCAAGAGCATGACCAACGAGAGCGTGAGGGCCGCCATGCCCTTTATCACCGTGGACTCGGTCGACAATGTCCATAACTTCTATACGAGCGAACTCGGGTTCACTCGCGTGATGGGGGTGGCGGGGCAGGACGGGCAGCTTAACATGGTCACTTTGGCCCTTGGCGGCGCGAGGATTATGTTCGCCCGGCCCCGGGGGAAGATTGATGGAACCCAACCTTCAGCAGGCAAGCGCCCCGTCGACATCTATTTGGAGGTAGCTGATGTCGACGCGTACCACGCGCAACTGAAAAAGCGGAGCGTAAATATCTCCGACCCTCTGACCCTGCAGTGGTGGGGCGATAAAACTTTCAAGGTGACGGATCCGTACGGATACGAGATCTGGTTCTACCAGAAAATTGGGGAACCCAAGCCTCCGCAAGGCATAAAGATCGTCTGACTCCGGCAGCTACATCGAACACGACTGGAACGAGGAAACGACGCGAAAGAGGCCGCCTGATAGTGCCGGCCCGATCCACAATATCTGACAGCTCCAGTTTGAGGTCATACGGTTGAAACTGGTAATGATCAGTGTCAACACCGTAGCTGAAGCGCGAAAGGTGCAAGATAAACACGACTTGAATATGACCGTTCTCAGCGATGAATCGTTGTCGGTCACCGGCCTGTACAACATATTGAATTTTCCTAAGGAACGAAAGACACCATGAACCTGTTCAAGAAACCAGCCCCTCGGCTCGAGCCACTACCTCCGGACCCCGTGCTCGCCGACGTCTTCTCACTGTTCAACTGCGTCGGGGCCATCATCCCCAACGCGATACTCATCATGCAGCGCAGGCCGAAGATACTGCGTGCATACGTACAGATGATGGGAGCGGTCTCGGACCCGGAGACGAGCGAGGTCGATGCCGGCTTCAAGCGACTGATCGCCCACGTCGCGAGCCGCGCCGCGGGCTGCCGCTACTGCATGTCACACACCGCCGCGCTCGCGCTCGGCTCCGGGATCGACGATGCCAAGCTCGATGCGGTGTGGGAATACCGCACGAGCCCGCTCTACACCGAGGCCGAGCGCATCGCGCTCGATGTGGCGCTCGCCGCAGGCGGTGTGCCGAACGGGGTCACCGACGAGATGTTCGCGAAGCTGCGCGAGCATTGGAACGACGGTCAGATCGTCGAGATCGTCGCGATGATCGCGCTATTCGGGTTCCTCAACCGCTGGAACGACACTTTTGCGACGCCGATCGAGGACGAGGCACTCGCGGTGGGCGAGAAGTACCTCGCGCCCCACGGCTGGGAGGCTGGCAAGCATTTGCGGTGAGCGGCGGGCTTACCGCCGGTTGCATCCGCCGACAAAACAGGCGGGGCCGGCGTGTGTCTAATCGGGCATGGAGAAGCAAATGGTGAACACCCCTAATCCGTTTACGGATGTCGCTACAGGTGAAGGGCGAGACCAAGAACTCGTCCAGTTGGCCAAGGGAGGCAGTCGAGCCGCCCTTGAGGAACTGGTTGTGCGCCATCAATCCTGGATCTACAACCTCGCGCTTCGAATGGTGCATCGCCCGGAGGACGCTAAAGACGCCACCCAGGAGGTCTTGATAAAGCTATTCACGAGACTCTCGACGTTCGACGGACGCAGCAGCCTTCGCACCTGGCTCTACCGAATCGCCATCAACCACCTGCTGAATATGAAACGCAACCGCGCCGAGTCGAGGGAAATCACGTTCGCACAGTACGGACAGAACCTCGACGACACGCCAGACGCGGAGCTGGAGCTGCCGGATCTGCAGGCGGTTCCAGCCGACGAGCAGCTCCTCGTCGCGGAGGCGCGAATCGGATGCACGTCGGGCATGCTGCTGTGCCTGGATCGGGGGCAGCGATTGATCTTCATCCTCGGCAGCATTTTCGGCGTCAGCGACACCGTCGGCGCGGAGCTGCTGGATCTGAGCCGGGACAACTTCCGACAGAGACTTGCTCGCGCCCGCCGCGACCTGCAGAACTTCATGCAGGACAAGTGCGGACTTGTAAACACCGCCAACCCCTGCCGCTGCGCCAAAAAGACGCGGGGATTCATCACGGCGGGGCACATCGACCCCAACAACTTGAGGTTTGCCCGGGAACGGGTGACACACGTGCACGATGTTGCAGCACGTGTGACCGCTGAGATAACGGGATTGGATGAAGCGTACGCCGAGGTCTATCGTGATCACCCGTTTCAGAAATCACCGGATTTCGTGGCTGCTCTGAGGGAGTTGATGAACCGGTCGGAGTTCCGATCGACGTTGGAATTCGACTGAACGAGGCAGGAGGCAGGGCCATGCGTATACGGATATCGGAGGTGTGCATGATCTTCATGTTGATTCAGCGGCTGATGTAGCAGCCGCATCGACTCAGCTTCGTTGGACTGGTATCGAGGCGTCTGAGACAAAGCTCTGCCCTGAGTACGCTCCTGACTATTGGGCAACATTTGAATAGTCGGTTGCGTGATACGTCAGGAAGACACGCGACGCTGCTCCAGTGCCGACCGTGACAGTTCGTTGAATAACACAGCCAGTTCCTTCGGCGGCAACTGGGTGCGTTGATCGATCCACCAGCTCAATAGTTCCACAAAGGCACCCGCCAGCCAGCGCGCGACTGCACCGCGCGGGACATTGCCAGTTGATACAGGCAGTTCGTCAGTGATAAGGCGAATCACCATTTCGCGAAAACGCTGTTGCACAACATGGCCACTGCGCCGACCGATCATGCCGCGGAGGACCTTTCGGTGCTCGTAAACATGCTCGATGAGTCCAAGCGCGAAGTGAAAACCCTCCAATGCCCCGGCACTTGGACTCGCGTTATCTGATCGTGCGCTTGTTTGGCGTTGCAGCTCGGCTTGCAGGTCCTCAAGACCACCTTGCAGCAGGGCATCTTTGTTGGGGTAGTGCAGATAGAACGTCGAGCGGCCGATGTTGGCCCGCTCGCAGACATCCTGCACCGCAATCTCATCCCAGCCACGATCGGCGATGAGCTCCAGGAGCGCGTCGCGCAACGCGGTACGCGTGCGTAGGCTACGGCGATCAACAGGCGCGTTGGCATGGGACTTTGTCATGGAGTCTCCTGAGCATCAAGACGAAATATGTCTGTAACTGAACAGATTGGCCATTGCGGTGTCTGGACGCTGGCGCCGTGTAGAGACAAGATAGACACGTGTCCATTATAGAACAAAATTCTGATGATCAATCCATGTGAACTGGCCATGCGTCCTCCCGATCCGGTCGATGGCGCGCGCACGCTGGGGGGTGTTATGCGTAGAACAGTGGTGGGCCTGGCGTTGGCATTCGGCGGTGCTGGCACCTCGGCGGCGGCAGACAACATAGGCGACTTGACGATCCATGCCACCGGGTTCGCACATGCTCACGGGCACGCGGTGGCCAAGCTGTTCGCTCCCGGCGACAACGTCCTTGGGCCCGGGCGCTGGCAGGTGGGCATGCCCATTGATGGGGGTGCCGCGGTGTTTCGCTTCAAGGGGTTGCCGGCCGGCCGCTATGCCGCTGTCGTGTTCCACGACGAGAACGACAACGGGGTCATCGACCATGGCCTGCTGGGTCCATCGGAGCCGCTTGGGTTTTCCGGAGGCTTCGTGCTGAGCCTGGTGTCTGGCCGGCCCGATTTCGAGCGGTTGAAGTTCGATTTCAAACCGCCGACGCAGACGCTGGAACTGCAGGTGCGATGAAGCCGCATTGCATCAAGCTTCGGCGCGGCCAGAAATGCCGCTAAGCCACTCACCATAACGAGGACTCATTGAATGGAAACCATGGCGTACAAAAAGAACCCCCAAGCTGCCGAACCGGCGTTAACTCGAACCGCCTTGTCGAGCGTGCCCGATGATGGCTTGGCCACGCACGGCGCCAGGCTCATCGAGCTTCGGAAGGTTAGCAAAACCTACCCTGGCGCAGGCGGCGGATTCACGGCGCTCAATCGCGTAGACCTGGAATTCTCCGCTGGCGAGTACGTCGCGATCGTCGGCAAGTCTGGCAGTGGAAAATCTACACTCCTCAATATGCTCACGGGGATCGATCACCCGAGTAACGGCACGGTGGTCATCAACGGCGTCGACGTGCACACACTTGACGAAAGCGCATTAGCGAGCTGGCGCGGAAAGAGCATCGGGATCGTATTCCAGTTCTTCCAACTTATCCCCACTCTCACCATTCTTGAAAATCTGTTGTTGGCGATGGATTTCGTCAAGGTTATTCCAAAGAATGAACGGCAGCATCGCGCCGAGCGGCTGCTCGAACAAGTGGGCATCGTTCAACACGGCCACAAGCTGCCATCGGCTCTATCCGGTGGCGAACAACAGCGTGCGGCAATCGCCCGAGCTCTGGCGAACGATCCACCCATTGTGGTGGCGGATGAACCGACCGGCAACCTGGATAGCCAGACGACCGAGGTTATCCAGAATCTGTTTAAACAGCTGGCAGATGCAGGGAAAACAGTCATCGTCGTGACCCACGACAAAATTGCAAGCGCAAGATTTGACCGCGTCGTCACACTCAAAGACGGGGTGGTGGAAAGCGACCAAAAAAGGGCCACCGAAGAGCAAGGCGCGCTGCCATGAACATGACTCTCAAGAAGGCCTTCAGCGACTTGCGGAACGCTCCCAGCCAGAGCTTGCTAGCCATTTTTGCGCTGGTGATTGGGTTGTGGGGTGTCGGTGGGATTCTCGTGTCCTACACCATTCTGACCAATGACCTGAACGAGAACTTCACCCAAACGCGCCCGGCGCATGCCGTGCTCACCTCGAAAGACTTCGGGCGCCTCGACCTGGCCACCCTCAGAGCCAAACCCGAAATCGAAAGCGCGGAATTCCGCGACCTGTCGATGCAGAGAATCGAGGTCCACCCCAATGACTGGATACCGCTGTGGCTGTTTGGTGTCGAGGATTTCAACAGG
>MGZO01000068.1:0-798 GCA_001802655.1 Hydrogenophilales bacterium RIFOXYD1_FULL_62_11
AAAAACACCACCACCGGCGCATTGGCCGCCCCCTTTGGGGTGTAGACGTCGGTCTTCAGACCGGTTTTCTCGTCGAAAACGATATTGCTGGCGCGCACGTAGCCGGTTTCCACCGTCAGGGTGTTAAGCAGCTTCTGGCCCGAGCAGGCCGGCAGCAGTGCCGTCAACAGGGTGAGAGCACTCATCTTCAGCCACCAGTTTGATTTCACGCGGGTTCTCCGAGAACTTGCCTGCTGCGCGCCTTACGCAGCACGGCCGGCGGCCGATGCAGACTCGCCTTGCAAAAAAGAAGCCCCTCGTCGCCGAGGGGCTTAAGCGGAACAGTCCAAACCGTCTGGGGAGACGGTGGGGATAAATGCCTTGGGGAGGGCGTCGAGACTGTTCCGAAGGGAGTGGGTAGTTTAGACGACAAAGCCAGCCGGTTAAACGCAGATAGCGCCGAGAAATCCTGACTAATCGAGAAAACGGCTAAATCTTCAACAATGCAGTCTGAAAGCATTGAAATATCAGCCTCTGAACGAGCTGTGAACTTCAGTGACCAGCCCGCGGAGACGCGGAGCGGATAAATCACAAGCATCTGATTTGATTGCTTTATCTTGCAGCGGAGGCGCAATCGAAATGATCAGACATATTTTTCGCAGAACGGATTCAAAGTTATCGAACCTGAGGCGCCGTGCAGACCGCATGAATCGCTAAGGGCTTGTCATTGTGTGATTCGGCGCCATGCTTGCTCCATATACCGTTCCTATTCGCTGAAGAGCTCTCAAAATGCTGTCATTTCCCGCCTTTTCCACGCTT
>MGZO01000068.1:864-7911 GCA_001802655.1 Hydrogenophilales bacterium RIFOXYD1_FULL_62_11
TTCCTCGGCCGAGCGCGCAAACGGTTCCAGCGTACCGCTATTGTCCAGCGGCCCCAGCATAACGAAGGGTTGACCGGCGGTATGGAACGAATGCAGGTCGAGCAGCGCATCGTGCTGCGCCAGCAACGGGCACAACCAGTTGGCGATGCGGTCTTCAAATTCAATCGGCGTGTCGGTCGGCACCAGATTGCGGTTGAGGTTGCGGTCGCCCATGCGCCGATGGTGCGCATAGGCCAGCGGGTTGGTGACCGGCACAAAGGTGACGTGCCCCGCCACGACACCCAACCGCCCGGATTCAATCTCGCCGATCACGCGGCGGATCGCCTGGGTGCCGCAGGTTTCATTGCCGTGCACCGCACCCAGCACGATGAGACGTGCGCCGGGCGCGAGACCGGTGAACGAGACGGACTGGAAATGCAGCGATTCGGTGGGGTTTGCTTTGGGTTGGTTCATACGTTCATGGCCTTGAATAACAACGACACACTCGACAGCAGCAGCAACACGCCGACCAGCCGCGTCATCTGCACCTGGCTCAGCCCGACATGCACGCGTCCGCCCAGATACAGCGCGCCCAGCATGATGGGCAAGGCGGCAAAATACGCGATCCACACCTCGCTCGACAACAACAGACCGACAATCAAAAAGCTGGCGATGCGCGTCAGGCCTTCAGTAAAAAACAGCGCCGAAAACGTCGCGCGCAAATCGCTTTTGTCGTGGATGCGATGGGTCAGATAAATCACATAGGGCGGCCCGCCGGTGCCGAACAGCGCGCCCACGGTACCGCCGGTGAGCGCGGCGGGAATCGCCCAGCCACGTGAAATCAGCTTGTCGCCGCGAATGTTGAATACGCTGCGTAGCGCGAATATGAAGACGAACCCGGCCAGCGCAAACAGCATCGGCTCGGGCGGCAACTTGACCAGCAGCGTGGTTCCCACGATCACGCCGATCACGCCAAAAGGGATCAGGATACCGATTTCATCCCACTTCACGCGCTTGAAATGCAGGCCGCCGATGACGATCGATGCGGTGAAATCCAGCAGCAGGATCAGCGGCACCACGAATTGCAGCGGCAGAAACAGCGCCAGCAAAGGCACCGAGACCAGCCCCGAGCCAAAGCCGGTGATGCCGCGAATGACATACGCTGCCAGCAGAATAATCGACCCGCTGACAATATCGCTGGTAGCGATTTGCTCCAGACTCACGCGCGGGTGCCGCGCTCGATGGTGATACCGAGTTCCTTGATGCCCGGCACGATGGCGAACTTGGTCACCGAGACTTTCACCCACGGCGAACCGAACTCATTGCGCACGATGGTGGCGACGTGCTCGGCCACCGACTCCACCAGCGTGATCGGCTGCGGCGCATTGTGCAGATAATCCTTCACCCGCATCGCCACCGCGCCGTAGTCGATGGTGTCGGCGACGTTATCGGTGCCGCCTGCCTTGCTGTTCGGCAGGCCGATTTCGAGGTCGAGCCGGACCGGCTGCGGCACTTTGCGTTCCCATTCGTATACGCCGATAATCAGTTCGAGACGAAAGTCCCGCAGAAACAAGATATCCATCACGCCGCGCCCGCTTGGGCCCATCCAAAACCCGCCATTTTACTGACATATGACCACGCTGTTGTTTATCACTGCCGCCTATCTGATCGGCTCCCTGTCATTTGCCGTCATCGTCAGCAAACTCATGGGCTTGCCCGATCCACGCAGCTTCGGCTCCGGCAACCCCGGCGCCACCAACGTATTGCGCACCGGGCGCAAGGCCGCCGCCGCGCTGACGCTATTGGGCGACGCACTGAAAGGCTGGGTCGCCGTGGTGCTGGCGCGCCTGCTCGCACCACAGTTCGGCTTGAGCGAAGACGTTGCCTTGCTGTGCGCGCTGGCGGTATTTGCCGGCCATTTGTTCCCGGTTTTTTTCCGCTTTCAGGGCGGCAAGGGCGTGGCCACCGCACTCGGCGTTCTGGTTGGCCTCAACCCCTGGCTCGGGCTGGCGTGTCTGGCCACCTGGCTGTTCATGGCCAAGGTGTTCCGGATTTCTTCACTATCCGCACTGACCACCGCCATCCTCGCCCCGGTCTACGCCTGGCTGCTGATGGGTTGGGGCAACACGACGATGACCGTACTGGTGATTGCGCTGCTGCTGGTCTATCGTCACAAGAGCAACCTCATTAAGCTGGCCAACGGCGAAGAAGGCCGCATCGGATCACGCCCTTAAACTCGCACAACTAACCCAACGACCTGACATGGCCTTTTTTGAAAAATCCATCGACCACGCCAAGGACAGCTTTGCCGAGGCTTCGCGCGAAGCGATCGACCGTGCCGGCGACCGGCTATCGGGGGTGGTGAAAGAAGGCGTATCGCAGGCCGGCAGCGAACTGAAGGACGTCATCTGGCAGGCCAGCCAGGAAATCGACGCCAAGCTCGACAAGATTTCGGTCGAACTGCACGAACAGCGCCAGTTCACCAAGGACGACGTGCGCGAACTGGTCGACTACGCCGGCGACAAGCTCGGCACGATCCTGGACCAGCGCATGGCGGTGGCCAAGTCCGAGATTTCCTCGCTGGTGCAGGACAAGGTTGAATACTTCAAGCGTGAAATCGATGGTTTTTTCATCGAACGCCAACGCGACCTCGCGCGCGAGCGGCGGCGCCTGTTCATCAACGTCGCCATCGCGATTCTGGCGTCGGTCTCACTCGGCTTCGTGTCCTGGCTGTATCACCAATACATGGGGGGCGGGCTCGATCTGTTCGCCATGTTCCGCATCGTGTTCGCCTCGCTCGTCGGCGGCTGGGGCGCGTATCTCGCGGTACGCGTAGTGCGCCGCTGGATGTCGATGTCGGAACACAAGAAGGACACGCTGTTTCTGGTCAGCCGCTACTGGGGGGTGCTGCGTCCGGAAAGCATCTTCGGCACGATTATGCTGGTGTGCCTGATTGCGGTGCTGGTCGGGTTCTTGCTGTTCCCCGATCAGATCGCGCAGTTGACCGGCAGTGAAAAATGGCTGAAGGCTTTACGCGACGCCTACCCGATGCTGCGGCAGTGAATCATTTTCAGCACTCAGCTCGCACGCAGCGAACAACGCGCACACGAAAGGAGTCTTCATGGCATTGGGTTGGTTAATGGTTTTACAAAGCGTTCCCTGGTCGGACGTCATTGCAAACGCGCCCAAGCTGGCGGATGGGGCAAAGAAACTGTGGAACACGGTTGCCGGAAAACCGGCGCTGCCGAAACAGCCGGTTCCGCAGACACAGCCCGCTGCCTCGTCCGACAACCCAGCGCTGGCCGCCCTCGATGCCCGCGCCGCAGCCCTTGAAACCGCCGTGTCCGACCTGCACGGCCAGATGACGGCCTCCTCCGAGCTCATCAAGTCGCTGGCCGAACAGAATGCCCAGCTCGTCAAGCGCATTGAAGCCAACCGGGTCCGGATGCTCTGGCTGACGGCGGCTACCGCCGTGCTGGCCATCGCTGTCATCGCCGCCTGGCTGCGCTAGCTGCGCGCGCCAGACCTTACACCGCCTCCAGCGTCGCCAGATCCCAGCGCGGCTTGACCGCAAAAGTCATATCCAGGGTTGCGTGCGCCATCCGCTGCGCGCCCGCAAACGCGATCATCGCGCCGTTGTCGGTGCAAAATTCCATGCGCGGGTAAAACACGCTGATGCCGCGTGCCGCCGCGTCGCGGGTGAGGCGTTCGCGCAGATGCGTATTTGCACCGACGCCGCCCGCCACCACCAGTCGCCTGGCGTGGCTATGTTTGCAGGCGGCGAGACTTTTCGTCACCAGCACGTCCACCGCTGCGACCTGAAACGCCGCGGCAATGTCCGCCGCCTCGGTCTGCCCCACTTTGCGCACCAGCGTCAGCACGGCGGTTTTCAACCCGGAAAAGCTGAAATCAAAATCGCCGGAATGCAGCATCGGACGCGGCAAGGTAAAGCGGGTGGCGTCGCCGCTGTCCGCCAGCTTCGACAGCGCAGGGCCGCCCGGGTAGCCCAGGCCAAGCAGTTGCGCGGTCTTGTCGAACGCTTCGCCCGCCGCGTCGTCCAGCGTTTCGCCCAGCAGGGTGTAGCGGCCGACGCCTTCCACCAGCATCAATTGGGTATGGCCGCCCGACACCAGCAGCGCGACGAACGGGAATTCGGGCGGCGTGTCGGAAATCAGCGGCGACAGCATGTGGCCTTCGAGGTGATGCACGCCGACCGCGGGGATGTCCAGCGCATACGCCAGCGCGCGCGCCATGCCGGCGCCCACCAGCAAGGCGCCGGCCAGGCCGGGCCCCTGGGTGTAAGCAATGCCGTCGAGGTCGGCCAGACTGCAGCCGCTCTCGGCCAGAATCTGCCGGGTCAGCGGCAATACGCGCCGGATATGGTCGCGCGACGCCAGTTCTGGCACCACGCCGCCGTAGTCGTTGTGCATGGCGATCTGCGAATACAGGGCGTGCGCCAGCAGGCCGCGCGCGCTGTCATACAGCGCGACACCGGTTTCATCACAGGAGGATTCGACGCCCAGCACCAGCATGTAAAAAGCTCCCTTACTCAAAAGAAATGGCGCGGAAGTCCGCGCCATTTACACCGACCCTGAAATCCTCAAGACCTAGAACCGCATGCTATACAGCAGCTGCCAATTGGTCTGCGAGTGAGAGATGGTACGGCCGATTGAATCCGTTTGTTCCACTTCCGGGGCGAACTGCAGCGAGAAGTCGACGCCGGAGCGGTCATTGATCGCATACCCCAAACCCGCCATGTAGTGATTCTTCACGATCGCCGGAAACAGGTAATTCAAGGTGCTGTCGGGGACAGGGCTGTCCGAAAAGCTGGCGCCCGCCCGCAACGTCAGCGCAGCTGTCGCCTTGTAGGCCAGGCCAAGCTGCAACACATCCTGGTTTTCCCAGTTTTGCGGCAAGGCAAACGTCACGCTATCACCCATCGCGGTATACGTCATGGTGAAGCTCTTCATCACGTCGCGCCAGTTGATGCGCTTCCAGTCTGCCGCAAACATCCATTCCGGGCTGGCCTGAACCGCCACGCCAAGGCCAAAGGTTTCCGGCCACTGGAAATCACGCACGGTGATTTTGCCGCCTATCGTCTGCGCGCCGCCGTTCACGATGAACTGGGCACCAGCCGATCCCGTTTCCAGATCGCCCAGACTGGTTTTCGAATGATAGGTGCCGCCCACGTTGACCATGTCGTTGATCTTGTAGGTAAAGCCTATTTTTCCTGCCAGACCGTAGCCCCTAGCCTTGCCGGTGTAATCACTGTCATCACTGTAATTGATGCGGACAGTGTCGGTCGGCCCCAGGGTACCCAGCGCGCTGCCGAGCGCACCCGTGGGCTGAACCGTGATCAAGCTCGACAGGCTGCTCAAAGGCATCGCCATTTGCAAATCCAGCATGGCCCAGACGAAGTCCACCGAGCCGCCGATCGACAGTTTCGGGCTCACGTTATAGACCAGCGGCGCAATCAGTCGCCCCACGCCCAGTTCGGAACGCTCGGGCAAGCCATCCACGCCCCTAGCGTACTCGGTCCCCATCCCGCCCTGGGCGAACATGCCCACGCCGTAGGTCAGGCTGCCGCTTTTACGGGTCCAGCCTGCTGCCGGCATGTAATAGGCATCGCCACCCGAGGATTTCTCCCCGACCACAGACACGTCAGGCCCCAGGTAACCAATCATCAGCGACACGGTATCGCCCTCCGCCCCCAGACCGAGGGTGGCCGGATTGTTCATCATGGCTGCCGCACCATTGTCATAGGCCATCGAGGCGCCGCCCAGGCTGCTTGCGATCGGACCAAATCCTTCCACGTTCATTCCATTGGTCGCGTAGGCATGGCCTGCCATGCCACCGAACACCAGCACCATGGTGCTCATTCGCTTTAACGTCATTTAATGCTCTCCTGTATTCGGCCGCGCCGCAGCGGCGGGATTATATAGACGCCGACGCAAAGATTGCCCTCGCCCGGACCATGGGGACTGGGTGTTGAACAATTACCACAGGCACCGTTCTCCTTGATGCCGGAAAACTTGAAAGCTTGGGTAAAATCTGCTCTGTTTATGCAGACATAGCCTTTTGCGGTGCTGCCCTCAATCCAAGAAGATCCCATGTCAAACCCTCATCTGCCCCCTTCCGCTGCCGCTGGCCCTCGCGCCGATCATGACTGCGATGTACTGGTCATCGGCGGCGGCCCTGCGGGCTCGACTGCCGCCGCGCTGCTGGCAGAAAAGGGGCACCGGGTCACCCTGCTGGAAAAAGCGCATCACCCGCGCTTCCATATCGGCGAATCGCTGCTGCCGGCCAATCTGCCGTTGCTGGACCAGTTGGGGGTGCGCGCCGAGGTTGAGGCCATCGGTATGCAGAAATGGGGTGCGGAATTCATCTCACCCTGGCACGACCACCAGCAGTCTTTCGAGTTTGCCAATGCTTGGGACAAATCGATGCCAAGTGCCTTCCAGGTACGGCGTTCCGAGTTCGACGACATCCTGATTCGCAATGCGGGTCGCAAAGGGGCGGAAATCATTGAAGGCTGCCGCGTGCGCGAAGTGGAATTCCTGCCGGGCAACGCTGGCGCCATCGTGCGCGCAGAACACGACGACGGCCGCAGCGAAACCTGGCACTGCCGTTTTCTGGTCGACGCCTCGGGGCGCGACACCTTCCTCGGCAGTCGCCTCAAGGCCAAGCAGCGCAATCCCAAACACAACAGCTCGGCGCTATACGGCCACTTCACCGGCGCGCAACGGCACGCAGGCCCGAAGGAAGGCCACATCAGCATTTTCTGGTTTGCGCACGGCTGGTTCTGGTTTATTCCGCTGGCCGATGGCACGACCAGCATCGGCGTGGTGACCTGGCCGCATTACCTGAAAACCCGCAAGAATTCCGTCAAGGAATTCTTCCTCGACCAGATTGCGCTGTGCCCGGGGCTGGCGATGCGGCTGAAGGATGCCCAACTGGTGTCCGAAGTGGACGCCACCGGCAACTTTTCCTATAGCTGCGACCACAGCCACGGCGACAACTATCTGCTGCTGGGCGATGCCTACGCCTTCGTCGACCCGGTGTTTTCGT
>MGZO01000068.1:7919-9031 GCA_001802655.1 Hydrogenophilales bacterium RIFOXYD1_FULL_62_11
TTCGAGGGGCCCGACGCGATCGACACCTGCCTGCGCCAGCCGGACAAAGCCACTGCTGCGCTCAAGCAGTTCGACACGGTGATCAAACACGGGCCGAAGGAGTTTTCCTGGTTCATCTACCGCGTCACCAATCCCACCATGCGCGATTTGTTCATGGCACCGAGCAATATCTTCCGGGTACAGGAGGCCTTGCTGTCGGTGCTGGCAGGCGACATTTATGGCAAGACGCCGATCTGGGGTTCATTGCGGATGCTGAAGCTCATCTATTACCTTGCCTCGCTCGCCAACCTCAAACGCACGGTCATGGCCTGGAAGCGCCGCAGGTTCAACATTCGTTACGTGGAAGAACCGGAAGGCGCAGCTTGACCCCTGAGGACACGATGCTCGGGCTGGCGTTTCTGTCCGCGCCCGGACTGGCCCGGCTGCCCCGACCGGACAGCCTGCTGGGTGGCGCGTGTTTTTCGCATCCTGCCGCTGCGCTGGCTGAAGCAGGCGACTTGCCGCTGCTCGCCGTGGACATGGCCTTGCCAACCGGCGAAGCGTCGGTCTGCGAAATTTGGCATAGCCCGCCTCCGCTGCATTCCGGCCAGCAGGGTGCGATCCGTTATCGTGAAAACGACCTGCTGCTGTTCGGCTCCCTGAGCCTGGACGAAACCGGCACTGACACCCACCCCCCGCTGCAATCTACCGCCGAAGCGGCCTATCAGGCCATCTTTGCGCTGCTCGAAGCGCGCGGCTTTAGCGCATTGCTGCGCGTGTGGAATTATTTTCCGGCGATCAACCAGGAAAGCCACGGCATCGAGCGCTACCGCCAGTTCAACATCGGGCGTCAGGAGGCTTTCCTTGCCCATGACCGCTCGGTAATCGGCAATGTACCCGCCGCCTGCGCGCTGGGCACCGCCAGCGGCGGCCTGAACATCGCCTTTCTGGCGACGCGCGCGAACGTCACCAGCATCGAAAACCCGCGCCAGCTGAGCGCCTACCATTACCCCAGCCAATACGGCCCGCGCAGCCCGACCTTTTCACGCGCCGGCCTGGTCAATCTGGGCGGACGCGACATGCTGTTCATCTCGGGCACCGCCAGCATCGTGGGTCACCAAACCCTGCATGGC
>MGZO01000069.1:0-7546 GCA_001802655.1 Hydrogenophilales bacterium RIFOXYD1_FULL_62_11
CGACAAATGCTGGGGTGTGTTCACCGGCGATACGCTGTTTGTCGGCGACACCGGGCGCACCGACCTGCCCGATCCCGAAAAGACCGCCGAGAACGCCGGCATCCTGTACGACTCGATTCACCGCAAGATCGCCCCGCTCGGCGACCACACGCTGCTCTTTCCGGCGCACGGCGCCGGCTCCGCATGCGGTGGCAACATCTCGGAGCGCGACGACTCCACACTGGGGATCGAGAAAGAAACGAACCCGGTGTTCAGTAAAAGCCGCCGCGACTTCGTGGCGCACAAGCTGGCGATGAAAATGGCGCGCCCGCCCTACTTTCTGCACATGGAAGAAGTGAACCTGCTCCCCGGCAGGCCGCTCAAGTGGCCGTCCACTTTTCAGGTGCTGCAGCCCAGGGAGTTCCAGCACCGCATGAAAGAGGGTCTGGTGATTGACACCCGCTCACCGGAAGCCTTTGCGGCGGCCCACATTCCCGGTGCCTACAACATCTGGCTCGCCGGCTTGCCTGCGTTCGGCGGCTGGGTCGCCAACGAGAACACCCGGATCTTTCTGGTTGCGGACGGATCCGAAGCGATGGAACTCGCGGTGATGTCGCTCGCGCGCATCGGCATCGACACGGTGGAAGGCATCCTCGCCCAGGGCATGGAAGGCTGGCGCGACGAGGGATTGCCGATCGAATCCATTGCGACGACAAGCGCCTCCGAAACGGCAAACTGGATGCAGCAGGGTCGCGTCCACGTCCTCGACGTGCGGGACGAATATGAATGGCATGAGAAACACATCCCGGGCGCAATGCACCGCTTTGTCGGCCATCTGGAGGACAACCTCCCGCTGCTGCCGAAGGACAGCGAAATCGTCGTGCATTGCAACGTGGGACACCGCTCGGGCGTGGCCGCGAGCATCCTCAAGCGCAACGGTTTTACGCGCATCCACAACATGCTCGGCGGAATCACCGCGTGGGAAAAGCTGGGTCTCCCGCTCGAAAAGTCCGACGAAGCGAAGAAGGCAGACTGATCATGCAAGCCGAATCGGGTGCATGGTCGCCCTACCTCGTCGGCACGCTAATCGGCCTGCTCTCGATGGCGACATTCTATTTTTCCAACAAGCCGCTGAGCGTGTCGACCGCCTACGCCCGGCTGGCAGGGCTGGTCGGAAACCTGTTCTCCCGCGGCCATACCGAGAACCTGAAGTTTTACCAGGAGACGAAGCCGAAGATCGAATGGGGGGTGATGCTGGTGTTCGGCATGCTGCTCGGCGCCTTCATCGCCGCAATCACCGGCGGCGAGATCACCGCCGCATGGGTGCCGGAGCTGTGGGAACAGCGTTTCGGTCCTGATGTCGCGCTGCGGCTCGGGATAGCGTTTGTGGGCGGCGCAATCATGGCGTACGGTGCCCGGCTCGCGGGGGGCTGCACCAGCGGCCACGGCATCAGCGGCGCACTCCAGCTGTCGGTGAGTTCGTGGATCGCGCTCGCGTGCTTCTTCGCCGCCGGCGTCGCGACCGCCCATCTGCTGTATCGCCTGTGAGAAGCGCGATGGCTACTTCTACGATTCCCCTGCCTGCGAATCCCCTGCCCGACAATGCCCCGCCGGTGCTCGTCATCCCGGCGCAGGCGCACGAACAACACGACACGCACGACCCCGGCAAACCGGATTCCGCGCGCCAGCTCGTGTTCGGTCTTCTGTTCGGCGTCGTGTTCGGCTTCCTGCTGCAGAAAAGCGGCGTGGCCCAATACGAGGTGCTGATGGGCCAGCTCTTCCTCACCGATTTCACCGTCATCAAGGTCATGCTCACGGCAATCACCGTCGGCATGCTCGGCATTTTCTCGCTGCGCGCGCTGGGGCTGGTCGAATTGCATGTGAAGCCGACCCGCTACGCCGCCAACATTGCAGGCGGCCTGCTGTTCGGTGTCGGGCTCGCCCTGCTCGGCTACTGTCCGGGCACCGGCGTCGCCGCGCTGGGCCAGGGCAACTACGACGCAATCGCCGGCATCCTCGGCCTGATGGCGGGTAGTTATTTCTATGCCGAAACATCGGGCTACCTCGGTTCGACGATCCAGAAAATCGGCAACCGCGGCGGCATCATGCTGCCGGATTTGCTGGGGATGCGGCTCGCTGTTTTCCTTGCGGTGTTCGTCCCTCTGCTCGTCCTGGGCCTGTTCGTCATGGCGCAGCTGGCGCCCTGAAGCGTCCGGGCCCCGTCCTCTCTGTATGTCAGCGCACCGAGTGCCGGCACTGGCCTGACTATTCTCGCTATTGCGGGTCATGGACCCCATTGACCTGCTCACGGGGATTTTTCCTACAACGGTTGTGGCTGCTTGCCTATGGCGAAAATCCGGCCGCAGGTGATACTGGGGCTAAGCGTTTGCTTTGGGCGAGCGCACCCCCCTCGCACCCATCATGGCTCGCCTCCCCTCTGCCCACCCAAACGCGATCACCGAACAAAATATCGCGGACATCGTTCGACTTCGGCAGGAGGCTGATAAAAACCGATCCCCTGCCGAACGTCTGGCTGACCTCGTCGCACGCATCGCCGGCAGTACGCCTTTCATCGTCCTGCACGTTGTCTGGTTCAGCGCATGGGTCATCCTCAACCTCGGCACCGCTTCGGCGGTTCCGCTGTGGGACCCATTTCCGTTCAGCTTCCTCACGCTGGTGGTTTCGCTCGAAGCGATCTTTCTCTCGCTGCTGGTCCTGATGGCGCAGAACCGGATGACCAGGGATGCCGACAAACGCGCCCACCTCGACCTGCAGATCAACATGCTCGCGGAGCAGGAGAGCACCGCTACCCTGAGAATGCTGGAACAGATTTGCCAACGCCTCGGCATCACCGACCCGCCCGAGGAAGAACATGAGTTGGCAACGGCCACCAACGTGAGCGAGTTGGCGAAATCGCTCGACGATAAACTCACGGCAGGGAATTGATCCTTGTGCGTGGAGAGCGCCACAGCAATTCAGAGGCTAGTGCGAGGAGGTAAAGATAGGCGCGACGACTGCGGATCAGGAGTCTGACGCTGTTACGCTCGGCCCCCCGAGACACGCGTGACGGCTCAGACCCCGTGATCACATATTCGCATTCCGTACACGATTATTACCTTTGCCAGCCATGAACATGGCTATCGCAGATCACGCCGGAGGCGACGGTCCCGCGCTGCGATCAGAGCGGCTTGGTGACCATCAAATAGAACACCCCGATAAAGGCGAACAACGCCGGGAAACCGAGTGCGACCCAGGCGCGAAAGTAGCGCCAGTACTCGGGCGGCATGTCGGTCCCGTGCGCGGCGGCATGACCGGATACGTCACGCATCCTGATTTGCAGCCAGGTCACCGGCAGCCAGCAAGCCAGCCCGACGGCGTATAGCACGATGGACCACTTGATCCAGCCGCTGTCGAGCGGAAACCCGGCGAGATACGCAAGGTAGAAGCCGCTGACCGGCTGGAAAACGATCGTGGTCGCGGTGAACAGCCAGTCTGCGATGACGACCTGGCGGGTCACGAATGCGATGACCTGCGGCTGCCGGTTGAGGTTCGCGAACAGCATGTAAAAAGCCGAGCCAATGCCGGTGCCGAACAGCAGCGTGGACGCGAGGATGTGCAGCCATTTCACGAGCAGGTATTCCACGGTTTATTCCTCGAGTTGATAAAGCAGCCAGATCGCGGCGAGCATCGGCAGATTCTTGAGAATAGGCCCGTAGGGGTGCGCCCAGAATTCGGGCAGATAAAGGGTAATGAGCACGCTGTAGAAGATGATGAGCGCCATCTGCATCAGCCACAGCAGCCGGCGCTTGCGCAGTGCCAGGGTCGCCACGCCGAAGGCGAAATCGAGGCCTGCGGCACCGTATAGCAGGGTCGTCCCAAGCGCAGCCGGCACACCGACGCGATGCAGCAGGTCGAGGCTGTCCGCAACCGGATAGACCCACAGCGAAACGATGCCGGTGATGAACCACACCAGCGCAATCGAAACCCGCAGCAAGGGCAGCAGGCTGCCCAGCAGCGCCTGGATGCGCGCGGCGGCGGCGGCGTCCCGCTCGATGAACTGGGCGGGACTGCGCGGCGTGCGGCCCAGCAAAGCGGCGAAAGGGGCTGCGTCGCCCGTGTTGCCGCGTTGCAGCATCGACAGGCTGTCGGGGTCGGCGAGGCTGCCGGGCAGATGGGCCGCCAAGCGGACTGCACCCTGGACCAGCGGCATCGGCAGCGCGAGAAAGCGCGCCTTGCCCAGCCCCATTTGTCGCCGCAGCAGGGCGAGATACGCGCGCAACGTCACCGCCTGCGGTCCGACCGCTGCCACCCGTTGGGGCGGCTGCGCGAGGGTAAGCAAGCTGCACACCGCATCCGTCAGGTCGTCGATAAAGACCGGCTGGATCTGCTGCATGCCGGCGCCGGGCAGCGGAATCAACGGCAATGCCGCCCATTGCTGCAGCATCGCGGCGCTCGCGCCACCGGGCCCATAGACGAGCGATGGCTGGATCAGCGTCGCCGTAACCGGCAGGCTCAACAGCACGTCATCCGCGTGCTTCTTGCTAAGGTGATAGCGGGTGGTGGCCTGCGCATCGGCACCGAGCGCGGATATCTGGATGAACCGCGTAACGCCTGCCTGCGCCCCCGCGCGAAACAGGGCGATCGGCCCGCGCTCATGCAAGGCATCGAACTTTTGCGTCGCCGTTTCGCGCAGGATGCCAGCCGCGTTGATCACGGCCTCGACGCCGGCCAGATGGGGCAACCAGGCTTCCGGCGTGTGGTCGTGATTGAAATCGGCCTGCACCCAGTGAACGTCGCGCGTGGCTGCAGGCGGCGTCGAGCGGCCCACCGCACGCACAGTGTGGCCGGCCGAGACAAGGGCGGAAAGGATGTGGCGGCCGAGGAAACCGGTTGCCCCGGTCAACAGGATTAACATGACAGGCAGCGCAGCGGAAACAGCGCCAGTCGATATTCAGCTTGAATGGAGGTTCCCATGCAGACTCATCCTGTGCCGAAGAAAAAACCGAGTGCCCTTGGCCGGGGGCTGGTCTCGGGCTCGATCGCTGCGGTCGCATCGACCCTTGTGCTGCTGCTGCAAAGCAAAAAGGAAGCAAAAAGTGCGTTTAGCGCGCAGAACGCCGTCAGCCACTGGATCTGGGGCGAAGAAGCGAAGCACCGGCATGGACTGAGCATGCGGTACACGGTGCTCGGCTACGCGATTCATCATGCGTCCGCCGTGTTCTGGGGCGTGATCTACGAACGCCTGGTGGGTTCGAAGCCCTCACTATCGCCTCCAGCCGAGTTGCTGCGGGCCTCGGCGTTCGCCACCGTTGCCAATTTAGTCGACTATCGGCTCACCCCGCATCGCCTCAAGCCCGGCTTCGAGCACCATCTCTCGAAGAAATCGCTGGTGTTTGTCTACGCTGCGTTTGCCGCTGGCCTTGCCGCCGGTCATTTACTTCAGCAAAGGCGCGACGGGGAATAGATCGTGCGGGCGAAACTAATAATAGGATAAAGGTCAGTTTAGTCTGTCCTCTGTGTTCGCCCAGTTCGATTGAAGGCCACGGTCAATGGCCGAAGCCAATGCCGAATGCTTTTTTAAGATCCCGTCACGCAAAACCCGGGTTAGCTCAGTCTGTCCCTTATTGTTCCGTTGTGGCGCTGCGCGCCTCCATGAACTTGGCCAGAATCGGAGCACAAATCACGCCGAGGGCCAGGCGCAGATTATTGTTGGGAACCACCATCGTGGTCGGACGCGACATGTAAGCGTCGGGAATGCGCCTGAGAAAATCGGGGAAATCATGGCGCTCGCGGTCGCGGAAATGGATGATGCACAGCGATTCGTCGGCCAGCGGCACGTCGCGCGCAATGAACGGGTCGGAGGTATCCACCAACGGCATGCGCTGGATATTGATATCGGTCAGGGCGAATTGGGGAACGATGTAATGGATGTAGTCGTCCATGCGGCGCAGGATGGTTTCCACCGATTCTTCGGGCGTGCAGGTGCCATTTTTGCAGTCGCGGTGGATCTTCTGTATCCACTCCAGGTTGATGGCAGGCGCCACGCCGATCAGCAGGTCCACATGCTGGGCCACATCGAAGCCCTGGCGTCCCGCGCGACGGTCTATTTCCGGCGGAAACAGGCGCGAGTCGACCTTGCGACGCGTCCAGGTGTTGGCCACCAGGCCGCCATGCTGCCCCTCGTAGAACAACAGATCGCTGCCTGGCTGCAGGGGCGCCCAGGGCGTGAACTCGCCAGGTTGCACCCCCAATTCCTCGCCGTGCTCGGCCGTGTGCGCATACTGGCGAACCACCCCGCTGCCGCATTCGCCATAGGTCCTGAAAAACGATTCCAGCTCCTGGAAATGATTGCACTCGGGCCCGAACCAGGAAACCTTGCTGCCGCTGCCTCGCGCTTCCTCCAGCAAGGCGGCGAACTGCCGATCGGAATAACGCCGGAAACCGTCGCCATGAACGATCGCGGGTTTGATGTTCAGGCGCTCGAAAATGAACTTGAACGCGTGGCGTATCGTAGACAGGCCAGCACCGGACGAGCCGGTGACAGCAATGATGGGATGCTGTTGGGACATGGTCGGTTATTTCCCCAGATTGGCCAGAAGGCCGCAGAGCAGAAAGTTTAACCCGCGCATCCCGCGAAGAACAGAAACCGAGGGACCAAAAAAAGGGCGCGGCTAGCGCGCCGCGCCCTAAAGCTAGCAGGGATGACTAGAGATCAGGCAAGACGGTATTGATCCGCGATCGCTGCGCCCGCCATCGCCGGGTCGCTGAAGGAGTGCTCGCCCGTCTCCAGGTGGCCGGCCAGGCGACGGCTGAAATCGGCCTGCCCCCGCACCTTGACCGAGAAGTCATACCAATACGCGCTCGCCTCCAGCGCCAGGGACAGCCTGTGTTCGGCATGTGCCTTGACGGTATGGTAGGCCGGTGTCGCCGGGAAATACTTGTTGGCGGTCACGCTGAACACGCACGCACTGCTGCCGGTGTTGGTCAGCTTGATCTCCAACATGCCATTGGCGGCATCGTAGGTCACCTCGACATCCGGGTTGGGCTGGGTCGCCAGGATCGCGCGCTTGGCATTGCCGGTGAAATGGCGGTGGAAGCCGTTCGGCCCCAGTACCCACAGGTCATAAGCGCCGCTGGCGGCGGCATTCCAGGCGTCGGCGAGCTGTTTGCCGGGCTCTACCGTGTAGCGGCGCGGGATGGCCGTCAGGTTGAGACGGTCATAGACATGGAACACCGCCGTCGCATTCCCGGTGTTGTCGAACGCCAGATTCACCTCGGTGGCGGACTTGACCTGGCTGGCCACATGCAAGGCGTAGGGCAGCGCGCGCGCGGGGCGAATCCCGGCGGCCTGCTCCGGCAAGGTGATGGTCGTCGGGGTCGGCGGCGTGGTGCGTGCCGGCAGCGCGCGCGCCTGGTTGGCCAGGGCGAGCGTCGGGGGCAGCTTGCTGAAAAACTCAGTGTCCTTGGGGTCGGCGAAGTTGAAGGCAGAGGTCAGATCACCGCACACGGCGCGACGCCAGGCGCTGATGTTGGGTTCCATGACGCCGAACCGGGCCTCGATGAAGCG
>MGZO01000069.1:7575-8892 GCA_001802655.1 Hydrogenophilales bacterium RIFOXYD1_FULL_62_11
AGTTGACCCAGCCGCCCCTGCTCCAGGGCGACACCACGTACATCGGCACGCGCGGGCCCAAGCCATAGGTGCGGTGCAGCAGGCTCTGCTCGGTGGGAGTGTTGTGGTAGCTGACCAGGTGTTCGTGATACTCGCCGCTGGTGTCGACAGTGGACGCTCCGGCCGTGACGGCCAGGGCCGGATCGTCGTTCCAGCTGGTGTAGGACGGCGCGGCCGGCGGCGGCATGTGGTCGAAGAAACCGTCGTTCTCGTCGAAGTTGATGAGCAGGACGGTCTTGCTCCACACCTCGGGGTTGGCGGTCAGGGCATCCAGCACCCGCGAGGTGTAGTCGGCGCCCTGGGCCGGGCTGGACGGTCCGGGATGCTCGGAACCCTCGGCGGTGGCGACGATCCAGGACACCTGCGGCAACGTGCCGGCCAGCACGTCCGCCTTGAGCATGTCCAGGTCCCGCGTGCTGATGCCGCGCTGGCGCAGCGCCTCGGAATAGCCGGGGCGCTGGAACCAGGCGTCGCGGAAATTCTGGAAGCCGGCCAGGGCATTGTCGGTGAAGTTGTCCGCCATGTTTTCGTAAACCTGCCAGGTAATGCCCGCGGCTTCGAGCCGCTCCGGGTAGGTCGTCCAGCTGTAGCCGCCGTCGTTGCCGGGGTTGGCGTCGAACCAGTCGTAATCGTTGTAGGTGGCCGGGCCGTTGTCCTGGGCCAGGGGGTCGTTGCTGCCGGTCCACAGGAACAGGCGGTTGGTGTTGGTGCCGCCCTGAAACGAGCAATGGTAGGCGTCGCAGATCGTGAAAGCGTTGGCCAGGGCAAACTGAAACGGCATGTCCTCGGCGGTGAAATAGCCCATGGAGTGGTTGTTCTTGGCCTTGGGCCAGGCGTTCATGCGGCCGTTGTTCCAGGCGTTCTGGGCATCGGTCCAGGAATGCGGCGTGCCTTCGACGCGCATGTATTCGAAATGCTGAACCGTGTTGAGGTGGAACGGGGCCACCGGCTGGCCCGCGGTCCTGACCGATTGGTTGGGCTGTACCCAGACGTTCTTGCCGGTGATGCCGGTCGAGTTGGCCACGGGGATCGGGAACGGATCGGCGAATCCGCGCACACCGGGCAGCGTGCCGAAATAATGGTCGAAGGAGCGGTTTTCCTGGGTCAGGATGACGATGTGCTCAACGTCCTCGATCGTGCCGGTGCGCATGTTGGGCTCGATGGCCAGAGCGCGCTGGATGGACAGGGGAAGCATGGAAAGAGCGGTTGCCGCGCCGGCGGTCGAGGCCAGGGCGCGAAGGAATTCGCGACGGTTTAGATTGCTCATGGGGTGTCCTC
>MGZO01000069.1:8940-9035 GCA_001802655.1 Hydrogenophilales bacterium RIFOXYD1_FULL_62_11
GTTCCGTCATTCCGGCTGGATGGCACGTGTCGCACCGCGCTGGGTGCAAGCAGGGAAGCGGCCTGGGGTCGCCTCCTGTGCTCAGTCCTGACTTA
>MGZO01000070.1 GCA_001802655.1 Hydrogenophilales bacterium RIFOXYD1_FULL_62_11
TGGCGGCTCTTGCGCAGGATGAGTACGACATCAAACGCGGAACAGCCGCCCAGACCCAGCAGCAGCATTTCCATCGGCCGCACGCCGAGGTTCTTGCCGCCCGATTCAGGCGCGCCATCCATGACGACGCTGTGGCCGGATTCGCTCTGGCCGACAAAGCTGACTCCTTCGATGAGTTTGACGCGGGCTTTCATGGGCTTCCTTCAGGCAAAAAATGAGCGGAGTTTGTACCACACAATGCCCAGCCACTCGTGCAGGGCAAAGGTGCTGTCGCGCAGTCCTGCCGTGGTGGGCAGCACGTCGAGCACGGAGTCGAGCTGGATGCTGGAAAACTGGATTCCGGCGGGGAGGACGGTGAGGCCGTGTGCCTCGAACAGCGGCATGGCGCGCCGTAAATGCCAGGCGTGGGTGACCAGTATGACGCGATGTATCTGACTGGATTTGAGCTGCTGTGCGGACAGGCGGGCGTTGTCCCAGGTGGTGAGCGCGGCGTCTTCGACCCAACGGGTGGAGATGCCGTATTCGCTGTGAAGGACGTGTTGCATGATGCGGCCTTCGGCCAGTGTTCCGCCGCCGGGCTTGCCGCCGGTGACGAGGATGGGCAGGCCGCTGCTGCGATGGAGGTGGGCGGCATAGCGCAGCCGTTCGAGGCTGATGCCGTTGAGGGTGTCGCCGCCGTATTCGATCGCGCCGATGCGCCGGCCGCCGCCCAGTATGATGATGGCGTCTGCCTTGCTTATCGCATCGGCGCTTATCGGACGGCTGATTTCCAGGGTTTTGAGCAACAGGCCTCCGACCCATGGCGTGGAGAGGGCATAAAGCGCGGTAGTGGACAGCAAGATGAGCGACATGGCCAGACGGGGACGACGAGGGTGGAGAATCAGCCCTGACGCTAGCAATAGCACCAGTAACACAGGCGGCAACAGGGCGGCAGCGATTAAGTTTGTGGCAAGCCAGGCTGACATGGCGAAGATTGTATGCCGGCTTGATGCTAAATTCACACGCAGTGTTTGACTTTGCCCGGGGTGCGCGGGTAAACTACCCGGCTTTCCAAGATAGTCCTCTGTGCAGAGGTTGGGTCATGAAAACCTTTTCCGCTAAAAGCCACGAAGTTCAACGCGACTGGTTCGTTGTTGATGCTGATAATAAAGTGCTGGGCCGCCTGGCTTCTGAAATTGCCCGCCGTTTGCGCGGCAAGCATAAGCCCGAGTTCACCCCGCACGTCGATACGGGCGATTACATTGTGGTCGTCAACGCATCCAAGTTGCGCGTGACCGGCAACAAGGAACTCGACAAAAAATATTACCGTCACTCGGGTTATCCGGGCGGCATCTACGAAACGACTTTTGGCAAGATGCAGGAGCGTTTCCCCGGTCGTGCGCTGGAAAAAGCAGTCAAGGGCATGCTGCCCAAAGGCCCGCTTGGCTACGCCATGATCAAGAAAATGAAAATTTATGCGGGCGCGGATCATCCGCATGAGGCGCAACAGCCGAAGCCGCTGGAAATCAACGCTCAAATTTAAGGCCACACCATGATCGGTATTTACAACTACGGTACGGGGCGTCGCAAATCATCCGTTGCGCGCGTGTTTATGAAGGCGGGCAGCGGCAAGATCGTTGTGAACGACAAGCCGGTGGACGAGTATTTCTCACGCGAAACCGGCCGCATGATCGTGCGTCAGCCGCTGGTGCTGACCGACAACCTGAACACGTTTGACATCATGGTCAATGTGTCGGGCGGTGGTGAATCGGGCCAGGCAGGTGCAGTGCGTCACGGTATTACCCGTGCACTGATCGAGTTCTCGCCCGAGATGAAGCCTACGCTGAAGGTCGCCGGTCTGGTGACACGTGATGCCCGCGAAGTCGAACGTAAAAAAGTCGGTTTCCACAAGGCACGCCGCCGGAAGCAGTTCTCCAAGCGTTAATCGCATTCGGAGCATCTGTTTGTGCTGCGCAAAAAGCCGTCCTTTTCTGGGCGGCTTTTTTTATGGCTGTCATCGGGTGTGTTCTACAATAGCGCCCATTCTTTTCAGGGAAACTTGGCATGATCAAAGTCGGTATCGTTGGCGGCACGGGTTACACCGGAGTCGAGTTGCTGCGTCTGCTGGAGCGCCATCCGCAGGTGGAGTTGAAGGCGATCACCTCGCGCAAGGAAGCCGGCATGCCGGTGGTTGACATGTTTCCCAATTTGCGTGGGCGGGTGCGGCTGGCTTTTTCCACCCCGGAAGACGCGGGGCTGGAAAACTGCGATGTGGTGTTTTTTGCGACGCCGAATGGTGTCGCGATGCAGCAGACCCGCGCCTTGCTCGATGCCGGCGTCAAGGTGATCGACCTGGCGGCGGATTTTCGCATCAAGGACATTGCCGTATGGGAGCATTGGTACAAGATGGAGCACGCCTGCCCCGATCTGGTGGCTGAAGCCGTGTATGGCCTGCCTGAGATTAACCGGGCGGCAATTAAAGGCGCACGCTTGATCGCCAATCCCGGTTGCTACCCTACGGCGGTGCAGTTGGGGTTTTTGCCGTTGCTGGAATCAGGCGCCGTTGATGCGGGCTTTCTGGTGGCGGATGCCAAATCAGGTGTTTCAGGCGCCGGGCGCAAGGCCGAAATCGCCACGCTTTTTGCTGAATCGGCAGACAACTTCAAGGCGTATGCCGTGGGTGGACACCGTCACTGGCCGGAAATCAAGCAAGGCCTGGAATCGTTTGCGGGCAAGCCTGTGGGATTCACGTTCGTGCCCCATTTGCTGCCCTTGATCCGGGGCATTCATGCCACCCTGTATGCAAAAGTCAGCGCCGATATCGATTTGCAAAGCCTGTTTGAAAAGCGTTATGCGGACGAACCTTTCGTTGACGTGTTGCCTGCGGGTTCCCATCCTGAAACCCGCTCGGTGCGTGGTGCAAATATGTGCCGCATCGCGGTGCACCGCCCGTTTGGCAGCGACACAGTGGTGGTGTTGTCGGTGATTGACAACCTGGTCAAGGGCGCGGCGGGGCAGGCGGTGCAAAACATGAATATTTTGTTTGATCTGCCCGAAGACACAGCGTTGGATGCGGTGGGGATGTTGCCCTGAGCTTGCGGGCTCAGGCCTTCATGCGGCAGGAACTCCCGTGCCGAAATAGGGTCTTTGCTTGACGCAGCGTGGGTGATGCGGATAATTAGCCCACACTTATTTAAGGAGCATCAACATGAATGCAGCAACCGAAATGGATATCCCGCTGATCTTCACCGATAGCGCGGCCAGCAAAGTCAAAAGCCTGATCGACGAAGAAGGCAACCCCGATCTGAAACTGCGTGTGTTCGTCTCTGGCGGGGGGTGTTCCGGCTTTCAGTACGGCTTCACTTTCGATGAAGCACAGAATGCAGATGACACCGCGATGGTGAAAAACGGCGTGACCCTGCTGGTCGATTCGATGAGCTTTCAGTATCTGGTTGGCGCTGAAATTGATTATTCGGAAGGTCTGGAAGGCGCGCAGTTTGTCATCAAGAACCCGAACGCCACGACTACCTGTGGTTGTGGATCGTCATTCTCTGCATAAGCATTTGCAGCGCATGAAAAAAAGGAGCCTCTGCTCCTTTTTTTTCGACCAAACAAACGCTTAAGCCGGATAAATCGCGCCCAGGATGCGTTCGCCGCGTGCGCCGGTGACAGACGGCAAGTTGCCCGGCGCATGGTGCATGGCCTGCCGGGCGAGCCAGGCAAAGGCAAGCGCTTCCACCCAGTCCGGATCAACGCCGAGTGCGGTCGTGCTCATTACCTGAATGCCGGGCAAGCTGGCGCTGATCCGCTGCATCAATAAACCGTTATGGGCACCTCCACCGCAGACATACAGTTCCTGTGTGCCGTTGCATTCCTGTTTTACGACGTTGCACAGACTGATGGCAGTGAACTCAAGCAGGGTGGCCTGAACATCAGCGGTGGCGAATGGGTGATTTACTTCGTCCAGCAGGGCGTCCAGCCAAACCATATTGAATTGCTCGCGTCCCGCACTTTTGGGAGGGGGCTGCTTCAGAAAACCGTGGCTCAACATTCTATCCAGCAGCTTCGCTTGAACGGTTCCGCTTGCGGCCCATGCACCGTCGCTGTCGTAGTGTTTACCATGGTGTCGTTTGATCCAGCCATCCAGCAGCATGTTGCCAGGCCCGGTATCCCAGCCACGAACGGCTCCATTGGAAGGTAAGTCGCTGATATTGGCGATGCCGCCTATGTTGGCAATGACGCGATGAATGTTTGGGTGCCGCATTTGAACGTGAAAAGCGGGAACCAGTGGCGCACCCTGGCCACCCGCGGCGATATCACGGCTGCGGAAATCCGCGATCACCGTGAGGCCGGTGAGTTCGGCCACCAAGGCGGCGTTGCCGATTTGCAGGGTGTAGCCGTCAGCGGGGCGGTGGCGCAGGGTTTGGCCATGGCAGCCGATCGCGCGAACGATTGCCGGGCCGGCTTGCAATAGTTCATTGGTTGCCTGTGCGTACAGGCGTGCCAAGTCGTTGGCCGCGCAGGCGGCAAGATGGATTTCGTCAGGCTGGGGGGCATGCAACGCCAACAGCTGCGAACGCAGGCTGTCGGGGTAAGGCAGGTAGTGGGAATGGATAAGCCGGGTTTGGCCTGTGGGGTTTATTTCGGCGAGAACCGCATCAACCCCATCAAGGCTGGTGCCGGACATGAGGCCGACATAGTGTTCGGCATCATGCCCGGAAAGTATGCTCAATCGAGTGCGGCAAGATTGGTGCCGCGCAACATCGCCAGTTTTTCAGACCAATTGGCCGTTTGCTGCAGGAAGCGCGCACGCTGTGCCACGTCCAGCGGGGTTGACCCCGGCAGCTTGATGGTCATCGGATTGTAAGGCTTGCCGGTAATACGTACTTCGTAGTGCAGGTGCGGTCCGGTCGATGCGCCAGTCGAGCCGACGTAGGCAATGACTTCGCCCTGACCAACCGAGCGGCCTGGGCGAATGCCTGATGCAAATGCGCTGAGGTGCGCGTAGTAGGTTTCGTAGCCGTTTTGATGACGCAGAATCACGAGGTTGCCATAGCCGCCTTTGCGTCCGGCAAAGGCAACCGTCGCGTCGCCCGTCGCCTTGACTCGAGTACCTGTTGGCGCACCGAAATCCACGCCTGTATGCGCGCGGTGAAAGCCGAATACCGGGTGTTTGCGCGAGTTGCTGAAGCTGGATGTGACCCGTGAAAACTCAAGTGGCGAGCGCAAAAAGCCCTTTTTCAAGGACTCGCCTTCGGGCGTGTAATAGTTTTCGCGGCCAAGCGGGTCGCTGAACAGCACCGCCCGGTGCGGTTTGCCTGCATTGATGAATTCTGCAGCAAGCAATTTGCCGGCACCCACAGGCTCGCCATTACGATAGTTCACGGTGTAAATGACCGAAAAAGTATCGTTACGGCGCAAGTCGTTACGGAAGTCCAGGTTGGTAGAGAATGTTTCTGCCATCTGGTCAGCGATTTTGTCAGGGATGCCGGCGCTGTCAGTCGCTCCGTACAGCGATGACGTGATATGTCCTGATCGCATCACAACGCGGGTCTCAGTCAGTTGGTCGCCCTCTTCGGCTACGAACGCATCTCCTTGTCGACGGATTGCCAAGTCGGGCGCGTTGCTGCGCTGAAACTGAATGGCCAGTAATTGCCCATCCTGCGCCGTGGTCGCTTGAATGCGCTTGCCAGCGCGGATGCTGGCAGACAGTTGATTGACTGCATCGGTAGAGAGCAAGTGCTGAATGTCCAGATCGTCGATTTTCATGCGCGACAAGGCGCTAGACAACGTGTCACCGGATTGGGTTACCGTTTCGCGTACAAATGTCGAGCTGCTGGCTGTTGCCAGTGCAGGCAAAGTAATGGCTTCGGTAATGGTTTCCGGAGCGATGTCGAGAGTGCTGGTGTCAGGGGTGAGGCCGAATGCGGCAACAACCCCAAAAAGTGGCAAGCTAGAGAGAGTAACCAGTGTACGCAGGCCGAAGCGACGTTCCGCCCCTGTCAGGCGATAGGTTAAGATTCTCAGTTTGGTTAGCGGCATAGACCGGTTCCCTTCCGTAATCGAACCCCATTCTACCATGAATAGTTTTGGGGGAATTGTCAGTCCAAACAGCGACTTGCGCTGCGTTGGGCGAAATGGCATGTAATCTTTACGGTCATGGGCGGACAAACTTTATTTCACAGAGAGGAAGTTGATGCAGGGCGCTTTGCAGGAAATCAAACGTGGAGCACACGAGCTGCTGGTTGAGGCGGAGTTGGTCGAGAAGCTGAAATTGAACCGCCCATTGCGGATTAAGGCAGGGTTTGATCCCACTGCACCCGATCTTCACCTGGGTCATACGGTGTTGCTCAATAAGCTGCGGCAGTTCCAGCTTTTGGGTCACCAGGTGGTGTTCCTGATAGGTGACTTCACCGGAATGATTGGTGACCCAACGGGGAAAAACACGACGAGGCCACCCTTAACACGTGAGGCGGTTATCGAAAATGCACAAACCTATCAGGACCAGGTGTTCAAAATTCTTGATCCGGCGTTGACTGAAGTGCGCTTCAATTCGGAATGGATGGAAAGTCTGGGTTCGGTCGGGATGATTCGGCTGGCGGCCACGCATACCGTTGCCCGGATGCTGGAGAGAGATGATTTTCATAAGCGTTACGCAAGTCAGCAACCTATCGCGATCCATGAGTTTTTATATCCATTGATTCAGGGTTATGACTCGGTGGCATTAAAAGCCGATGTGGAGCTGGGGGGCACCGATCAGAAATTCAATCTGCTAATGGGGCGCGAGTTGCAAAAGCAGCATGGCCAGCCCCCGCAAAGCATTCTGACGATGCCATTGCTGGAGGGCTTGGATGGCATAAACAAAATGTCGAAATCCCTGGGCAATTATATTGGGATCAATGAACCGCCACAGGAGATATTTGGCAAGTTGATGTCAGTGTCGGATGAATTGATGTGGCGTTACATAGAGCTTTTGTCATTTGAGTCGCTGCAGACGATCGCCTCATGGAGGCAGCAAGTTGCCGATGGATCCAATCCTCGCAATATCAAGGTTGTCTTTGCGCAAGAAATCGTCACCCGTTTCCACGGCGCGGGTGCCGCGCAACAGGCGCTCGCAGATTTTGAGGCACGTTTTCAAAAGGGGGCGCTGCCAGACGACATGCCGGAAATCAGCCTCACCAGCACGGGGGGAGGCATGGCCGTGCCGCTGTTGTTGAAACAAGCGGGGTTGGTTGCCAGCACATCAGATGCAATGCGTCAGATAGCCGGAGGAGGGGTGCGTCTTGATGGTGAGCGCGTGGTTGATAAGGGCATGCTTGTTTCGTCTGGTGCGACTGTTATTGCCCAAGTAGGCAAACGACGATTTGCGCGTGTCACAATTATTTAAAAATGTTTTGCTGAAAGTGTTGACGGGGCGATTTGGCTCTGTAGAATGCGCACCTCTTTGAAGCGCAACGCAAGACGCGGTTTCGAAAAAGCAGTACCGAGTAACTCAGCAAATCTCAATGTTTCGAAAATAAGTGTTGCAGTATTCAGGAAGTTCTGTAGAATGCGCACCTCTCGAAACGACGAAGCAAGCAATTAGTGTTGAGTTAATCG
>MGZO01000071.1:0-28078 GCA_001802655.1 Hydrogenophilales bacterium RIFOXYD1_FULL_62_11
GTGACACTGGTGCCGCTGGCACTCGCCCTGCTGGCCAGTGCCGCCGACGGCACCCAGCTCGTCTACAAGCTGGGTGATTGGAACGCCCCGTTCGGCATCGTACTGGTGGCCGACCGCCTCGCCGCATGGATGCTCATGGCCACTGCGCTGGTCGCAGGTTTCGCACTGCTGCATGCATTGCGCGGGAGCGACACTGCTGGAAGACATTTTCACGTGCTGTTCCAGTTGCAGCTGTTCGGGCTGAACGGGGCGTTCCTCACGGGCGACCTGTTCAACCTGTTCGTGTTTTTCGAGATCCTGCTGCTCGCCTCCTACGGCCTGCTACTCCACGGCGGCGGCCGTCTGCGTGTCAAGGCCGGACTGCATTTCGTGGTCATCAATCTGGTCGGTTCGACGCTGTTCCTGTTCGCCATCGGCACCCTGTACGGGGTCACCGGCACACTCAACATGGCCGACCTTGCGGTCAAGCTGGCGCATACCGCGCCCGACAATCTCGCCCTGGTCGAAACGGCTGGCCTGCTGCTGTTCAGCGTGTTTGCGCTTAAAGCAGCTTTGTTGCCGCTTTATCTGTGGCTGCCCGCCGCTTACGCTAACACCAGCGCGCCGGTTGCAGCCCTGTTCGCCATCATGACCAAGGTCGGCGCCTACAGCATTCTGCGCGTCTATAGCCTGATGTTCGGTGACGATGCCGGGGCAGTCGCGAATCTGCTTGATGCCTGGCTGGCGCCTCTGGCGCTGGCCACCCTGACGCTCGGCATGCTCGGCGTGGTGGCCAGCACCGCACTGCGGCAGCAGACGGCCTACCTGGTGGTGGCATCGGTCGGCTCGCTGCTGCTGGCCTTTGGCCTCGGCACCCGCGATGCAATCGCCGCCGGCCTGTATTACCTGCCGCACTCCGTCTTCGCCGCGGCCGCCCTGTTCCTGTTGGCTGACTCGATCAGCCGGGCGCGCGGCGGATTCGCCGACCGCTTTGAGCCGGGCTCCGCCATGCCGGGTGCGCGCGTGCTGGGCGGGCTGTTTTTCATCGTCGCCGTGGCCATCGCCGGGCTGCCTCCGCTGTCGGGCTTTCTCGGCAAGTTCATGCTGTTGAAGGCTGCGCTGGCGTCGCCGCTGCTGCCGTGGGTGTGGGGCGTGGTGCTCGCAACCGGCTTCATGGGCATGATCGCGCTCGCGCGTAGCGGCAGCGTGCTGTTCTACAACACGCACCGCGCATCCGACTCCATCCGTGCTTCAGCACGGAGCGGAGCGGAGCCCTCTGAAGCACACGACGCCTCCGAGGCAACCGCGCCGACCGTTGCCGCACTGGCACCCGTGGCCGGCCTGCTGCTATTGCTCATCGGCATGGTGATCTGGGCGGGCCCGCTGTCTGACTACGCCACAGCCACTGCGGCACAATTGCTGCAACCGCGGGTTTACATCGAAGCCGTGTTGGGGACGACGCCATGAGACGCCTGCTGCCACACCCCTTGCTGAGCCTCACCCTCGCCTTTTTGTGGCTGCTGCTGGTCAACCAGCTGTCCGCCGGACACCTGGTGCTGGGCGCCCTGCTCGGCTGGCTGATCCCCTTTGCCACCTCGCGCTTCTGGCCGGAACAGATCCGCATCCGCCATCCGTTCACCCTGCTGCGCTACCTGGTGGTGTTCGTCATCGACATCGTCCGCGGCAGTTTCCACGTCGCGCGTTTGATCCTGCTGGGGCCAGCGCGCCTGCGCCCGATGTTCGTCACGGTGCCACTGGCGCTCAAAACCGACCTCGCCATCAGCCTGCTGGCCAACACGATTTCGCTGACGCCAGGCACGGTGTCGGCAAGACTAAGCGCGGACAAGCAAACGCTGATCGTACACACGCTGGACACCGACGACGCCGACGCGCTGGTCGCCGAAATCAAGCAGCGCTACGAAGCCCCGCTGAAACGGATTTTTGAAGAAGGCCACGAATGATGCTGAACATCGTCATCCCGATCGCTTACACGCTGGTCAGCCTGGCCTTCCTGCTGAGCTTCTGGCGGCTGCTTAAAGGCCCCGACGCGCCCGACCGCATCCTCGCGCTCGACACGCTGTACGTGAACACCATCGCGCTGCTGGTGCTGCTCGGCATCCACCTCGGCAGCGCCATCTATTTCGAGGCGGCGCTGCTGATCGCCATGATGGGATTCGTCGGCACGGTGGCGTTGTGCAAGTACCTGCTGCACGGCGACATCATCGAGTGAGTGCCTAAACCTATGCTCGACATCCTGCTCTCTATTCTGATTCTTACCGGCGCGATCTTCACCTTCATCGGATCGCTCGGCCTGGCCCGCCTGCGCGATTTCTATACCCGCCTGCACGGCCCGACCAAGGCCACCACGCTGGGCGTCGGCTGCCTGCTGATCGCGTCCGCCGTGTTTTTCAGCGTACGCGACGAAGGCGTCAGCCTGCACGAAGTGCTGGTCACGCTGTTTCTTTTCATCACCGCGCCGGTCAGCGCGCATCTGCTCGCCAAGGCCGCGCTGCACCTGAAGCTCAAGTCACTTGCCCCGACGCCGCTGCCGGACAGCGACACCCCATCGAACTCGAGCGATTAAGCAGCCTTAGAGCGTTTGCACAAACGCCAGCACTTCGGCCGCATGCCCCGGCGCTTTCAGGCCGCGCCAGCTTTTCACCAGCTTGCCATTGACGTCAAACACAAAGGTGCTGCGCTCGACGCCGCGCACCTGCTTGCCGTACATATTCTTCAGCTTCATCACGCCGAACAGTTCGCAGGCTTTCTCTTCGGTGTCGGCCAGCAGTTCGAAGGGGAACTGGTATTCAGCCTTGAAACTTTCGTGTGACTTGAGACTGTCGCGCGAGATGCCGACGACCATCGTGTTGGCTTTGCCGAAATCTGCGTACAGGTCGCGGAATTCCTGGCCTTCAAGCGTGCAGCCCGAGGTGTTGTCCTTGGGATAAAAGTACACCACGACGTTCTGGCCACGGTGATCGCTCAATTTGAACGTGGTGTTGCTGGTGGCGGGAAGTTCGAAGTCGGAGATGACGGGGTCGCTCATGGTTCGCCTTTCTGGGCAGGAATTAACGGGTGGAAGATTTGAGCAGCACAACGACCGCGCCGGCGCCGCCATCGACGGTGCGTGCCTGGCAGAACGCGAGCACTTCCTCGCGCTGCATCAGCCAGTGGCGCACCTTGTTTTTCAGCACGGGAAGGCGATTCTTCGAGCCATGACCCTTGCCGTGGATGACGCGCACGCAACGCCGGTCTTCGAGCATACAGCGGTTGAGAAAAGCCGCCAGCGCAACGCGCGCCTCGTCGCCGCTGTGGCCGTGCAGGTCGAGCTCGCCCTTGATGACCCAGCCGCCGCGCCGCAGTTTGCGCATCGCGGCGGTGGGAATGCCGGGGCGCGCAAAAAACAACTCTTCGCCAGTCGCAACCGCAGCATCCCAGTCCCACGGATCGGCCAGCGCATCGACCAGCACCTGTGCTTCATCGGCCAAGTGTTGGTGAGGAATGGGCTTGGGGCGCTGTTGCGTCAGGTTCGCGCGGTTGCCGGGCGGTAACGGCACCACATCGGCAACGGCGCGACGAAACAGCAACTTGCCGTCGGCCAGGCCGGATGCTTGGGGTCGGGTGGGTTGCGGGGCTGGATCCGGCGCAACGTCAGCCTGCTCGCGCAGGGTGCGGCGGACACGCGCCAGCGCCTCGAACGAGGCGACGGCAAGCGGGCTGTTGCTGGCGCGCTTCATGTCGCAACACCCGCTGATACTGCGCGGCGGTCAGGCCTTGCCGAGTGCGTCGAGGAAACGCTCGGCGTCGAGCGCGGCCATGCAACCGGTACCGGCGCTGGTCACAGCCTGGCGATAGATGTGATCCTGCACGTCACCGGCGGCGAACACGCCTTCAATGTTGGTAGCGGTGGCGTTGCCCTTGTTGCCGCTCTGGGTGACGATGTAGCCGCCTTCAAGCGTGAGCTGGCCTTCAAAGATGGCGGTGTTGGGCTTATGACCAATGGCGATGAAGACGCCAGTAAGCGCGATCTCCTTGGTCGCGCCGTCATCCTTTGTGCTCTTGATGCGCATGCCGGTGACGCCGGTCTTGTCGCCCAGCACTTCGTCCAGCGTGTGATCGAGTTCGAGCGTGATCTTGCCTTCCTTGACCTTTTCCATCAGGTGATCGACCAGGATTTTCTCGGACTTGAAGGTGTCGCGGCGATGCACCACCGTGACGTGACGTGCGATGTTGGCCAGATACAGCGCTTCTTCGACCGCCGTGTTGCCGCCGCCGATAACCGCCACATCCTGATTCTTGTAGAAGAAACCGTCACAGGTGGCGCAGCCCGACACGCCCTTGCCCATGAAAGCCTGTTCCGACGGCAAACCGAGATACATCGCCGACGCGCCGGTGGCAATGATCAGCGCATCACAGGTGTAGGTGCCGGAATCGCCGATCAGGGTGAACGGCTTTTCGGTCAGCTTGGCGGTGTGGATCTGGTCGAAGATGATTTCGGTCTTGAAACGCTCGGCGTGACGCTGGAAGCGGTCCATCAAATCGGGGCCCTGCACACCATCAACGTCAGCGGGCCAGTTGTCGACTTCCGTCGTGGTCATCAACTGACCGCCCTGCTGCATGCCGGTGATGACGACAGGGGAAAGGTTCGCGCGCGCGGCGTAGACAGCGGCGGAGTAGCCCGCAGGGCCGGAGCCCAGAATGATGAGTTTGTGGTGTGCAGTGCTCATGGGATGGTCTCGGGTGGGGTGAAGAAAGCAATCTATTCTAACCAATCTTGGCGCCAGCATTTCCATGCTGCCTGTCCGGGTTGCCTGCCAGCAGGCTTGCCCCGTTTATAATCGGGGGCACTTTTGCCGTTTCAAGTTCCTCAAGTCTCCATGGCGCGTCCCGCTCCCCGTTCCATTACGCCTTTACCACCCCGCATGCAGCGTCTATTGCGCGAAGCCCGCGCGCTGCTGGTGGGGTTTGCCGCGCTGTTGCTGGCGGCCATTCTGCTCACCCACAATCTGGCCGACCCTGGTTTTTCGACCACCGGCGACGGCAGCGCGCTGCACAACCTGGGGGGACGCACGGGCGCCTATGTATCCGACCTGCTGCTGCAGATGTTCGGCCTGTCAGCCTGGTGGTGGGTGGTGCTGGCGGCAGGTTATGTCATCCATACCTTCCGCAATCTGGATGAGCCGCCGCTGGAAAAAAGCCGGCAACGCTGGTTCAGGCTGGGCGGCTTCCTGTTGATGCTGCTGGCCAGCACGGGCGTTGAATGGCTACGCACCTGGCACTGGACGGCGGCGTTGCCAGATGCCCACGGCGGCGTGCTGGGGCTTGGCATCGGCGGCGCGGCAGGTGCACTGCTGGGCTTTACCGGCGGCTCGCTCATCCTGCTGCTGCTGATGGCGTTGGGCTTCAGCCTGTTCACTGGCGTATCGTGGCTCAGCATGGCCGAGCGTACCGGCGAGTGGGCCGAAAAAGCCAGCCTGAAACTGCGTGAAGCCTGGCAGGCCTCACGCGATCGCAAGGTTGGCGAAGCCGCACTGCAAAAGCGCGAAGCCATCGTTTCGGTCGAAAAGAAGAAACGGGTCGAAGCGCCGCCGATCCGCATCGAGCCGGTCGTCAAGGAAATCCCGCAATCACCGCGCGCGGTCAGCGAGCAGCAGACGCCGCTGTTTTCCGATTTGCCGGATTCCCCCCTGCCGCCGCTGCATCTGCTCGACCCCGCCGACGAAGTGGTCGAAACCGCCAGCGCGGAGTCGCTGGAATTCACCTCGCTGATGATCGAACGCAAGCTGGCCGAGTTCGGCGTCGAGGTGAAAGTGGTGTCGGCCTCGCCCGGCCCGGTCATCACCCGTTATGAAATCGAGCCCGCCGTCGGTGTCAAAGGCAGCCAGATCGTCAATCTGTCGAAGGATCTGGCGCGCAACCTGTCGGTCATCAGCATTCGCGTGGTCGAAGCCATCCCCGGCAAGCACACGATGGGGCTGGAGATTCCCAACGTCAAACGGCAAATCGTGCGGCTGTCCGAAATCCTCGGGTCCACGGCCTATCACGACAGCACCAGCCCGTTGACCATCACGCTGGGCAAGGACATCGCTGGCAACCCAGTGGTCGCCGACCTCGGCAAGATGCCGCATCTGCTGGTGGCGGGCACCACCGGTTCGGGCAAGTCGGTCGGCGTCAACGCGATGATTCTGTCGCTGGTCTACAAATCCGACCCCAGCGCAGTGCGCATGATCATGGTCGACCCAAAAATGCTGGAGCTCTCAATTTACGAAGGCATCCCGCACCTGCTGGCGCCAGTCGTCACCGACATGAAGCAGGCTGCCAGCGCGCTCAACTGGTGCGTCGGCGAGATGGAACGGCGCTACAAACTGCTGTCCGCCGTGGGCGTGCGCAACCTTGCCAGCTACAACCAGAAAGTCCGCGACGCTAAAAAGGCCGGCACGCCGCTGACGCATCCGTTCAGCTTGACACCCGACAATCCCGAGCCGCTGGAAACCATGCCAATGATCGTGGTGATGATCGACGAGCTCGCCGACCTGATGATGGTGGTGGGCAAAAAGGTTGAAGAACTGATCGCACGGCTGGCACAGAAGGCCCGCGCGGCCGGCATTCACCTGATCCTGGCGACGCAGCGGCCGTCGGTCGACGTCATCACCGGCCTGATCAAGGCCAACATCCCGACCCGCATCGCCTTCCAGGTGTCCTCCAAAATAGACTCGCGCACGATTCTCGATCAGATGGGCGCTGAAGCCCTGCTCGGTCAAGGCGACATGCTTTACCTGCCGCCCGGCACCGGGCTGCCTCAACGGGTACACGGCGCCTTCGTGTCGGACAGCGAAGTGCACCGCGTAGTCGATTATCTGAAAGCCCTGGGCGAGCCGGATTACATCGAAGGCATGCTCGAATCCCCCGAAGAAGGCGGTGACGGCGGCAGCGAATTCGGTGAAGCGGCAGAGGCCGACCCGCTCTACGATCAGGCCGTGGCCTATGTCCTGAAGACCCGCCGCGCCTCGATTTCGTCGGTGCAGCGGCAGTTGCGCATTGGCTATAACCGAGCCGCCCGCATGATCGAAGACATGGAGCGCGCCGGCCTGGTTTCGTCCATGCAATCGAACGGTAACCGTGAAGTATTGGCGCCAGGAGGCGACGCATGAAGTTTTACGCCCTGATTCCCGCAGCCGGAACCGGCTCCCGCATGAGCGATGCCAACCCCAAGCAAAAGACAGTACCCAAGCAATATATGGCGCTCAACTCGGTCCCCATGATCGCGCACGCCATGATGGTACTGGCGCGCGAGCCCCGCATTGCCAAGCTGTTCGTGGTGCTGTCGCCCGACGACGTGTGGTGGGACAACTACGAATGGCGTGGCTGGGAAGAGCGTTTGCAGGTGCTGCGCTGCGGCGGCGCCACCCGCGCCGAGACCGTGCTGAACGGACTGCAGGCGATCGCCAGCGTGTGCACTGCGGACGACTGGGTACTGGTGCACGATGCCGCCCGTCCCTGCCTGTCGGACGAGGTTCTTGGCAAGTTGATCAACGAAGTGGCAGACGACCCGGTCGGCGGCCTGCTGGCGGTGCCGGTAGCCGACACCCTGAAGCGGGCCGCTGCCGACACGACATCCGGCGCGCGTGCCGAAGCCACCGTGCCGCGCGCAGGTCTGTGGCAGGCGCAAACGCCGCAGATGTTTCGCCATGGCAAGCTCGTCGAGGCGTTGCAGGCCGCGGGCAGCGACATCACCGATGAGGCCTCGGCCATCGAACGACTCGGCCTGCAGCCGCGTCTGGTCGAATCCGACAGCCGCAACTTCAAAGTGACCTATCCGCAAGACCGGGAACTGGCCAGCCTGATACTGGGGCAACTCAATGCCTGACCTCCGCATCGGCCACGGTTTCGACGTGCATGCGTTCACCGCCAACCGCAAGCTCATCATCGGCGGTGTCGATATTCCCCATGAACTTGGGCTGGCCGGACATTCCGATGCCGACGTGCTGCTGCACGCGATCTGCGACGCACTCTTGGGCGCGGCCGGGCTGGGCGACATTGGCCGCCATTTCCCCGACACCGACGCGGCGTTTTCCGGCATCGACAGCCGCATCCTGCTGCGCCGCGTCGCCGGGCAATTGCAGCAACGCCGCTGGCGTGTCGGCAACGTCGACGCCACCATCATTGCCCAAGCGCCGAAAATGTCGCCGCACATTGCACGGATGACGGCTCACATCGCTGACGATCTCGGCGTTGCCATCGACCGCGTCAACATCAAGGCGACCACCACCGAAAAGCTCGGTTTCACCGGGCGTGGCGAAGGCATCGCCGCCGAAGCGGTGTGCCTCATCGAGCGTGACTGAATCCGGGCCGGCTGAAACTGGCCCGACTGAAACTGGCCTGATCGAATCGGGTCCGGCCAATCCCACCACGCGACGACTATTCTTTGCCCTGTGGCCGGACGACACCACGCGCAACGCGCTTAACCGGACCGGCAAGTGGCTGCACCAACATTGGGGTGGCCGCCGCATGCGCGCCGACACGCTACACCTCACCCTGGTCTTCCTTGGCGACCTTCCTGCCGCACAGATCGACGCCTTGCTGCAAGGCATCCAGGACATTCCCATCGGCGCGTTTGAACTCAGCCTCGATCAAGCCGGCCACTGGCCGCACAACCGGATTGGCTGGCTGGGCTTGAGCCAGCCCTCGCCAGTGCTTGAAAGTCTGGTTCAGGCCCTGCGCGATCAATTGCGCACGCTGGACATCCCGTTCGACGCCCGCCCGCACACCCCCCATATCACCCTGCTGCGCAAGGCGCAGGGCGGCACGGCGCTTGAATGCCTGCCGGTCAACTGGGCGGTCAATGGGTTTGTGCTGGTGGCGTCAAATCCGCAGGCGGATGGCGCGCATTACGACGTGCTGCAGACATGGCGTCTCGCGACGCAATAGCACCGAGCGCATAGCCCGGGCAATTATTGAACCTGGGCCAATGCCAACGCAGGCGCCCGGTTCAGCGCTTCACACTTTTCCGACCAGTTCCCAACCGCACCGGGACGCCCAAAAAAATAACCCTGCGCATAGTCGATTCCTATCGCGCGCAGGACGTCGGCTGTTTCCTCGTTTTCCACCCACTCGGCCACCGTCTTCACCCCCATGATGTGGCTCACTTCGCGGATCGCCTCGACCATCGCCCGGTCGACCGGGTCGCTGACGATATCCATGATGAAACTGCCATCAATCTTCAGATAATCAACCGGCAGACTCTTGAGATAGGCAAAGGAACTCAGGCCGCTGCCGAAATCATCCAGCGCAAACTTGCACCCCATATTGCGCAGTTCATTCACCAGGCTGATCGCCATGTGCAGGTTGCGGATCGCCACGGTCTCGGTGATTTCGAAGCAGACCCGTTCCCACGGCATGCCAGTACTGGCCTGAATATCACGCACAAACTCGATCAGACTGCTGTCGTTCAGGGAAGCGCCCGAAAGATTGATCGCGACCACATCCTGGCAGCAGTCTGTCGCGCTCCGCGCTGCCATCTCGGAAAACGTCTTGAAAGTACGTTCGATGACCCAGCGGTCGATACGCGGCATCAAGCCGTAACGCTCAGCCGCCGACATGAATGCACCGGGACCGATATAGCCTCCATCTGCTGCGCGCAAACGCAACAAAACCTCCCAATGGCGATGCGAATCGCCCGCCGCCAGAGCCACAATGGGCTGCACAAAAATCTCGAAGCGATCCTCGTCCAGCGCACGCACAAGATCGGTCGCCCAATGCATTTCACCATACTGGTGCGCCAGTGCATCGTCTGAGGCTTCATACACATGAACCCGGTTGCGCCCGGCTTCCTTGGCGGCATAACACGCCAGATCGGCTGCGCTGAGCAAGGCGGCGAGATCAGCCACGCCCGGCTCGACCGGCACCACCCCGATGCTGACGCCAATCTGAAACACCTTGTCGCCCCAGATGAAACGGAATTCCTCCACGCTGAGCCGCAGTTTTTCTGCAATTTTGACGGCCTGATCAAGCGAACAGCGTCTGAGCAGCACGCCAAACTCATCCCCCCCCAGGCGGGCGAGGAGGTCGTCGCTCCGCAGAGCTTCATGCAAAATAACGCCCAGCTGACGCAACAGTTCATCGCCCGCAACGTGGCCGCAGGTGTCGTTCACGATTTTGAACTGATCAAGGTCGAGGTAGAACATGGCATGGTTGGCATAGCCCCCGTCCACCTCGTCAATCAAACGCCGCACCTGACTTTCGAAGCTATGGCGGTTGAACAGCCCGGTCAAACTATCCCGGCTGGCCTGGTGGGTCAGGCGAAGCGTCAACTCACGCGCATGACGCACATCCTGCAACGCCACCACGCACCCGATGACCTTACCCTCAACGTTACGCATCGGCGCAGCTGTACCCGAAACGGGAATCTCGGCGCCCAGGTGATTCACAAACAATTCACTGCCGGTATGCAACACCGCTATTTGTCCACTCTGCAGACAGCTCTGCACCGGGTCGGCAATCGATAGTCGCGTCAGCTCGTCAATGAATTTCACCAGCTCATGCAACGGCCTGTCACAGGCGGCCTCGATCGAACAGGCCACCAGATCCTGGGCAACCGGATTCATGAACTGCACGCGGCCATTCTCATCCGTAGCGATCACCGCATCGGTAATCGAATACAGCATCACCTCGATGCGAGATTTTTCCTGGGACAGTGCGGTCTCGGAGCGATTCGCCTCATCCAGTGCCTGATTGATAAAGCCCGCCAGAAATCCAAACTCATCTGCACTTTGCTCACCAAAGCGCGCGGACTTGTCACCTGCGGCAAAGTCTTGCGCGGTGTCGACCATGCGCATAAAGGGGCGTGACAACATGCGATGCAAAATTGCCTGCAGAATCAACCCAAATACCATTGCGACCAGACCCGCGAACAGCAGCACATGCTTGCGCTGCTCATTCAGAAAGGCGAAATGCGGCGGCACATACGCAAGCAATCGCAAACTTTCACGCGCGCCATCTGCGCCATGCATCACCACGGCCTGAGTATGCATCGCCTGCGCCTGACCCGGCGTACCGACCCGCCACACGCCAGCCGGGCCGCTCAGTTCCAGTGCGCTAAAACCATATCGGCTACGCATCTCGTCCATCACCACAGGCGGCTTTGTAGTCCCGCCAGGGCGCAGATCAGGGCGCGCATCGAGCCGCGTTTGCAGCGTGAGTGCCGCCTCGGCCATATACGCCGATTGCGCTTTCTCCAAATCCGCTTCCCAGGCCTGAATCGTCACCAGTGCGATGAGAAAACCGGCCAACACCATGCCCCAAAAGACAATACCGGTGATGCGCGTCGGCAATCCGCCATTCACGGACACCCGCTCTCCACTCACAGGGGGCGGAGACGTGAGCTGCTGACTCAACTCCGACATCCAGCGGAGCGCAAGCCAAGCAACATGGGACACACACCACTGACCCCTGCACCAAAAATGGCAAATCCCATAAACCAGGGCAAAAACCAGGCAACCTCATTGAACATCACAGCGGTGAGGAACAACATGAACCCGACCACCAGACGCCAGGTGCGCTCAACGTGAAAAGGCCATTTGAAATCAAAGGATTCTACCGGAAGCGCATTTTCCCCCGGTTTCTGCATGAATCGGTTCACCAACAGGGGAATCCGCCAATTGGTCACCCCTTCAAGAAAAATCAAGCCGATCAATCCATACAGGACATAGGTCAGGTCAAAATACAGCGTAAGCAAAATAGCCAAACCAAAAAGCAGTCGGTAGTTACGATCCGTCATGCAGATACTCCATTTTTCTTGAACCGCGTGTTCACAAACACGCAAAAAGCATGTGAACTCATCCCAAGCGAAGCCTTCCAGCGCATTCCACAGCCCATCCGCCCGCCCGGCTCCCAACCCCTAACGGAATAAATCCACCGCTTCTTGAAAGTACCTCCAGCCACCCCGGGCGATTCACAAGTTTTTAGGCTTGCTCCGGCAATTAGGCTTGACCAACCACGCCGTCATCCTTAAAATGCGCGCTCTCAATTCCCTGATAGCTCAGTTGGTAGAGCGACGGACTGTTAATCCGCAGGTCCCTGGTTCGAGTCCAGGTCGGGGAGCCAGAATACAGTAGTAAATCAATGGGTTGTCGCTTAGGTGGCAACCCATTTTTCATTTTGGTGTGCCTAAATTGTGCCCATACCGCCCTACAAACGCTGCGTTCGTGTAGCAGTTTTGTAGCGATATGGCCCAGAAGAAAACTCTATCAGACGCCCTACTAGAAACACTTAAAGCAGCCCCTCCCGGTAAGGAGCGGGTTCGCGTTCTAGACACTCGCCTCCCTGGCTTCCTGGTTGAAGTCTCAAGCCGTCATAAGCGATTTGTGGTGCGCTCACGTGGCCACTACAAGACTCTTGGCCAGTGGCCTATCCTGACTGTTCAAGAGGCCCGTATTGCCGCCTTAGAGTTCTTGCGTGAGCTTGCCCTGGGAAAGTATGTAAAGCGGGATAAGCGGGAGGGTCTGTTCCTCTCACACCGCCAGGACCAGTCTCCCGCTGCCCCCCCTCCTCCCGCCTCCCCAGAATGGACCGGACCAACACTACGGGCAGCCATTGAAGAATATGTCGGGGTGAAGCGGCTCAAGGACCGGACCGCCAGTGATTACCAGCAATGCCTTGGCCGTTACTGGGGGGACTACCTGGAGCGGCCTCTTTCGGCGCTTGACGGGAACCGTGTATTGGACCGCTTCCGAACCATCCAGTCCCACGCCCAGGCTAACTATTCCTTACGCATTATCCGGGCTGTGGTTCGCTTCCATAATGCTGCCCACGATGACACCCTCCCCATTCCTACTGCCAAGGTGCTGGCCCTTGAGGGGGCGCACAACATCACGCCACGAAGCCGCCTCATCCCTGATGACAAACAGCGGCCCTGGTATCTGGCTATCAAGTCCAACACAGGTCCCGTAGCAGGAGACCTATTCGTATTCCTCGCGTGTACAGGTCTTCGGCTTGGTGAGGCACTCAGCCTGACGTGGGCAGATATAAACCTTGCTAGTAAGTCGCTGACCGTCAAGGACACCAAGAACGGGAAGCCTCACAGTTTGCCGCTAGGAAGGCGCATTGCAGCCCTCCTGGAGGGTCGCCAAAGCCTCGGCAGTGATGACACATCAGTGGTGTTCCACATCAATCAGAGGAACGTAAGGAAAGCTGTATCTAGGGTGATAACAGCATGTCCGGTCCCCTGGAGTTCGCACGACTTACGTAGGGGGTTAGTCTCCCTGGCAGTGCGCCTGAACATCCCCGACAGAGCCGTAAAGCGTCTGGTCAACCACAGCGAAAGAGATGTTACTGGGCGTCACTATGTCCACCTCGGAATAGACGCTTTGCGCCCCTACGTCCAATCCATCGAAGATGCTCTCTGGGAAATGTGGGAGACGGGAGTCGAGGAGACGGCGACATCGACATAAGACGCTCGCGTCTTAGGCCGCGGTGAGGGTATCCAGAATCTCGGCTAGGTGATAGGCCGACACCATATCAGCTGCGTCACCGAGCTGTTTCCCCACATGCCTCAGCACCTGGCCCCGGCTGTGCGGGTACTTGTGAAGCTCTTCGACCAACACTTGGCCACTTGGGCGGACACGTTCCCACCGCTTGTGTGACCCGCTCGACATGCGATGCACGAGCTTGGCGGCCTGGACGAGCTTGAACTCGGACTTAGTGTCGGGCTGCGTGTCTGCCTTGATGGCTAGCTCGACCGCAAGCCAGGCTGCAATCGGCTTGAGCGGAGACACTCGCGATTCCCTGAGCCTTGCCCATGCAGCACATGCTTTCTGCTCGGGCGCGAGACCAGCCAGACGGAATGCCTCGACTCGGGGGCCTGCGTTGCGGTAGAGGGCCTCTATGGATGCGCTGGCGTGTTGTACGACCGGATTATCGGTATTCATCTCCAGCCAGGCCTGAGCTGTTTTCCGGTACGGGGTCAGCACCTCGGCCCGGTAACTTGCCTTGGTGTGGCTGCCGTGGCGCTCGAAGTGGTCCTCATGACGCCGACAGTACAGACGATTGAGGCCGCTGCGGGTGCCTGCGGTGGTCGGTCGAGAGCAGCCCACGATGCGGCACTGCGAGTACATAGGGTCGGGGGTCTGTGCACGCTGGATTACATCTAACTTTCGGTGTCTCATGGGATAACCTTTCGCTGCTTACGGGCCCCCCATATAGAGGATTGAAGAGCCCTATAGAGTTATTGGAGTGGGTAGAAGACTTACCTCTCACACAGGACTAATCCCTGTGTTCCACTTCCACTTGTCCTGCCACTCCAGTGTGTTCATAGAAGACATCAAGCATGGTTCTCCTGGCTATGTTGGCGTCTTCCTCACTGACGATGATTGCGTCATGGATGGGCAGAGCGACGACGCCCTCATCAATCAACCTGAGGAGAACTTCCACCAGAATTTGGCTCTCCTTGAACATGACTTCCATCCCACGTCCAGAATAGAAGTAGTCCTTGATAGGGGAATGGAACGCTGTGATCGCGTTGATAACTTCATCGGCCCCGACTCCGCGCGGTAGCTGACCTCGTGAACCTATGGGGAGCCTTGTATGTCGCGTGCTTGCGTGGAGCATGGAGTTGAATACCGTCTTCACGGTGTTCCTGTGCTTCTCCAGGCCGGGCACTTTGTATGCATCATCAAAGCTTGGCGTCACACCAGCCATCCCGTAGAGGGTCCGCGCTGCCATCTGGCCGAAGTCCAGACTCACTGCCGAGCAACCGTTAATAACGATGCCATCCAGGCGCTGCTGTTGGGAAAGTGGTATCCAGAATCCCCCGTACAGCCGCCCGCCTTGCTGGAAGCTCCCGTTGTTGAAGATACGCACAAGGCGGCGGCTGTTGACATCTACCGGGCGTCCCGTGTTGTCGGCATGGTCGAACCCGATGTCGGCCTGCTCCAGCCAGTCATTGATGCGCAGTACCTGCTCTCGGTGCATGCATGTGTGCGCATCATCCTGATATCGGAGAGAGAGGCTCTTCTTGGATAACTCATCTTTCTTCCTCAAGATGATGGTCTCCTCATATTTGTCCAGTCCGAGGTCGGATAGACAGAGCTTGCTGTCCTGGATGCGAGCACGGAGACGTTTACCGGCACGGATTACAGATTGTCTGCTGGGCTTGTCAGAGTTGGATTGGCGGCTGTGGTGTCCCTTCTCGAATTCTACGAAGCTCATTTCAGGGCTCGACATACGCTTAATTACTTCGGGAAGCGCTTTGCTCAATACAGGTGAGCGGTAGCGGTCCTTGCTGGACAGTACTTGTTTCGATAACGGGATGGCGGCCCATCCTCCCGGATGCGTCAGCTCCCGGTGAACGAGGTCACATACAGCGGTCTCGACTATGCGCTCGAATGTCTTCTGATCGGTCGGGCGGCGAGCCCTTTGTCGAAGCTTGAAGCGGCCCTCATAGTTTTGGAGTTGGTTCAGGACATCAGCCACTACCGTCTTTGCCGTCTCGCTATGGGCTATGCGGAAGGGGTTGAACGGGCGGTCTCTAGTATCTTGTTGGTCGTTGGTGTCCACAGTCATTTACGTGCGAAGGCAATAACTCGACGCCCCTCCTCCTGGCGGCGAAAGGGAGACGAATAGGGCTTAAAGAATGGTTCTGGCTGGCGCTGAGAGCCTCGGAGTGCCCGAGACGACCAGAACCTCACGGTGTAGCTTTTAAGGCCGCCGGGGCCCGTTTGATGGGTTCTCGTTTACTGCTGCGCGCGCAGGGCCTGCTGCATATCCCACGCCAGAGCCTTGCCCTTTTCGGTCAGCCGCACGGCCTTGCTGCGTCGGTAATGCGGTACCTCGCCCGATTCGAGGAGACCATATCCTGGTTTATCAGGACTCAGGCCTTTCCCGAGGAGCGCGACGTTGCGCGACACTGACGATTGAGCGATGCCAGCTATCGTGTCCAAGCCCGCCTGTAGGACTTCGTCGTGGGCGGCCACATGCAGGAATATGAGGGCTTGCTGAATGTGTAGCTTCGGATTCCCAGTACTCTCGGTCAGAACTGCCAGCGCTTCCCCTACTTGGGCCAGGGCGGGGCTGTGTTGATATTGGGCCGCTTCCGGTATCTCGTTAGCGTGCTTCGTTTTCATGCTTGTTCTCCCTGTGTGGCAGTCTCGGGGCTGTTTACCTTCTGTTGCGCCCATGTGCGTAGAGCCTCGGGGTCGTAGCGCACTGAGCGATGGCCAAGGGACACAAACGGCGGTCCCTTCTTGAGACGCCGCCAAACCTTCAGGGTCCGTGCGGTTAAGCTCAAGTATTGAGCGGCTTGGATAGTGGTCAGTAATGTGGTGGTCATGGCGTGGGCCTGGGATTAGTGAAGGGCGGGAGTAGCGGCGGCGGCGCGCTCGGGTGGGCTGGAAAATGCTTCCTTGACTTCTTGCCCGGTGTAAGTGGTTTCGTTGCTGTCGAACATGGAATTTCCTTTCATGGGTTAGGGAGCGCGAGGGTGCGCACAGGGCTCCGGAAGGGACCGCGACGGGGCGGTTTTCCTTTGCGATAGCCAGGGTTTACCCCCCCAATAACGCTGAAAGCCAAGCCCCATAAGGCGTTCGGCGTCTCCCGTCGTGGCGGCTTTTAAGAGGCCTTGGCGTGGTCCTGAAGTGCTGGCTCACCCTAGCTTTTCCGGGCCCGCGAACGTGCCACAGCGGCCTTCCTGGCGGAGCCGCGTCTAGAGCCCGAACACGGCTCGGCTGGCCTTCCACGTAGGCACCTGTCTTGCGGATGCTCGGGAGGACTTCACGTGTCACCCAGTCTTGGAAGGCGCGTGCCTGGGGCCTGCTACTGCGCATGATGAGGAGGTACAGCCCACTCTCGGAGACGATGAATTGTTTCCTAGAGGGGCCATCTCCCCTGCCAGTAATCTTGGTAGGGAGCATGTGGGTTCGCACGGCGTCAGGCCCCAAACGTGTCAGGTGATTGGCGTAGCTCCCGTTGGTTGGGTTCTTGGCGAAGCCGAGGGTGTCCATGATGTCGTTCACGAGGAACCACGGCTGGTCCTCGATAGTGACCACGCGGATGTTGTTGGAGTTGAAGTCTCCCCCCGATATTCCGCCTAGCGCCACCGCCGGTCCTGCCGCATTTCCAGTGGCATAATCAAAACAGCCCACTAAAGATGGGCAGCACACCAAGGGGAGAAACAACAGATGCGCTTCGCTGCCGACGAGCTCTCAAATGCCGAATAAGAAACGAACAGCGCTCGACGGGCTTACCGTGTTCCTTGCGGGACTGCTAATGCTGTTCCTGGTGGGTGGCGGAGGTGCTGGATGGTATGTCTACAGTGTTTACCACGAGGCATTCCCGGATGGTGTTCGCCCCAAGGCAGCCCGCGAGCAAACCCGCCAGCAGGTCGTCCCCACCAAGCCGCCGGGGCTAGTTGAACGGGACGCGGAAGAGGCACAAGCCCGCGCCGAATGGGGACAGCTCGGTGATTACTTCGGTGGGACGCTGAACCCCCTCTTCGGCTTCGTGTCGGTACTCGCGCTCCTCATCACACTTATCGTACAGAGCAAAGAACTCCGACTTTCTACTCGGGAATTGGAAAACTCTTCCAAGGCACTGCGGGGTCAGAACAAAGCCATTGAGCACCAGAGTTTCGAGCAAACGTTTTTCGCCTGGCTGAACAATTATCACGAGCTGCTTCAGTCAATCGCCGGGGCGGGCCCTATAGTGGGCGAGCTGCATGGGCGCGCGGCCCTGTATGGGTGGTGGGGTCCGGGCAATTCTTCTGCCCTAGCATTCAACTGGGTGCGCGAACAGTTTGCCGAGCACGAAAGAAGTACAGCATACAGCGAATGGATTGCCTCACTCCGGCATCACACTGAAAACGAGAAAACCAAGGCAGCGCTTGAGATGCTGAACGAAAGCATTACGCCAGCCATTTTGAGGAAGTGGGAGGCGGTATATCTCAAGCATGAATATCAGCTTGATAGCCTCTTTCGGAACCTCTACCGCCTCATTCTGTGGATACACTCACAACATGAAAGCAAGCTAACTCCGGCACAGAAATGGCTGTATGTCGGTATCGTCCGGGGGCAGTTATCGTGGATTGAGCAGGTTTATTTGTTCTATAACGGGCTCACTGAGCGGGGGGGAAAGTTTAGGAAGCTGGTCAATACGTATGCTCTCTTCGACAACCTAACATTTGAGAATGACCCCGTGCTTGAGTACGTCAGGCACAACCCGCCGGGCGGGGTTGCTTATATGCGAAGTGCATTTGACTCGGTAGCTGCGCGACGAGCACTGGGCCTGCCAGATACTGCCGAGGAAACTATGGCCTTAGCTGCAGGGGAAGGAAGGCAGGATACCGAGCGTGACTAGCCCGCCTCCGCCCGGAGAGGAAAACGGCAGCCCCGCCATCAGCATGACCTTGGAGCCGCTCAGCCAGCTCAAGGCGGAGGCCGCGCGGGGACGCCCATACTCCAATCGAATTAGCTTTGCCCTCGCCCTGGAGTTGGCCCGGCAGTACGTGGAGCGGCAAGACTACTTTGCGGTGCTGGATACGCTGGATTTTCTAGAGGGACTGCGTGGGGCCTCGTCTGTCGTTGCGGGGTCTCAATTCAAGTACCGCCCGCTGTACCCGCTGTGGCACGCGCACTACTTCACGACCCGACACGCGCTCCGCAATATCATGCTCCGCTGGGGCCTCCATAGCGACGATACGGGCAACAAGAATTTAGACAGGATGCTTCAGGAGGTGGCTGCGGAATTCGGAGAGGAGCCCGACGTGTGGCCTGGGGTACTCACCCACCGCCTGACTTGGGGCGGGTTTGAAGATAGGCTCCGCAAGGGCATCCAAGCCACACTGCGGGAGTGCGCACCCGGAGAGAAACGAGGGCGTGGCCTAACGGGAGACTGGATTATTTACGGCAAGCACGGGGGGCAAAACTATTACCTAGGGCTTGCCACACACGCCGAAGGCAGCGCCGCGCCGGAGCGCCTACTAGAACGCATACGGCTCGCCTGTGCCGCTGAGTTCCCTTTCCTGTTTTCTTAGCACTCCGCCCGCTCAGCCCGCAACCACCCCAGCTTCCCTCAGATACTGATACAGCGTCTCCCGGCTAACCCCGACCTCCCTCGCTAAGGCAGCGCGGTTCTTGCCTCCGTTAGCTTTGTCCTGGGTGACGAGCGCTTCAACCTGTGCCTCGCTAAGCGCCTTCTTGCGGCCCTTGTAGACTCCCTTCTGCTTTGCAATGGCGATGCCTTCCCGCTGTCTCTCCCGGATTAGGGACCGCTCGAATTCCGCAAAGGCCCCCATCATGGAGAGAAGGAGGATTGCCATCGGGGAGTCGTCTCCGGTGAAGGTCAGGGACTCCTTAACGAAGCGGACAGTGACCCCACGCCCCGTCAGCTCGCGCACGATGCGGCGCAAGTCGTCCAGGTTGCGGGCAAGGCGGTCCATGCTGTGAACCTGGAGTGTGTCCCCCTCGCGGAGATATTCGAGAGCGGCCCGCAACTGGGGCCTCTCGGCGTCCTTGCCGCTAACCTTGTCGATGAACACCTTATCTAGGGCGGCCTCACCCTCACGCTGGCGCTCTGTGTTTTGGTCCAAGGAGGAGACTCGGACATAGCCGACTGTCTGCCCCTTCTTGTGCTTGCTGGTCATTTCGTTGGCTCCATCAAATAGCAGGCGCGCCCCTCAAGAGGCCCCGGCCGTCCCCTGCTGAGGAGGTGGCCAGGACACCCGTAAGGGGCGCTCGCTGGTGGCGGGGGACTACGCGTTACAGGCGCGGTGCTTCCGCTCAACACCAAGGACCATGACCCGGCCGAAGGCTGCTACCTCTAGGCCGCTGCCATCCTCATAGACCTCCACTTCAATGCGCCCCTTACGGGTCCGCGCGGCTCTGGTCTGGACATTATCCAGGCCCCGGAAGTAGACCAGCTGGTGAGTCGCGCTGAGCGCCTGCTTGAGGAAGCCGAACAGGACTTGGGCAAGGGTCCTGCCGGTGTCGTTGAAGATGGTAACGGTGGGGGTTGCGGCGGTGGTGTTCATGGTCTGCGGTCTCCTGAGTTGAGTTAGGTGGTACTGGCTGGCGCTGTCTCAAGCGTCAGGATGAATTCTAAGACATTCCTGACATTGTGTCAAGTAATTAGATTATCGACCCTATTCTGACGTATATACATAGACGGAAGAACGTCCGGTTGAGGTAAACCCTATATGGGCGCGTAGGCGGCTACACTTGTGCGCACAATTAGAAATTCAGGGGAGGCGTGAAGTGGGTAGGTTGTTTTCTTTCGTGAGTGCGTTGGCGCTTTTGGCGGGCGCCCCGGCTGTCTGGGCGGTACCGCTGCATGTGGCGGCGGGGAGTGCCTTAGAGATTCGTTTCTCTCTTCCTGCCGCTCCAATTCTCTACACAAATGACGGAATGATTTTGAATGTGGGCAGCATGTCGGGCACGGCTACCAGCCTCCGGCTATCCGTCTTCAACGGCGTGAGCTTGCTCGGGGGACAAACAGGAACGGGGCCCGACTTTTACTTTGCTTCGCCCACCAGCGGCCCCCTGTCCGCCTCGCTCGCCATTGAGCGGTTGGACTTCTCTTCCTTTGCTGACGCCTCGATTGATGGTGTCGTGCGGATTAGCCCCGTGGGCGGCTACTTCGATGTGGACAGCCAGGAAACGTCCCTAGTAGTGGGCGCGTGGGTGCACGGCTCCGCCATCCGCACTGATTCAGGGTACGGCGCTGTCGTCTCCTCCATGTCCGTCTCGCCTATCCCTGAAGCCCAGACTACTCCGCTGCTTGCGGTGGGCTTGGCGTTGGTTGTCATTCGGGTGCGCCGGGCCGCGGCACGACGGGGGGCACGGGGGGGATAACAAGGCGCCGGCCTGATGGATACCCTCTAACAAATTTTCGGTGAATTTTTCACGGGTGCCGGCAGCGCCGGTGAGCAGCCAGGAGCGCAATGTGAGTAACGGGAGTAGTGACGTAACAATAAGTTGTCTTCAGCACGCTATTGAAGACACACAAGGGACGATTCGGGCGTATGACAGCAAGGCCGAGATTCTCGGAATTCTTCTGACTGTTGCCCTCGGCATAACCAATTTCACGCTTCTTCAGCAACCGCCAGGAGCGTTACCCAAGTGCCTTCTGGGTGCATCCTGGGTTTTTGGGCTGTTGGCTCTTGGCCTTCTTGGAATGGTGCTTCACCCGAAAAAGGATCAATTTCGGGGGCTTTCGTATGGAACCTATACACCCACAGGAGCCTATTTCATCATCAATGTACTGTCATGCCCACAAAACACGGTTTCTGCATTGGCTAGTAAAGCAAAGCAGACTGATTGGGTATCTGAGCTTACCTACGAAAGCATGAAGCTCTCCTTGATTCGGGACAGTAAGCACCGCTGTTTCATATGGGCCCTCAAAGTGGCAGGGCTGACGCTTATGCTCATCGCGGTAACTGTAATTGTGGGGGGCGCAGGGTGGCAAACTATCTAGAGCAGGTCTCTACCTACCTGGGCACACATTATGCGGAAGCCGCCGAAGGCCTAGTTGATAAGGTTCCTTCTCGGCTGTGCCGGGGCGAAGGCACGGAAAAGAGCTTCTACATACTGAAGATAGACTTGGTAAGGTCTACCCAGCTGCTCTACCGGCGGCGCTCCTCGACGTATCTGAAGCTCGCGCACACGTTCTTGTCCACCGTGGACAGAATTGTTGGCGACTACGGGGCGGACCGGCGGCAAACCGAGTATGCCGGAGACAGCGTCCTTGCATATTTTCCTGATTCGGTCTCTGCACTTGAGGTGCTGGCGGCATCTTGCTTTTGCCGTGCGGCCGTCAAGCGGATTGGGAAACTTGACCAGACGCTAGCTTCGCTAAATATCCAATGCAAAATTGCACTTCATTACGCTCCGCTAATTGTTTCCAATATTGGACCGAGGGGAGAAAGTGTACTGACGGCTATCGGTCATCCTATCCACGTTGTCGCAAAGTTGGAGAAAGATGTTCCTGAAAATGCGGGGCGGACTACAACGGCTTTCTACGGCCAACTGGAGAAGCAAAACAGGAAGTATCTGAGCGCCGTCTATTCAGAAGCACCGCCTGCCGCGCTTCCACGCGTAGAGCCCACACTTCTCACTTCGGGTGGGTCGTTGCTAGCTGGCCTGCTAAACCCCCAGCCACGAAGGGAGGCGCCCCCTACGACCCTAGGATTAATGAACGCGCTTCGGCATCCGGCCTCTGGAGGTCTGCGAGGGGGCTTAACAGTGTTGGGCGCGGCGGCGGCCGGATACCAACCACAGCCGCAGGTTATTAAACCCGTGACAGGGTACGGAATTAACTGGGGCTTCCTCTGCCTGGACTTGGGTATCCCCGCGGGGGGGTGAAATGCTTACCGAACCGCAAAGCACCGAACTCAAACAACTGGTCTCTCGGTCGTTAGACCGTGCCGAAGACATCTGGAATAAGGTCGGCAGAGAAGTTCAGTTTTTAGAAGCACGATTAACGAGAGCCGAGGCGGTTCCTTCCAGTATCCCCGGGCACAGCTGGGTAAGCGAGGATAGGCCGCTGGTGGATACGTTCGTCGCGGCTGTGGTGGACATTCGCGACTCTAGCAAACATCTCCTGCATGCCATCAGTCAGAAGGAAGCAAAGGTATCTCAGCTCCAACGGGTCTTTTACGAAACGTCAGCGCTTCTCCCGGCCGTGGCACAAACACTCGGATATCAAAAGGGGCGTGTCACGGAGTATCTCGGAGACGGCGTGTTGGCGCTATTCCAGGTAGAGCCTGGAGAAGAAAAACGGGCTATGTACCGGGCCTATTGGGCTTCTCAAGACTGCATTGGAGGCGTTCGGAGTATCGTGAATAACGAGCTGGCTCGCAGATACAGCCTCCCGGCTCTAGACCTCGGCGTGGGCCTGTCCTTTAGTAAAGCAATCGTTACTTTGGTGGGACTTGATGGGGAGAAGCACCCAAAGGCCGTCGGAGAATGCGTGTACAGGGCGGCTAAATTGTCAAAAGGTAGAAATGAAGTCTACGTTGATGAATGGCTGAAGAATGCCTGGCCTTCAGAGAAAGGGGGCTTCCTACAATTCCTTTCAAGGACTCTTCACGGAGAACAGGGCTATCTGCTTCATGCAGCCAGAGCCAAAGCCCCCGTTCTAATCGCACAAACTTGACCACTCAGACTTTGGTTAGTTGCCTGTGACTTGCTCAGTTTGCGGCTTTAACTTTGCGAAGACCTACGGGAACGTAAGTGAAGGCTTTGTTCACGTTAACCATCTTAATCAGCTTGCTGACATTGGGACGGAATATGAATTGAACCCTATCGAAGATTTGCGACCTGTGTGCCCAAACTGTCATGCAATGCTGCATCGCCGTAGACCCCCCCCCCCTTTACTATTAAGGAACTTGCCGCGTTGCTAAAGCCCCCACTTCTAAATAAGCACCTGATTGGTGTTAGAATGTCTCAAACCTTGTAGCAGTTTTGTAGCGGCTGTAAGGGCAGTAGCGATAACAGATTGATTTACTTAATATTTTCCCCTGTATGGACTCGACTGTTAATCCGCAGGTCCCTGGTTCGAGTCCAGGTCGGGGAGCCAGAATACAGTAGTAAAAACAAGCATTTAGGCCATCCTTTGGGGTGGCTTTTTTGCTTTTCCATGCGATCTGTATTGGCTCGGGGCTCCGCCTTGGGTTACGCGCTTATCCACTCGTCAAAGGAATCGACATGCAAGCAGACCAAGTTCTAACCCACTTGAAAAAACATGGGCAGCTTCTCGACCTGGAGATTGCATCTGCAACCGGGATTCCACTGACTCAAGTACGCAAGTCACTGGCTGACTTAACGACACGCGGAGAAATATCCCAGTGCAGCGTCACCCACTTCAATGGCAACAAACGTATTGATGGGATTCAGTGCAGAATTTCGGGCTATGTGCCACCTGTCGCGCCGGGTCGAAAGGCCGGGCCTGGCAAAAGCGTCTCTTCCGACTAAAAACGGGTCAGCCAATGAGGCTGACCAGGAGTCCAGCGGGTGATCCCTTCAGCAAGGGGTGATCCCAGTGGGTTTCAACCAATATATGGAGCAATACCAGTGACCAACGCACAACGCCGGGCAGCATGGCACGCCAGCCGCAAAGCTGAAATGGATCCGTTAAGTAACGACAGCAAGCCCGAGCCAACGCCTAACCCAACGCCCAGCAGCGCGTTCTGCCCCCATGAGGCTGGCGCGTATTATCTGGCTGCAGTGGATACTGTTGGCACATTCAAGATGTTCGCCAAGGACCTCAAGCCGCCCGTTTACACCTACGGCATCACCACCATTCGTTTTGAACTGAATCCTTATACCGGCAAATGGATCTGGTTTGATGGGGAGAAAAACCAATCTCCGCGCAAGACCCAGGAGGGTTGGCGTCTTGGCAGCAAGCGGTTGCACGACACACGCGAAGGCGCAGAGGCCGAGCTTCAGCGCGAGATGGTCAAGAACGGCGATCGGGTGACCAAGGTGCATGACCTGCCCGACGATATGACTGCGCTGAAAAAGATTCGTAGCGCCCACCATCCAGACCGCAACCCCGATTCCGATGTGGATCTCTATCAGGCTGTAGTCGAGAAGCTGGACAGGATGCGCATGCTGACCCAGTGAATCCTGCCGAAGCCTGACCGAGTTCTGCCTTGAACAACATATCAAGTGTTGCCTGACAAGGCTTAGCAACATGCAAGAGACCCAGCCCAACAATCCACTCCACGGCGTCACACTTGAACAGTTATTGAACGAACTGGTTGCGTTCTATGGCTGGGATGCGTTGGGGCGGAAAATCGAGATCCGCTGCTTCACCCACGACCCGAGTATCCAATCGAGTCTCAAGTTTCTGCGGCGTACCCCATGGGCACGGGAGCGTGTGGAATCGCTGTACATCGACATGGCACAAGGCATGAGTGCCAGGCAACTGAAGTCATGAAGAAAGCGTAAACCGTTCAGAATTACAGCGTTGACGGCCTGATGATCCGACCGGACCCCATAGCTGAAGCGGCTCACTATCAGGTTTGCCACCCCGTCATTACGACCGACACTACAAAAATACCGGCATAATCCGGACACTTTCTCGTTCGGAAATATCCGTGGCTGCAGCAAAACCCTATCGCATCCTGATCGTCGACGACCACGCCATCATGCGCGAGGGGATCAAGCACATTCTGGCCAAGGTTGCCGGCATTCAGGTTGCAGGAGAGGCCGACAGTTCGCGGCGCGCCCAGCAGATGACCCGGCAGGAAAACTGGGATCTGGTGCTGATGGACATCGATTTGCCTGACCGCAGTGGCCTCGAAACGCTCGATCTGCTGAAGAAGGAACAGCCTGATCTCAAAATACTGATGCTGTCGATGCAGCGTGAATCGCACTATGCCGTGCGCGCGCTCAAATCCGGCGCAGCGGGCTACCTCAACAAGCGGTGTTCACCAGAACAATTGATCGAAGCGATCCGGCTGGCGGCATCCGGCAAGAAATACGTCAGCGCCGAGGTCGCTCAGGAACTGGCCCACACGGTCAGCGGCGAGCGCGAAGGCCTGCCGCACGAAACCCTGTCCAACCGCGAATTCCAGACCCTGCACATGATCGCCTCCGGGCTACCGGTATCGGCGATTGCCGACAAACTGCTGCTATCGGTCAAAACAGTCAGCATGTACCGCGCCCGCCTGCTTAAAAAGATGCAGCTCAAGAACAATGCCGAGCTCACGCATTACGCGTTCAAGCATAATTTGCTGGGCTAAGCCGCTGCGATCAACCGGGTTATGCGGTTAGTCGAGAAATACCGGCCTTTTCCTGCCTTAATCCTCCCTTCCTTTACGTCCTGGCCGGCCTACCATGCGTCAGCAAGGTGATACCCCAGAGAGGTCTCACCGGAATCAGGACGCAAACATGGCCGAACCCAGCGACAAGATCAACCTGAACAACCCGTCCGAGGTGGCGCGCGAAACCCTGCGCCGCCTGGCCATGCGTCGGCTCGCGCCTACGCCGGACAACTACCAGACTCTGTTCGAAGAAATCACCGGTACCCCCACAGCCCCGCCAGCCAACACCCCCAGCGCGGCCACCGCCCTGGCCGGACTGGTGATGGATCTCACCCTGCATCACCCCCAGCTGGCCGATTCCGCCAACGCGCTTGACCAGTCGATCCGCAAAGGCGACTGGGCGCTAAGCCGCAAGCAATTGGGGCAAATCAGCCGCCAGCTGATTCCGCAAACCGAAAAAACGCGTCCCGCCGCGGTGGCACCGCCAGCGGAAAATCTCGCCCTGCTGCGTGATTTGCTGGCCAAAACCCTCGAATTCGGCGTTGCCGCGCAACTCGCGCACAGCCCGCAGCTGGCCGAAAAGGCCCAGCAACTCGCCGTTGCCGTCCGCAATGCCAACAGCGACGCCACCCTGCGCGACGCGACTGCCAAGCTGAAAACCCTGTGGGTCAGCATCGAACTACAAGGCAGCGATACCCACGACCAGCAAGAAACGCTCAAGCGCATCCTGCTGCTGCTGGTGGAAAACATCGGCGAGCTGCTCGACGATGACACCTGGATGCGTGGCCAGCTCGACATGGTGCAGGAAGTCATCGCCGGCCCGATGCTGATTAAATCGCTGCAAGAGGCCGAAAAGCGCCTCAAGGAAGTCATTTACAAACAAGGCATGGTCAAGCATGGCTTGCGCGAGGCCACCGCCCGACTCAAGGCCACCATGACCACCTTCGTCAGCCGCCTCAGCGATGCGCTGTCTGCCAACGACGAATACCAGACCAAAATCACCACCCACGTCGAACGCATCCAGGGCACTGAAGACGTGCTGGAGCTCAACCGCATCCTGGAAAGCCTGATCAACGAAACCCGGATTGCGCAAGCCGACAACCGACGCGCGCACGACCAGCTGGTGCACGAGCGCGACACCGCCGTGCAGGCCGAAACCCGCATCACACAGCTGGAAACCCAGCTCACCGAAATGAGTACGCTGGTGCGCGAAGACCCGCTCACCGGCAGCCTCAACCGGCGCGGCATGGAAGACGAATTCGCCCGCGAAGCCTCGCGCGCCGACCGCCACAATTCTCCGTTCTGCATCGCCGTTATCGACATCGACAACTTCAAGGCGCTGAACGACACGCGCGGCCATCAAACCGGCGACGATGCGCTGGTTCATCTGGTTACAGTTGCCAAAGAAGAATTGCGGCTTACCGACCATATCGCGCGCATGGGCGGCGAAGAGTTTCTGGTGATGCTGCCCAACACGCCAATCGAAGGCGCCACCAAAATCATCACCCGGTTGCAGCGCAGCCTCACCAAGAAATTCTTCCTAGACAAGAACGAACAGGTATTGATCACCTTCAGCGCCGGCGTTGCCCTGCGCGCCAAAGGCGAATCGCAGGAAGCCAGCATCGCCCGCGCCGACGCCGCCATGTATACAGCCAAGCAAACCGGCAAAAACCGCGTCTGCACCGCGCCCGACGCGCCCGCTGCAGACACATGAATTCCCTGAGTTGCCATGCCTGCAAGACTCGAAATGAAATGGATGCAGTTTTTTTCAAATCGGCCTTAACTTTCTCCAACCCACGACGATTCATCACACAACGGCGGTGCATGTAGCCCAAGCGGGCAAACCAAAGTTGGCGGCACTCACCCGCTTCCGGGAATAAAAGCCGAATCAATCGACCCACTTAAGGAGAAACACCATGGCACAAGTAATCAACACCAACGTAGGCGCCCTGTTCGCTGGTGCAGCACTCAACAAATCGGCCATCGGCCTGCAAACCGCCCAGGAACGCCTGTCTTCCGGTCTGCGCATCAACAGCGCCAAGGACGACGCTTCCGGCCTGGCTATTGCAGTCGGCTACGACACCCAGATTCGCACCGCCAACGTGCAGATTCGCAACGCCAATGATGCGATTTCGTCGGCTCAAACCAAGGACGGCTATCTGGGCCAGGTTACAGAAAACCTGCAACGCATTAGCGAAGTTCTGGTGGGCACCCCCGCAGGCACGGCAGAAACGACCGCACTGCTCGCTGAAAACACCCGGATCAATCTGCTTGTTGGCGCCGGCTCACCGACGCTTACCGGCACCATTGCCTCGGTCAGTGCCGACCTGACTGCCGTCATGACGG
>MGZO01000071.1:28093-28819 GCA_001802655.1 Hydrogenophilales bacterium RIFOXYD1_FULL_62_11
GTGCCACCATGGCGCAAAAAGCTTCTGAAGTAGCCACCCTGCAAACCGCTTCGGTAAACCTGTCCGCTTCCTACAGCCGCATCATGGATACCGACTACGCCGCCGAAACCGCAGCCCAGGCCAAAAACAACATCCTGCAACAGGCAGGCACCGCGGTTCTGGCGCAGGCCAACCAGACCCCGCAAACCGTGCTGACCCTGCTGCGTTAATCGACGATTCGTGAATAAAAACCGAATCAATCGACCCAATCAAGGAGACACACCATGGCACAAGTAATCAACACCAACGTAGGCGCCCTGTTCGCTGGCGCAGCCCTGAACAAATCGGCTATCGGCCTGCAAACCGCTCAGGAACGCCTGTCTTCCGGTTTGCGCATCAACAGCGCCAAGGACGACGCTTCCGGCCTGGCCATTGCAGTCGGCTACGACACCCAGATTCGCACCGCCAACGTGCAGATTCGCAACGCCAACGATGCGATTTCGTCGGCACAAACCCGAGATGGTTATCTGGGGCAAATCACCGAAAACCTGCAACGCATCTCAGAAGTATTGTCTGGCGCAGGAAACTCCACAGGTACGGCAGAAACTGCAGCACTGGCCCTTGAAAACGTCCGGATCAATGCGCTTGTTACTGCTGCGGGTGGTGGTGCACCTGCCCTGACTGTCATCGATGCGGCTACCGACACCGCTGCGAACGTTGCAACCGACCTTGGCAATGTCATGACTG
>MGZO01000071.1:28842-29303 GCA_001802655.1 Hydrogenophilales bacterium RIFOXYD1_FULL_62_11
ATGGCGCAAAAAGCTTCTGAAGTAGCCACCCTGCAAACCGCTTCGGTGAACCTGTCCGCTTCCTACAGCCGCATCATGGATACCGACTACGCCGCCGAAACCGCAGCGCAGGCCAAAAACAACATCCTGCAACAGGCAGGCACAGCGGTTCTGGCGCAGGCCAACCAGACCCCGCAAACCGTGCTGACCCTGCTGCGTTAATCGTTAAATTGAAATGCCCTCCCTGGCCGGCGTATCCGGTCGGGGATTCAGCAAAAAGGATATCGCCATGATTATCCAGAACACTCCCCCCATAAATCAGGCTGTGCAGCTTGAGGGCCGCGCCATGGGCGCTGCGCCAGTCAAGGCTGTCGCCGCCCCGGCGGTCCAGCCCTCACCCGAACAGCCTTCCCCCGAAGCGTTGACAAGTGCAGTGGCTGCCATCAATCAGGCCATGCAACAATCGAATCAGAGCCTGCAGT
>MGZO01000071.1:29309-33098 GCA_001802655.1 Hydrogenophilales bacterium RIFOXYD1_FULL_62_11
TGGACACCAACACCAATCGAACTGTGGTGAAAATGGTGGACACCAGCACTGGCGAATTGATTCGCCAGTTTCCATCCGAGTCCGTGCTGGCCATTTCGCGCGGAATCGAAGAGTTTCAGCAGGGTTTGCTGCTGACTCAGAAGGCCTAAGCCGGGAGGCATATCATGGCAATCACGGCTTCAAGCACAACCGCACTCGATGTCCCTTCGCTCGTCTCCCAGCTGATGGCGGTCGAGCGCCAGCCTATCGACAAGCTCACCGCCAAGATTGCCAGCTACGAGACCAAGATTTCGTCCTTCGGCACCCTCAGCAGCCTGGTCTCCGGCTTTCAAACCGCGTCCGCCGGCCTCAACACCAGCCTGCAAAAACTGACCTCCACGCCATCCGATGCCGGGGTGCTGTCCGCCACGGCCAGCAGCACTGCGGTACCCGGGTCCTATGCGCTGAACGTGAGCCAGCTGGCGCAGTCGCAAAATCTGGTTGCAGCCGGCCAGGCCAGCAGCACCACCGCCATTGGCGACGGCTCGGCCACCACGGTGACGTTCGACCTTGGCGCCATCAGTGGCGGCACGCTGACCAACGGGATTTACAGCGGCGCGGCGTTTACCTCCAACGGCAGCGGCACGGTCAGCCTCACCATCGACGGCAGCAACAACACGCTGGAAGGCATTCGGGATGCCATCAACGCCGCAGCCCCGGGCGTGACCGCAACCATCGTCAACGACGGCAGCGGCACCCCCTACCGGCTCGCGTTGTCGTCGAGCAGTTCCGGCGTCAACAACAGCTTCAAAATCACCACCAGCGGCGGCGACGGTTCCATCAACAGTCTGCTGGGCTACGATCCTGCCGGCACGCAAAATCTTACCCAGACCCTGGCGGCGCAGAATGCCAACCTCACGGTAAACGGCATCGCGATTACCAGCGCGTCCAACACCGTCAGCGAGGCCATCCAGGGCGTCACGCTCACGCTCAAGAACACCACCAGCACCCCTGCCAGCCTGACCATCGAGCGCGACACCGCATCAATCAAAACTGCAGCAACCGGTTTTGTCGATGCCTATAACGCGCTGGCCAGCCAGATCAAGTCGCGCTCCGCCTATGGCAGCACCACCTCGGCCGGCGGCTCGCTGGCGGGTGACGGCACTTTGCGCCTGATGCAGGACCAGTTGCGCGGCATTTTCATGACGCCCGCAACCGGCGGCACGCTGAGCACCCTGTCCGAGGTCGGCATTTCATTCCAGCGAGATGGCTCGCTGAAACTGGATGGCAGCAAGCTTGACAATGCGGTATCGACAAACTTCAACGATGTAAGCAATTTGTTCACGTCTTCAACGGGTTACACCGCCCGGCTGGAAGCCTGGGCCAAGTCGGCGCTTGAGCCCGGCGGCATGATTGACCTGCGCACTCAAAGCCTCGGCAAATACGTCAAGGACCAGAATGAAGCGGTCGACAGGCTGGAAAACCGGATGACGGCGCTGCAAAAGAAATACACCATGGAATACACCAATCTGAATCTCCTGCTGAGCCGGATGAACAGCACGAGCACCTATCTGACGCAGCAGTTGGGCGGCGGCCAAGATAATTAAACCAGGAGGAAGACATGTACGCGAATTCCCGAAATGCTGTTCATGCCTATGCCAGCGTTGGCCTGGAAACCGGTGTGGTCGCGGCAAGCCCGCATCAGCTCATCATCATGCTGTACGAAGGCGCCGAACTGTCGGTGCGCATGGCGATCAAGCACCTGAGCGACGGCGACATCACCAGGAAGTCGGCTGCCATCGCCAAAGCCAGCAACATCATTCAGGAAGGCTTGTGTGCGGCCCTTGATCCGCACCAGGGCGGTGAAATCGCTGCCCAGCTCCATGCGCTTTACGACTATATGATCAAGCGGCTGATGCTTGCCAACATGAATAACCAGAGCGCACCACTGGAAGAAGTGCTTGGCCTGCTCCGCGAACTGCACGCAGCATGGAAACAGATTGCCACCTCTGGCCGTACCGCATCGGCGGCTACCCCTCAATATCTCGCAGCCTGACCCGGAGACAACCCCATGACCAGCAACGAAATGCTCACCACCTACAACGCCCTCTCCGATCTGACCGGCAGCATGCTGAGCGCCGCCGAACAAGGCGAATGGGATCGGCTGGCCACGCTGGAACAACACTGCCAGGGCCACGTTGGCACCCTGATGCACACTGCGCCGGTTGCGCTGACCGAAAAAGAACAACGCGCCAAAGTGGCGATCATCCGCGCCATCCTGCAAAACGACGCCAAGATTCGCGCACTTGCCGAGCCGCGCCTGCACGAGCTGCAGCAGCGATTGAGCATGGCACGCGTCGGCCAGCGCAGCATCGCGGCTTACGGTGCGCATCGGGCGTAAAGCCTGCTTTCTGCTTTCATGCTGCCGTCCCATGTCCTGACTCAAGTTCTGGCCGTTCAGCCGGTACTGGACGCGGTCGAGCGTGACAAGGCAGCTCCGCGCGCCGCATTCGAGCACCTGCTCATCGGGCAGGCCGTCACCGGAACGGTAAAAGGCCAGTCCAAGGGGCTCACGCTCGTTTCGATCGAGGGACAAACCGTGGCGATGCGCCTGCCGCACCCGGTTGCGACCGGCGACACTCTGAAACTCAACTTTGCCGGACACATGCCGCAGCCGGTGTTTTTGCTCGACACACCGGAAACCGCACAAGCCAACGCCCCCCAGCTCAGCCAGACCGCCCGCATGCTGAGCGAGATCATGCAGCGCGTTCCCGAGCGCGCGCCTCCCACCCTGACGCCCCTTACCCCGCTGCTTGATCGGGCCACCACCGCCCCGGCAGAACTGGCGCTCGCCTTGCGCACTGCGCTGGTTCGCAGCGGCCTGTTTTATGAGTCGCATCTGGCGAACTGGGCCGTCGGGCTCGACAATCTGGATGGTCTGATGCAGGAACCGCAAAACCGCTTGGTCGCCAACAAAAAAGTGGGCACCGACGCTGCCCCTGCGCTGGCGAGCCTGCTGGCTGCGACAGCCCAGACCGATGCGCGCAGTGCCGGGGAACTCGCCGACGCTAAGGCGGCCAATCCGATGCACACCCTGCTGACGCAACAGTTGCAGGTGCTGGAATCGCCCCAGTTCGTCTGGCGTGGCGAGTTATGGCCGGGGCAGATGCTGGAATGGCAGGTGAACCAGGAAACCGACACCCCGCAAGAGCAGGCCGCGCCCACCGCCAGCGATGCGGAAATGGCCTGGGAATCCCGGCTCAAGCTCACGTTGCCCAATCTCGGCACAGTGACCATAGACATCAAGCTGGATCCACAGCAGGCATTCAGCATCCGGCTGGCGCCCGAGCAGACAGACGCCCGCGCGCTGCTGCAGCAGAATCAGAGCCGCTTGATCGAGCGGTTCACCACGGCCGGTTGCACCCTGCACAGCGTCACCGTGCAAAACGATGGCGACGCCTGATCCCAAACGCGCTGCCGCCGCGATCGCCTACCGTGACGGCGATGGCGCGCCGCGCGTCGTCGCTAAAGGACGCGGCATTCTGGCCGATACCATCATCGACAAAGCCCGCGCATCCGGGGTCTATGTGCATGAGTCACGCGAGTTGCTGGCCTTGCTGATGCAGATCGACCTCGACAGCCATATCCCTCCCCAGCTCTATATCGCTGTGGCCGAATTGCTGGCCTGGCTTTATCAACTGGAACAACTCGACAAACCGCTTCAACTTCAGCCTAATCCGCCCGTTTAACCAGAATGTCTTCATCCGCAGCCTTCCCTCTAAGCGACGAACAGCTTGCCAGCTGCACGGT
>MGZO01000071.1:33116-36891 GCA_001802655.1 Hydrogenophilales bacterium RIFOXYD1_FULL_62_11
GCCGACTGCTGGTCAATCTCGACATGCCGGGCACGCGACAAATCGTTGTCACCTCGGTGATTGCGGTCAATGAATCAAATAACACGGTAATTCTGGACAGCGCCCGAGGCGATGCCCTCAACCAGGAACTCATGGCGGGTAAAACATCAGAATTCATTACCCATCTTGATGGCGTCTCCATCGCGTTTTCGACCGGTGCGGTCCACCTGATCGAATACGAGAAACTGCCGGCATTGCGCATTGCGCTGCCCAAATCCCTGATTCGCTTGCAGCGCCGGGAGCATTTCCGGGTCGCGCTGCCGATTGCCAATCCAGTCAAATGCATCGTGCCGTCGAGGTCTGAAGAGGATCGCGAGCCCATCACAGCGCATATAGTGGATATTGGTTGCGGCGGCATCGCCATCGTCGAGCGCGGCGGTCGCCTCGGCTCTGAAACCGGCCAGATTCTGACCAACTGCCGCTTGCTGCTGCCTGATACCGGGCCGATTACCACTTCGCTGGAAGTGCGTAATTCGGCTCAAATCCGTTTGCAAAACGGTGCATTCCAGACCCGACTCGGCTGTAAATTCATCGACTTGCCCATTGCCATGGCAAACCATCTGCAACGCTTTGTCATGAATATCGAGCGCGCACGGCGAGACAGTCTGTAACCTCCTCCGCTCCACCCGCATCAAAAATTCAAGGAAGCCCCAAATGCAAACGATCCAGCAGGAAATTGACGAACGAACCAACCTCACCAGTTCCAACAAACTGGAGCTTTTGCTGTTCCGTCTGGGCAACGATCCCCAGCTCAATCGCACCGAGCTGTTTGGCATCAACGTATTCAAGGTGCGCGAAATCATCCCGATGCCGACGATCACCGCGGTCGCCGGCTCGCAACCCCACATGATGGGCGTGGTGGATTTGCGCGGGCAGATTTTGCCGGTCATCGACCTGGCGGGCGTAGCGGGATGCACGCCCAGCACGGGCCTGAATATCCTGCTCATTACCGAATACGCCCGCAGCACCCAGGCCTTCGCCGTCGAGTCGGTGGACGACATCGTGCGGCTGGACTGGAAACAGGTGTTGTCGGCCGAGGGTAATGCGGCCGGCGGCATGGTGACCAGCATCGCACGCCTCGATGGCGACAAAAGCGATCGCCTGGCGCAGGTGCTCGACGTGGAAACCATCCTGCGCCAAGTGATGCCGTCGAACGAACTGGAAATCGATCCCGAACGCATCGGCCCCAAGGTCGAGATCAAGCCCGGCTCGGTGATTCTGGCAGCAGACGATTCGCTGGTCGCACGCACCATGATCGAAGAAGGCCTGACCGCCATGGGCCTGCCCTACATCATGTGCAAAACCGGCAAGGAAGCATGGGACCAGCTGCAGGCCCTTTCCAGCAAGGCACAAGATGACGGCCATGCGATAGGCGACAAGGTTGCACTGGTGTTGACCGATCTGGAAATGCCCGAAATGGACGGCTTCACGCTCACCCGCAACATCAAGCAGGATCCGCGTTTCAGCTCGATTCCCGTGGTGATTCACTCCTCGCTCACCGGCGCGGCCAACGAGGCGCATGTCAAAAAGGTGGGGGCGGACGGTTATGTCGCCAAGTTTGTTGCAGAAGACCTGGCGCAAGCCTTGCGCCATGCGCTCAGAAGTAACGACTAGTGCTTGTGGTCAGCGTCGGTGAGTGGCCGAAGACTGACCGAAGCCCCAGCAAAACGGCAGCCAGGGGCTGCCGTTTTGCTGGGGGGAATGAAGGATCAAACGCCCATGTTCATGATTTCCTGGTAGGCAGCCACCAGTTTGTTTCGCACCTGCACGGTTTGCTGCATCGCAATGGTCGATTTCTGCATGGCGATCATGGTGTCGGACAGACTGACCGAGTTGTCGCCCAGGGCAAACCGCTCGCTCATGTTTTGCGCCTGCATCTGCGTCTGGTTGACCTGATCCAGTGAAGACTTGAGCGCCGACTGAAAATCAACCGCACCGGTCGGCTGCTGGGTTTGCTGGGGTTTTTCAATTGCAGGATTCGCGCGTGCAGCGGTGGCTTTAAGCTGCGCCACCATCGCTTCTATCCTGCCGGTATCGATCATGCCTATGCTCATCGTGCCTCCCTGCTTGCATCAACAACCGCTTGATGACGGTTTTCCACGCACTCACCTTAACAGTCTGCGCGCAATGCATAAGCTCGATAAAGCCGTAAAACGGCGTGCTATTCCGCCGATTGGAACCCCCGGAACTGTCGATAATTCGATCTCATAGCGACATCCTCATGAGAAAGCACGACGTGGACACAGCACACAACACACAAGCGCATTCCGACCTCAACCTGGAGGACGCACGGTAATGGCAGAGGCTGGCGGAATGGCGGCTCCAACCAACATCATGGATTTTGCTCGCGCACCCAACGGGCAAAAGGTGCTGTTGATGATAGGCGTGGCTGCGGTCGTGGCGGTCATGGTCGCAGTGTGGATGTGGGGACAGCAACCTGACTACCGCGTGCTGTTTTCAAACTTCAGCGACCGCGATGGTGGTGCCATCGTCGCCGAACTGGAGAAAATGAACGTCCCCTACAAATATTCAGAAGGCGGCGGCGCGGTGCTGGTACCGGCAGATCGCGTTCACGACGCACGCCTGAAACTGGCCGCCCAGGGCCTGCCAAAAGGCGGCAATGTCGGCTTCGAGCTGCTGGAAAACCAGAAACTTGGCTCCTCGCAGTTTGTCGAGCGCGTCAACTTCCAGCGCGCCATGGAAGGCGAGCTGGCACGCTCGATCGAATCCGTCTCCGCCGTGCAGTCCGCACGCGTCCATCTGGCCATGCCCAAGGACTCGGTGTTTGTATCGGAGCAGAAAATGCCGACTGCGTCGGTGCTGCTCAACCTGTATCCCGGCCGCGCGCTCGATCCGCAACAGGTCAGCGCCATCGTCCATCTGGTCGCCAGCAGCGTGCCCGAACTGCCGCTCAAGAACGTGACCATCGTCGACCAGAACGGCAACCTGCTATCCGACACCAGCAAGGGCCCCAGTACCACCGGCATGGACCCCGGCCAGATCAAGTATGTGCAGGAATTGCAGCAGAACGTGGTCAAACGGATCGTATCGATCATCAGCCCGATCGTGGGCGCGGAAAATGTGCGCGCCGAAGCCACGGCCGATGTCGATTTTTCGCGCAGCGAGCAGGCTGTGGAATCGTTCAAGCCGAATCAGACCCCTGACGCGATGGCGATTCGCAGCCAGCAGACCAGCGAATCCCTGAATAGCTCAGGCATGCCTGGCGGGGTGCCGGGCGCGTTGACCAATCAACCCACCGCCCCTGCCACGGCGCCCATCACAGCGCCGGCAAAAGATGCCAAGGCGCCGCCAGCGCCACCTGCAGCCGTGCCGACCAGTACGCAAAAGGACGCCACCACCAACTACGAAGTCGACAAGACCATCCAGTACGTGCAGCAGGGTGTGGGTGGGCTGAAGCGCCTGTCTGTCGCGGTCGTGGTCAATTTCAAGAAAACCATCGGCAAAGATGGCAAAGTAAAAATGGTGCCGCTCACAGCGGATGAAACGACCCAGATCACCAACCTGGTCAAGGAAGCCATGGGCTTCAACCAGACGCGGGGCGACAGCCTCAACGTGGTCAATAGCGCGTTTGCCAGCCCGGAACAGGAAACCCTGCCCGAGACCCCCATCTGGAAAGAGCCCGGCACGATTCAAACCGCCAAGGACGTGGGCAAATATATCCTGATGGGAATCGCACTGCTGCTGCTGTATCTGCGCGTGCTCAAACCCATGCTGA
>MGZO01000071.1:36907-43845 GCA_001802655.1 Hydrogenophilales bacterium RIFOXYD1_FULL_62_11
GCCGGCAATGGACATGCCGATACATTCTTCACCGCAAATGGAAGCCGGAATGGGGGAAGGGCCCAAGGGCAGCCGGGGCTATCAGGACGGCCTCGCCCGGGCGCAAAAACTGGCCAGCGAAGACCCGCGCGTCGTCGCCAACATCGTCAAAACCTGGGTAGGCAGCAATGAGTGAACATCAAGGCATCACCAAGGGCGCCATTCTGATGCTCGCACTGGGTGAAGAAGGCGCATCCGAAGTCATGAAATACCTCAGCCCGCGTGAGGTTCAAAAGCTCAGCGAAGCCATGACCACGATGAAAGCCATCTCACATGAAGAAGTAGTGGTTGTGCTGAATGACTTCAACACCTTTGCCGACAACAACTCCTCGCTGGGGCTGGATTCCGACGACTATATCCGCAGCGTGTTGACCAAGGCGCTGGGCGACGACAAGGCCTCGTCGCTGCTGAACCGGATTCTCGGCGGCGGCGGCGATGCCAGCGGCATTGAAAGCCTGAAATGGATGGATGCCGAATCGGTTGCCGATCTGATCCATAACGAACATCCACAAACCATTGCGACCATTCTGGTTCACCTCGAACGCGATCAGGCCTGCGAAGTGCTGAGCCATTTCACCGAACGCCTGCGCAACGACGCATTACTCCGCATCGCCACCCTGAGCGGCGTGCAGCCCACCGCCCTGCGTGAACTGAACGATGTACTGACCAAGCTGCTGTCGGGCAGCGAGGTGCTGAAAAAGCAACCGATGGGCGGCACCCGCGCCGCCGCCGACATTCTCAACTTCATGGGCGGCGACAACGAAGCCTCCGCCATGGAACACCTGAAAAGCTACGACCCCGAGATGGCGCAAAAGATCATGGACGAAATGTTTGTGTTCGAGAATGTGCTGGAAATCGATGACCGGGGCATCCAGCTGCTGCTGCGCGAAGTGCAGTCCGATTCGCTGATCATCGCCTTGAAGGGTGCGTCGGAAGAGATGCGCGAGAAAATATTCAAGAACATGTCGCAACGCGCCGCTGAAATGATGCGCGAAGACCTCGAGTCCAAAGGCCCGGTTCGCTTGTCCGAAGTGGAAGCGCAGCAGAAGGAAATTCTGATGGTCGTTCGCCGTCTGGCCGATGAAGGCCAGATCAACCTCGGCGGCAAAGGAGAAGAGACGTATGTCTAGTTGCGTCATTCGCAAGGAAGACCAGCCAGCCTGCCTGCCCTGGGAGATGGCCAGCTTCGAGTCGTCGCCGCACGGGCTGAAGCAATCCGAATCTGCTGCGCTCAGGTTGCCCACGATCGACGACATCAGCGCCATCCAGGAGCAGGCGCGGCAGGAAGGCTATGCCTCGGGCCACAGCGAAGGCCATGCCGCCGGGATGGCCACGGGGCTGGCCGAAGGACGCGAGCTGGCGGCGGTCGAAGCCGCCCGGCTCTCCTGCCTGGCCGAAAGCTTTACCGCCGAACTCGACCGCGCCGACGAAACCATTTCGCAGCAGGTGCTGGATCTGACCCTCGACCTGGCCCGCGCAGTGGTGAAATCCGCACTCGCCATCCGCCCCGAACTCATTCTCCCCATCGTCAGGGAAGCGGTGCGCTATCTGCCTTCGTTGCAACAGCCCGCCCTGCTCTACCTGAACCCGGGCGATGTCGAGCTGGTGCAAACCCGGATGGGCAACGAACTGACGAAAATGGGCTGGCAACTCATGGAAGACCCGGATCTGGAACCCGGCAGCTGCCGCGCCGAAACCCCCAACACACAAATCGATTCCTCTCTGTCCACCCGCTGGCAGCGCCTCACCGCTGCGCTGGGCAAAGACTCGAACTGGCTGGCCGACTGATGAATACCCACGCCCACGGCGACCGCTGGATCAGCTTTCTGAGTGATTGCCGCGAGCTGCTGGCGATCGCCGACCCGATGCTGGTATCGGGGCGGGTGACGCGCGTGGCCGGCCTGGTGATGGAGGCGGTCGGCCTCAAATTACCGGTGGGCAGCGCCTGCACCGTCGCGCTGGCCAATGGCGCCCACCTGGAAGCCGAAGTCGTCGGCTTTTCCGATGATCACCTGTTCCTGATGCCGCAAAGCGATGTCGAGGGCATCATGCTCGGCGCACGTGTGTTCCCGGTTGAAGTCATCCCCACCCTGCCCAGCCTTGGACAGGTCAAACATCCGCGGCGGCGGCCGAGCGACCGCACCCGTCACCTGCCGGTTGGCGCAGCCTTGCTGGGCCGGGTACTCGATAGCAGCGGCCGCCCACTCGACGGCCTCGGCCCCCTCCACACCGAAGCGACGTCGCCGCTCAACAACCGCGCGGCCAACCCGCTGGCGCGCGCCCCGATCACCGACATCCTCGATGTTGGCGTGCGCGCCATCAACAGCATGCTCACGGTCGGCCGCGGCCAGCGCATGGGGCTGTTCGCCGGCTCGGGCGTCGGCAAAAGCGTGCTGCTTGGCATGATGGCGCGCTACACCAGCGCAGATGTCATCGTCGTCGGCCTGATTGGCGAACGCGGCCGCGAAGTCAAGGAATTCATCGAGCAGATTCTCGGCGAAGAAGGCCTGGCCCGCTCGGTCGTGGTGGCGGCGCCGGCCGACACCCCGCCGCTGGTGCGCCTGCAGGGCGCCGCCTACGCCACCTCGATCGCCGAATATTTCCGCGACCAGGGTCAAAACGTCCTGCTCATCATGGACTCGCTGACCCGCTATGCCATGGCCCAGCGCGAGATCGCGCTGGCCATCGGCGAGCCGCCCGCCACCAAGGGTTATCCGCCATCGGTGTTCGCCAAACTGCCGGCATTGGTCGAACGCGCGGGGAACGGCAAGCCCGGTGGCGGCTCGATCACGGCCTTTTATACCGTGCTCACCGAAGGCGACGACCAGCAGGACCCGATCGCCGATGCCGCGCGCGCCATTCTCGACGGCCACATCGTGCTCGATCGCTCGCTGGCCGAAAGTGGCCACTACCCCGCGATCAATATCGAGCAGTCTATTTCGCGTGTCATGCCCAGCATCACCACGATGGCGCAACAACAGCTGGCACGCCGGCTGAAAAAGCTCTACTCGCGTTACGAACGCAGCCGCGATCTGATCAACGTGGGCGCCTACGTGGCGGGCACCGATCCGTTGCTGGACGAAGCCATCAAATTGCAATCCGGAATCGAGACCTTTCTGCAGCAGAACATCGACGAGCACTCGAACGTCCAGCAAAGCCTGGACGACCTTTCTGCTTTGCTGCAATGACTTCCCATACCAACAAGGAAAACTGAATGGCAACCCGCTCCGCACTCAACACCCTGATCGATCTCGCCAACAAGGATGCCGATGAAGCTGCCAAGCGCCTGGGGGAAGTGGTGCGCAGCTGCGAAGAGGCGAGCCAAAAACTCGATCTGTTGCAGCAGTATCGGGACGACTATGCACAGCGCTGCCAAACCAGCCTGTCCAACGGCATCAGCACCACCCACTTCAACAATTACCGGGTGTTCATGCAAAAGCTCGACCATGCCATCGTCGGCCAGCAAACGGTCGTCAGCCATGCCCGACAGCGCGCCGAACAGGCACGCGTGATCTGGCAGACATGCGAACAAAAGAAAATGTCCTTTGTCACCCTGTCGGATCGGGCAAACAAGGAAGACGCACGCCGCGAAGTGTGGCGCGACCAGAAACAAAATGACGAACATGCTGCCCGCTGCGTATCGCACAAGCGGGATCAAAGCTAATCCATCCGAACCGAGGCCAACCATGACCCCTTCCGCCAACCTGAATCCGATGGCCGCCCTGCAGGCACAGCCGACTGGCAAAAAACAGCCTGGCCAGGCCACCGAAAACGGCTCGTTCAGTCAGGCATTGTCGAACGAAATCGCACAGAAAAAATCGAGCGAAGCCAAGCAGAACGAATCCAGAAGCGAGGCCCGGAAAGCCGCCGAATCGCGTTCAGAGCCCGCTCCGACCGACTCGGCTGCTGCCCAGAATGCCGCGCCCACGGAAACGGATACCAGCGATCCGCTGAAAACCGCAGCGACAGAAAACAGCGCACCGCAGCCAGATGGCCAGCCGGCGGCAGCAGCCATCCCGTTGCTGCCCGACGCCATGCTAGCCATGGCGGCTGCACCGGCGTTGCTGATGCCGCCACCCGCACCCGCCGGCAACACGATGGAAGCCGACACCGCGCTGTTGGCGCGCGCTCCGGTTTTGCCCGCGCCCCTGTCTGCACCCGCGCCCGCAACCCAGGCTGACCCGTTAGCCGATGCGGCAGCCGACGCACAAACGGCTGCCCGGCAGCCCACCAAAGCGGATTTTCAGGCCGCCATGACCCCCACCTCGGCGCATGCCACGGCCGCAGCGGCAGTCCTGCCAGGGCAAATCGCAGCGGCGCTGTCGCCCGATGCACTCAAACCGGATGAAGCCCGAGCCGACAGCATCGGCAATCCCCTCATGTCGGCAGCCCAGCTCGCGACGCTCGGCACGGCCAGTGCGCCCACCAGTGCGGCGAGCAATGCGCTCGCGCCTTCGGTCGGCAGCGCAGCCTGGAGCCAGGCGCTGGGTGAAAAAATTGTCTGGATGACCGCAGGCGCATTGCAAACCGCATCGCTCACGCTCAACCCCCCGAACCTGGGACCGTTGCAAGTCGTGCTCAACGTCACCAACGATCAGGCCACCGCCAGTTTCTTTGCAGCCCAGCCTGAAGTCCGGCAGGCGCTCGAAGCGGCCCTGCCCAAACTCCGCGAAATGATGAACGAAGCCGGAATCCAGTTGGGGCAGGCGACGGTGGGCGCGGAGCAGCAGCAACAGCAGCAGAACGAAGCCGCCAGCCGTGAGGCGCGGCGAATGGGGCCGGCTTACCCCGGCGCAAACGACGCGGCCGAGTCCACGCTTCAGAGCATGCCCCTGCCTATCCGTCAATCCGGTCGCGGGCTGGTCGACACCTTCGCCTGAGGTCCGGGCAGAAAGCCGTTTCGGCCGCCAGATCACGTCTGCCAGAACTCGGGGCACGTTCCTATCTGCTCTGCCAAACCGCAAGATCAGGGCCGGTTCTCCCGCAGCGCACGCTTGCCGCCTTCAGGTTTAATGAACTACCTCCTTTTTCACCCTCTTTTCGCGGCATCGAATGCGCATGTTTCTTCGATAATGACGAGCATGTGCCTCCCCCTATCCGTGTAAAGGAACACTCAACATGGCCAAACCTGCCAAACCTGCTGAAGTTGTCGAAGCGGATGCTGCACCCGTCAAGAAATCCAAGAAAAAGCTGTTCATCCTGGTTGGCTTCGTCGTATTGCTGCTTGCCGGTGGAGGCGCTGCCGCCTGGTTTTTCACCCAGGGCAGCCCCGAGTCCAAAGAAGCGCACAACGAACCCGCCAAGCCGCCGATTTTTTTGCCGCTTGAAACCTTCACTGTCAACCTTCAGAACGGCGAACAGTATCTGCAAACCGACATCACCCTGCAGGTGGCCGAACAGGCTGATGTAGACGCGATCAAACTGCAAATGCCGCGGGTTCGCAGCCGCCTGCTCACCCTGCTTTCCAGCCAGAATGCCGAAAACCTCGCCAGCGCAGAAAGCAAGAAGAAGCTGATGAAGGATATTCAGGCGCAGGTGAATCAGCCGTTTGACGCCAAAGGCAAGCCGCAACACGTAACGGATGTGCTCTTCACCACGTTTGTGATCCAGTAACCATCCCCATGGCCGACAACTTTCTCTCGCAGGATGAAGTCGATGCGCTGCTGAAAGGCGTCACCGGTGAAACCGATGACGCCCCGGCAGATGCAATCGATCACACGGTTGCGCGGCCGTATAACCTGGCCACGCAGGAACGCATCGTGCGCGGGCGCATGCCCACGCTCGAAATCATCAACGAGCGTTTTGCGCGCTTGCTTCGTATTGGTTTGTACAACTTTCTGCGGCGCGGCATCGAAGTCTCGGTCGGCCCGGTCAAGGTTTCAAAATACAGCGAATTCATTCGCAACCTGGTGGTGCCGACCAACCTCAACCTGATCCAGATCAAGCCGCTGCGCGGCACCGCGCTGATGATTTTCAATCCCGACCTGGTGTTTCTCATGGTCGACAACCTGTTCGGCGGTGACGGGCGATTCCATACGCGCGTCGAGGGACGGGATTTCACCCAGACCGAGCACCGCATCATCCAGCGCGTCCTGAATATCGTTTTCGAGGCTTATTCAAAATCATGGGAGCCGATTTACCCGGTCGAATTCGAATTCGTGCGATCGGAAATGAATACCCAGTTCGCCAACATCGCCACCCCGAACGAAGTGGTGGTATCCGTCACCTTTGCCATCGAACTCGGCCAGGTCAGCGGGGAAATGCATCTGTGCATGCCCTACTCGATGATCGAGCCGATCAAGGATCTGCTCACCAGCAGCCTGCAGGCCGAAAACCTGGAAGTGGACAAACGCTGGATTCGCCTGATGCGGCAACAGATCCAGATGGCGGAAGTCGAGATCATCGCTGACCTGGGCACCGCCACGATCAGCCTGCGTGACATCGTCAACATGAAAGTGGGTGATGTCATTCCACTGGAAATCCCGCAAACCATCGAAGCCAAAGTGGACAGCGTGCCGGTGATGGAATGCGCGTACGGAAAATTCAACGGCCAGTACACCTTGCGTGTCGAAAAGCTGTTGTCCAACAGCCAGAACGAGCCGTCTACAGGAGACCAAAATGTCTGAAGAACTGACCCAACCCATAGCCGAAGATGACTGGGCTGCCGCCATGGCGGAACAGGCGGATCCGGAAAAACCTGCCGTCGACGACTGGGCCGCTGCGATGGCCGAGCAGACAGAGCCGGCGAAAGTCAGCCCGGCTGTATTCAAGGATCTGGCAGGCAGCACCCCCACCGGTGCCACGCACGATATCGACTTCATTCTGGACATCCCGGTGCTGCTGACGGTGGAACTGGGGCGCACCAAAATCACCATCAAGAACCTGCTGCAACTGGCGCA
>MGZO01000071.1:43859-44151 GCA_001802655.1 Hydrogenophilales bacterium RIFOXYD1_FULL_62_11
AACTCGACGGCATGGCCGGCGAGCCGATGGATGTGCTGGTCAATGGCTGCCTCATCGCACAGGGCGAGGTCGTGGTGGTGAACGACAAGTTCGGCGTGCGTCTGACCGACATCATCACCCCCGCCGAACGCATCCGGAAACTCAACAAATGAAACCGCCTTTCTGGACCGGTCGGCCAGTGAGCGCACTGGCATGGTCTGTCGGCCCTGGCCTTGCCGCGAGCCTGTCGCCCGTTGCACACGCGGCCGATGCATCACCCGCCGTTTCCAGCGCCGGCAGCCTGCTGCAGGCC
>MGZO01000071.1:44159-65243 GCA_001802655.1 Hydrogenophilales bacterium RIFOXYD1_FULL_62_11
TCATCAGCAGCGCCTCGGTGGGCACGCGTGAACGCGTGGTCGTGGTCGAAATCGGCGACAACTGGCTGGTGGTGGGCGTCACGCCCGGCAGCGTCAATGCCCTGATGACGCTGCCCAAGGGCGAAGTCCAGCCTGCGCCAACGGCACCCCTCAATACCAGCTTTGCCGCCAATCTGAAACAGCTGATCGAGGCTCGCCGTGCGAAATAAGTGGCTCCACACCAGCCTGATCGCGTTCACGCTGGCGCTGCCCACGCTCGCCTTTGCGCAGAGCGCGGGCTTGCCGGCCTTCACCAGCACGCCGGGCGCGGGCGGCGGCCAGACCTATACGCTCAGCCTGCAAACCCTGCTGCTGCTGACCTCGCTGTCGTTTCTGCCGGCCGCCCTGCTGATGATGACGAGCTTCACCCGCATCATCATCGTGCTGTCGCTGCTGCGCCAGGCGATGGGCACCCAGTCGTCACCGCCGAATCAGGTGCTGATCGGGCTATCGCTGTTTTTGACCCTGTTCGTGATGGGGCCCACCTTCGACAAAATCTACGTCGAAGCCTATCAGCCCCTGTCCGAAAACCGCATCCAGATGGGCGAAGCGCTGGACAAAGGGGCCGCCCCGCTGCGCGCATTCATGCTTAAGCAAACGCGTGAAACCGACCTCGCCCTGTTTGTGAAAATGTCCAAATCGGCACCGCTCAAATCGGCTGCCGATGTACCCATGCGCGTACTCATCCCGGCCTACATCACCAGCGAACTCAAAACCGCATTCCAGATCGGCTTTGCGGTCTTTATTCCCTTCCTCATCATCGACATGGTCGTCGCCAGCATCCTGATGGCGATGGGCATGATGATGGTGTCGCCCGCCATCGTTGCGCTGCCCTTCAAGATCATCCTGTTCGTGCTGGTCGATGGCTGGAATCTGTTGCTGGGTTCGCTCGCGCAAAGCTTTTACTAACGGAACGGAGAGCCGCCATGACACCCGAAGGCGTAATGACCATAGGCCGTACCGCACTGGAAACCACCATTCTGGTTGCGTCCCCGGTGCTGCTCGTCACCCTGGTGGCCGGTCTCATCATCAGCGTGTTTCAGGCCGCTACCCAGATCAACGATGCCAGCCTGTCGTTCATCCCCAAAGTTCTTGCCGTGCTCGCCACCTTCGCCATCGCCGGCCCCTGGATGCTGACCGTGATGACCGACTACATGCGGCGCGTGCTGACCGGTCTGCCCGGCATCATCAGCTAGCGCCCGACCTAATCCCCGCATGATCAGCCTCACCGATGCCCAGCTCAACACCTGGCTGATCAGCTTCATCTGGCCGCTCACCCGCATACTCGGCCTGATCATGGTGGCGCCGGTGTTTGGCCACCGCTCCGTGCCGGCCCAGGTCAAGATCGGTCTGGGTGTGTTCATTGCCCTGATCGTTTCGCCTGCCCTGCCGCCGCTGCCCGATGTCGGACTGGGCTCATGGCACGGCCTGCACATCCTGGTCCAGCAATTCCTGATTGGCGTCGCCATCGGCTTTGTCATGCGCGTGGCCTTCGCTGCGATCGAGGCAGCGGGGGAAATCGTCGGCCTGCAGATAGGCCTCGGATTCGCCTCCTTTTTCGACCCGCAAAGCGCCGGGCAGACGCTGGTACTGGCGCGCTTTTTCAACCTGCTGGCGATGCTGGTGTTTCTCGCGATCAATGGCCACCTGCTGCTGATCGGCGTGCTGGTCGACAGCTTTCAGACCCTGCCAATCAGCACCCAGCCGCTGGCGGCAAAGGGGTTTTTCACCCTTGCCGCGTTCGGCTCAACCGTGCTGGCGGTAGGGCTGCAACTGGCCCTGCCGCTGATCGCCATTTTGCTGATGACCAACCTTGCACTGGGCATCCTCACGCGTTCCGCGCCGCAGCTCAACATCTTTGCAATCGGCTTCCCCATCACCCTGGGCGTGGGGCTGGTCGTGCTGGACTTCATGCTGCCCTACTTCGCCCCGCAGTTCGAAACACTGATCTACAACGCACTCAAGACAGCCCTGACGGTGATTGCCGACTTGCGGTCCTGACCGGGGGCTAAAGCACGCGAAGGGAAATACGTCAGAAGTCTTGTCACGCCAAGCCGGGCGCTTCAGCGCGCCGGAAGGGCAACAGTCTGCTCCGGGCAGTCAGTCTGCCAACCCAGAGCGTTAAAGCGAGAAGAACGGAATCAGAACCCCAGGCTGTCCAGCAAATCGTCGACCTGACCCTGATCGGCCACCACGTCACTCTTGCCTTCCGGACTGATTTGCGGGCCGTTGAGCAAGCTGTTATCGGCCTCGCGTTTCACTTCAGACGGGGCGTAATCGATCAAAAACTGCACCAGCTGGCTTTCGAGATTGTGTGCCAGATCGGTCACTTTGCGGATCACCTGACCGGTCAGATCCTGAAAATCCTGCGCCATCATGATATCCAGCAACTGCTGCTTGGTGGCATTGCTGTCGTGTTGCATATCGACCAGGCACTGCATGGTCGAGGTTGCCATGTCGCGATAGCCGGCTTCGGAAAAAGGCGCATCGAACGTGTTTTTCCAGCCTTTCAGAACCTCGCTTGCACCTGCATCAATCCGCTCCTGCAAAGGGATGGCGGTATCAGTGGCGTTCAATACGCGTTGCGCGGCCTGCTCGGTCATGCGCGCCACGTAATTCAGACGGTCACGCACATCGGGCATATCCACCGATGCTTTCTCCAGCACCTTGTCCAGGCCCAGCTCACGCAAGTTGTCGTGCAATCCACGGGTCATCTGTCCCACCCGCGCCAGCATTTCTCCCTGCTCGCACACTTCAGGTTTTACAGCTGCAGCGGGTGTGCTCTGCACACTGGCGTCTGGAAATTGCATACTCACGTCAACCTCCAGCTTTTTCAAGTTTTTCAAAAATCTTGCTGAGTTTTTCGTCCAGAGTGGCAGCGGTAAAGGGCTTGACGACATAACCGTTTGCACCGGCCTGAGCCGCTGCAATGATGTTTTCCTTCTTGGCCTCGGCCGTCACCATCAATACCGGCAATTTCGACAAGGCGGGATCGGCACGGATGGTCTGCAGCATGGTCAGGCCATCCATGTTGGGCATGTTCCAGTCCGACACAACAAAGTCGAAGCTGCCTGCCCTCAATTTGGCCAGACCATCCACGCCGTCTTCTGCTTCTTCGACGTTGGCGTATCCCAACTCCTTGAGCAGATTGCGAACGATGCGGCGCATGGTGGAAAAGTCGTCAACGACTAGAAATTTGGTATTCGGATCAGCCATACAGGGCTCCATGAAGCTTTGGTCAAGTGGGGGGTTAAACGGCATGCAGGCGTCAAACTTAAGCCGCAATGCCAGCGAAAAAGGTGCTGGGATCTTATACCCGCATTGCGCGGTTTCCTTGTGAGGCGAAAAAGCTCATGACCCGTCCCGGCAGTTCGTGCAAAGGCGCCACTTCATGGGTACCGCCCATGGCAATCGCCTCTTTCGGCATGCCGAACACGACGCATGTCGCTTCGTCCTGAGCCAGATTGTATGCTCCCGCATTCTTCATCTCCAGCATGCCAGCCGCGCCATCCTTGCCCATGCCGGTCAGAATCACGCCCACCGCATTTTTGCCGGCGTTGAGTGCGGCCGAGCGGAACAAAACATCCACTGAAGGACGATGCCGGTTGACCGGTTCGCCCTGGTCGATCTTGGTCATGTAGTTCGCACCACTGCGTACCAGCGTGAGGTGGGAGTGACCGGGTGCAAGATAGGCGTGCCCTGGGAGTACCCGCTCACCGCCTTCCGATTCAATGACCGAAATCTTGCACAGCTTGTCGAGCCTGTTGGCGAAGGAACGGGTAAAGCCCTCGGGCATGTGCTGTGTGATCAGAATGCCCGGGCAGTCTGACGGCAGTTGCACCAGAAAATCCTTGATCGCCTCGGTTCCGCCGGTGGAGGCACCGATGATGATCAGCTTTTCGCTACTGATAAAAGGGTTGCGCACCGAGGCCAGCGCAATGCTGCCGTGTGCATTCGGCAAACTACGCGTCTTGATTTTTGCGCGCGCGGCAACGCGGATCTTGTCTGCAATCAGCTCGGTATATTCGAGCATGCCGCTCTGGATGGACATTTTCGGTTTGGTGACGAAATCGACCGCGCCCAGCTCCAGCGCACGCATCGTAATGTCCGAGCCACGCTCGGTCAGCGACGACACCATCACCACCGGCATCGGCCGCAAACGCATCAGGCGTTCAAGAAAATCCAGGCCGTCCATCTTCGGCATTTCGACGTCCAGCGTCAGCACATCGGGATTGGTTTGCTTGATGAGATCGCGCGCCACCAGCGGATCGGGCGCCGCACCTACCACTTCCATATCGGGCTGACTATTGATGATTTCGGTCATCACGCCGCGTATCAGCGCCGAGTCATCCACAATCAGAACCTTGATTTTCATGCCAGACACTTTCCGGGACTCGCCCTTGCAAACAGTCAGTTCAAATCGATCTCGACATCGATGGGGTTGGCCTGGAGCCGGCTCGCATAGTCATGCTCACGCCGGACCAGGGTGTAGTTATTAAGCTGGATTAATTTCTTGACCAGGACCTTGCCGGTTTCCGGAAAGAAATACACCTTGCGCGGGTGGATGTCGTTCAGATCCTCGGCCAGGATGCGGATGTTCACGTCCCGCAAATAGTCACGCACGAATCGGGCGTTACGCTCGCCAACGTTGATGCTGGTAAACCCCTGCAGCACATTGCCCCCACCGAACACTTTGGCTTCCAGGTTTTCGCGCCGCGCGCCGGCCTTGAGGACTTGATTGATCAACACCTCCATTGCGTAGCTGCCATAGCGCATCGACGATGCAGACGCACTGCCTGACTCGCCGCCATCCGGCAGCATGAAATGATTCATCCCGCCGATTCCCGAAACCCGGTCGCGAATACACGCTGCGACACACGAACCCAACACCGTCACGATCAGCATCGGCTTGACGGTGAAGTAATATTCACCCGGCAATATCTTGGCTGCCTGGCAATCAAAGATACGGTCGTAATACAGGTTGGTCGCCAGATGCTCTTCTATCGCCGGATTCACGAACCATTCCCTGCGCGCGCCGCACGCTGATCCAGTTCATAAACCGTCTTGCCACGCAGCTTCAGCGCATCGGTCACATACATGAAGTTTTCGGAGTGGCCGGCAAACAGCAAACCATCCGGCTTCATCAGCGGCACAAATCGCGAAAGTATTTTGCTTTGTGTCGGTTTATCGAAATAAATCATCACATTGCGGCAAAAAATCACATCAAACTGGCCACTCACTGGCCAGTTTCCAGCCAGCAAATTCAACGTCTTGAATGTAATCAGCTGACGCAACTCGGGCCGCACCCGCACCATCCCGGCGCGGCTGCCTTTCCCCTTCAGAAAAAAGCGCCGAACCCGATCACTCGACATTTTCTCAAGCCGGTCGGCGGTATAGACTCCGGTCGCGCCGGCCTCAAGCACATTGGTATCAATATCTGTCGCCACAATACTGATCGGTGGCGTCAGCGTGTTGAAGGCCTCGCACATCGTCATCGCGATCGAATACGGTTCCTCGCCTGTTGAGCTGGCGGAACACCAGATCGTCAGCGGTTTTTTCACCTTGAGCGCATGCTCGGCCAAAATCGGGAAATGATGCGCTTCACGAAAAAACGAGGTCAGATTGGTCGTCAGCGCATTGGTGAAGGCCTCCCACTCCTCGCTGTCGCGCCCGCTTTCAAGGCCATCGAGATAGACCTCGAATGAGTCCAGCCCCTTTGCCCGCAGGCGACGTGCCAACCGGCTATAGACCATTTCCTGCTTGCTTTCGGCCAGCGAAATGCCGGCCTGGCGGTAAATCAGCGCACGCACCCTGGCAAAATCGCGTGGCGTGAAGGTAAAAATCTTGCTGCTGTCCGGCGTATTTTTCAAAATGGATGTCATGTTCAGGCTAACAGCCCTCGCTCCCACTGCTCAGCATGGAGTAAGCATCACGCAGCCAGTCGGGGAATCGGCATTCCGGCTCGACCGCTCTGCGTAACAGCGGGTTTCAGTGCATGAGAGGCGCCAGTCACCTCGCGCACCAGCTTGAAAGTGTCAACCAATTGCGCAAGCTTGGTGGCTTGATCCTGCAGACTCTCGGCTGCCGCTGCGGATTGCTCCACCAGCGCAGCATTCTGCTGGGTCATTTCATCCATCTGGCTCACCGCCTGGTTGATTTGGGCGATACCCGCGCTTTGTTCCAGACTGGCCGCCGCACTTCCAGCCATGATCTCCACGACCAATTGCACCGACGTCACCACATCATCAATCGCTTCACCCGCTTCGTTGACCAGTTTTCTGCCCAACTCGACCTGAGACACCGAATCAACAATCAGGGTCTTGATTTCTTTTGCCGCACCTGCGCTGCGCTGCGCCAGATGGCGAACTTCCGCTGCCACCACCGCAAAGCCACGGCCCTGCTCGCCCGCACGCGCGGCTTCCACTGCAGCGTTCAAGGCCAGGATGTTGGTCTGGAAGGCAATACCGTCAATCACGCCGATGATGTCGGCGATCTTGCGCGAGCTGTTGTTGATCGAAGCCATGGTTTCGATCACCTTGCCGACCACCTCGCCGCCCTGCACGGCGATATCAGCGGTCGAAGCCACCAGTTTGCTGGCCATGTGGGAATTGTCAGCATTCTCTTTCACAGTGCTGGTCAATTCTTCCATCGAGCTGGCCGTTTCTTCCAGGCTCGAGGCCTGCGACTCGGTGCGTCGGGACAGGTCCGCATTCCCCCTGGCGATTTCCTGTGCACCCATGTTCACACTGTCAGTGCTTTCCTTGATCTGCCCCACCAGCAACTTGGTATTGTTTTGCAGCACGCGTAAGGATTGCATTAACGTGGCAATCTCGGCAGCACCACTGGCTGCAATCCGCCCCGTCAGGTCACCTGCACTCATGCGCCCAATGTCGTGCCCGGCATTTTGCAAAGGCAAAACCACACTACGGTATGACAACACCCCAAACGCGCCCGCCATGGGCACGCCCAGGGCAGCAATCACCATCAGAGTGTTCAAGTAAAACGTTCCCTCGCTGCTTGTAGCAAGCCAGGCCAAAACGCCAATCACCCCAAACAGCGCAGCCATGGCACTCACTGCCAGCACCAGCAGGGTCTTGATGGAATAGGCCCTCATCAAGCCGGTACGCTGTAACCAGGTCTGCCGCACTGCCTGACCATCCCGGATCTTGAAGCTTGTGTCGCCCGCTTTGATCGCTCGATAAGCGCTTTCCGCAGCCTGGATTTGTGCCCGGCTGGGTTTCATCCGGATTGAACTGTATCCGACCACTTGACGGTTCTCGATGATGGGCGCGGCATTGGCTTCAACCCAATAATGGTCACCGTTTTTGCACCGGTTTTTAACCATCCCGGTCCATGCCTTGCCGCTTTTCAGGGTGTGCCAGAAGTCGGCGAACGCCTCGGCCGGCATATCCGGATGACGCACGATATTCTGCGGCGCGCCCAGCAACTCGTCTTCAGTGAACCCGCTGACATCGACGAAAGCCTGGTTAACGTAGGTAATGTTGCCGTGCACATCGGTCTTCGAGACGATGGTTTCATCATCGTTCAGCACGTATTCAACATTGGTCACGGGCAAATTGGATCGCATGGATAGTCCTTAATTAATGACTCAAACTAAATTGGGTATTAAAACGTTTCCCACTCGCCATCGCTGCTGTGGGCGGCGGCAAGCTTGTTTGACCTTGCTGCGGGAGCAGGCATTGCTGGCCGGGTCTTCGACGTCGTTCGGGTTCTGTCACTCACTAACGGCCGTTGAGTCCGCTGGCTGTAGCCCATGCTGTCCAGTTTGAAAACACTCACGGCCTGGGTAAGTGCATTGGCCTGTTCCTCCAGGCTTTCAGCCGCAGCTGCCGCCTGTTCAACCAGGGCAGCGTTTTGCTGGGTGACGTCGTCCATCTGGGTGATGGCCTGGTTGACCTGCTCGATACCCGCGCTCTGCTCCTGACTCGCCGCCGCAATCTCACCCATGATGTCGGTGACACGTTTGACCGAGGTGACGATCTCGCTCATGGTCTTGCCGGCTTCATCCACCAGCTTGCCGCCAGCGTCAACCTTGCCGACCGAGTCTTCAATCAAGGATTTGATTTCTTTGGCCGCACCGGCGCTGCGCTGCGCCAGGTTGCGCACTTCGCTCGCCACCACCGCAAAACCACGACCCTGCTCGCCAGCACGCGCGGCTTCCACCGCAGCGTTCAAGGCCAGAATGTTGGTCTGGAAGGCGATGCCGTCGATGACGCCGATGATGTCGGCAATCTTGCGCGAGCTTTCCTTGATCGAGGCCATGGTGTCGACCACCTGACCGACAACCTGACCACCCTTGACCGCAACGTCGGCGGTGGAAACCACCATCTGGTTGGCCTGGCGCGCGTTCTCGGCGTTCTGCTTGACGGTGCTGGTCAGCTCTTCCATCGAACTTGCGGTCTCTTCCAGCGAGCTCGCCTGCTGCTCGGTGCGCGACGACAGGTCAGCGTTGCCGGTGGCGATCTCGCGTGACGCCACCGCAATGGTCTCGGTACTGGTGCGAACCTCTGCAACGGTCGCCTGGAGAATGGTTATGACGCCTTGCAGGGACTTGCCAAGCGTACTCTGGGCATGACTCTCAAGTCGGGACAGATCAATCGACCCCTCGGTCGTAGTCAAGCTGGATACGATGGTTTCCAGTTCACCTGCCTGCAGGGCTTCCTTGCGCAGAATTTCAGCCAGATAGATCAGCACGCCGGTTTCAACGACGACATAAGCCGCATGGGTCAACACGACTTCGAGACCCGGCTCGGTGAAACACACCACGCCGTATCCCCAGGTCTGCAGAAAATTGAAACTCAAGTGATGAACCGCCGCTACGGCAGCCGCGATGACAATCGGGCGCCAGTCGCGGTAGCTCAGCAGAAAAGCCAGCAGCACAAAAATGCCAAAGTGCAACTCTTCCCGACCCAAGGCCTGATGGATATGCAATGCCGTGAAAACCATCAATGCCGTGGCCACTACGGCTCGCGTCAGCAGCGCACCGGGGAACAGATAAATCAGGGCCGTCGGCACCAGTGCTGCAGGCAAGCCGACAACCAGGCTCCACATCAGGGTGTTGTGCATGCCGGACAACGCAAGCGAGAGAACGAATAGTCCCCACAACACGAACAACATCAGCTTGTCCGCTTTGACGTAGATGCTGTGCAACGGCGTATTGAACTGTTTCACGATGACCTTATCCTTTTGACTCGATTGACTTCCGTAGCGCCCGATCAAGTCGCTTCAGAACTCTTCCCACTCATCGTTGCCCCCCCTGCTGGAGGCCGCGAGAGTTTTCTGTCTTGCAGCCGGAGTCGACATCGCCTTAGCCTTCGACGGCGTTCTCGTTCCGTCCCTTGCCACCGTCCGCTCAGCCCGCTGGCTGTAACCCGATCCGTCCAGTTTGAATACGCTTACGGCCTGGGCAAGTGCATTGGCCTGTTCCTCCAGGCTTTCAGCCGCAGCAGCCGCCTGTTCAACCAGAGCAGCGTTTTGCTGGGTGACGTCGTCCATCTGGGTGATGGCCTGATTGACCTGCTCGATGCCCGCGCTCTGCTCCTGACTCGCCGCCGCAATCTCACCCATGATGTCGGTGACGCGTTTGACCGAGGTGACGATCTCGCTCATGGTCTTGCCGGCTTCATCGACCAGCTTGCCGCCAGCGTCGACCTTGCCGACCGAGTCTTCAATCAAGGATTTGATTTCTTTGGCCGCACCGGCACTGCGCTGTGCCAGGTTGCGCACTTCAGAGGCGACCACGGCAAAGCCGCGACCCTGCTCGCCGGCACGCGCGGCTTCCACCGCAGCGTTCAAGGCCAGAATGTTGGTCTGGAAAGCAATGCCGTCGATGACGCCGATGATGTCGGCGATCTTGCGCGAGCTTTCCTTGATCGAGGCCATGGTGTCGACCACCTGACCGACAACCTGACCGCCCTTGACCGCGACGTCAGCGGTGGAAACCACCATCTGGTTGGCCTGACGTGCGTTTTCGGCGTTCTGCTTGACGGTGCTGGTCAGCTCTTCCATCGAACTTGCGGTCTCTTCCAGCGAGCTTGCCTGCTGTTCGGTGCGACTCGACAGATCGGCATTGCCCGATGCAATCTCGCGCGTGGCAACCGAGATGGTCTCGGTCGAATGCCGGATATCGCCGATCGTCCCGGTCAGGTTCTGACGCATTGCATTGATGGCATACAGCAGGCTCGACGTATCGCCGTTTTCGAGTTCAACCGACCTGGAAAAATCCCCCTCGGAAATCGCACGGGCAACCTCCACTGCGTAGGCGGGCTCGCCACCCAGCTGCTTCATGATGTGGCGTACCAGCCAGAAAACAATGGCACTTGCCACGACCAGCGCGACTACCACCAGTACCAATGCCAGCATCAGCATGCGCTGGCTGAACGCTGTCATTTCAGCTTTGGTTTGCTCAACCGCAGCTTGTTTGGCTGCGGTGAAGTCCATCAGGCGCGTCCGCATATTGCGCCACACCGGCGTTTCTTCCTGGCTGATCGCTGCAATGGCAGCAACCTGATCGGCGCTTGCAAGCGAAACGACTTTTGCCTGAATGGGCGCTTGCTGTTCGCGCAAGGCCACCACTTCTTGCAACATCTTCAGGTCGGCGGGGGCGGTTGCGGCAAGCGCCAGGGCTTTCTCGCTGTTTGTCTTGAACTCAGCCGACGAGGCTTCCAGATTTTTGTAAGCCGCCTGATTCGCGGGATCCATGACGATGTTGCGCAAGGCCTGGCCCATTTGCAGCCCGTGGGCATACAGATTGGTTGCCGCCTGGGCGAGAGCCAGATCCTGTTCGAGGAAATGCTCGAACCGGTTCTTGTTGCTCTGCATGCCGGTCAATGCCACCGCAATGGCAACGCCGAAAAGCATGAACACCACCCCCATGCTCAAAATGATTTTTGACTTAAGTTTCATGTTTGCAATACCTTCTAAATTTACATCTCAACTACTGTTACTGGCTGAAGTTTTCGCCCGCTTCATCCGCCTGCACTGACTGAAATAACTTAGTGCAAGCCGGACTCAACGCGGCTGTTTATCTCAGAACTCTTCCCACTCATCGCTGTTACTGTTGCTGCCACTGGCGACAGCAAGCTTCTTCGAGAATTTAGCTGGTGTTGCTCCTTTGGATTTGTTCGGCAAGGCCGTGGCCCTGTCTCTCAACACCGGCAACGCCGCACGCTGGCTGTAACTGCCGTCCAGCTTGAATACACTCACCGCTTCTGCCAGCTTGCCGGCTTGATTCTGCAGACTCTCGGCTGCCGCAGCCGCCTGCTCGACCAGCGCTGCGTTCTGCTGGGTCGCATCATCCATTTGGGTGATGGCCTGGTTGACCTGCTCGATGCCTGCGCTCTGCTCCTGGCTGGCTGCCGCAATCTCACCCATGATGTCCGTCACGCGCTTGACCGAGGTCACGATCTCGCTCATGGTCTTGCCGGCTTCCTCAACCAGCCTGTCACCCGCTTCAACCTGTCCGACCGAGTCTTCGATCAAGGATTTGATTTCTTTGGCCGCACCGGCGCTGCGCTGGGCCAGGTTGCGCACTTCGCTCGCCACCACGGCAAAGCCTCGTCCCTGCTCGCCGGCACGCGCCGCTTCCACCGCCGCGTTCAAGGCCAGAATATTGGTCTGGAAGGCAATGCTGTCGATGACGCCGATGATGTCGGCAATCTTGCGCGAGCTATCCTTGATCGAGGCCATGGTGTCGACCACCTGACCGACAACCTGACCACCCTTGACCGCCACTTCGGCAGTGGACTGAACCAGCTGGTTGGCCTGACGCGCGTTCTCGGCGTTCTGCTTGACGGTACTGGTCAGCTCTTCCATCGAACTTGCGGTCTCTTCCAGCGAACTCGCCTGCTGTTCGGTGCGGGAGGACAAATCGGCATTGCCCGTTGCAATCTGGCGCGATGCGACCGAGATGGTCTCGGTGCCGCTGCGTACCTGGCTGACGATATGGGCCAGGCTGCTGTTCATGGCCTGCATGGCCTGCATCAGCTGGCCGGTTTCATCGTTGCTGCGGACGTTGATCGTCTGCATCAAGTCGCCCGCTGCGACGTGTTCAGCCGCAAGCACCGCCTCCCGCAACGGCAGCGTGATGGCACGAATGAGCCAGAACGCAATGGCGATGGCGACCAGAACGCTCAAGACGATCAAGACAATGGAGATATTGCGCGCCAGTGCATAGCGCGTTTGTGCCGCCTCATACTCAGCCTTGCCGATCGCGAGCTGAATCTTGATGAGCGCATTCATGGCATCACGTGCCGACTCATATTGCGTAGTCAACTGGCCCTGCATGAGTTCGCTGGCCTGCTGAAAGTCATGGGAACCTAAAGCAGCGATGGCGGGCAGCAAGGCCTCACGTCCATATTTACTGCGGGCCGTTTCAAATTCTTTTGCCAGGCTGGCTTCTTCCGGCGACAGATGCGTAGCCTTATAGGCCTTCCAGCCGTCATCAATCCCGACTATCAGCTGCTTGACCTTGGCTACACGCCGGTCGACCTGCGCAACCTCTTCAGGAAAAGTCGACAACTGCCCGATCACCGACTCAGCCAGGAGCATCTGATTGCTGTTCATGTGCGCAGAAATCTCATCCAGATAACCCATTGCAACCAGGCGGTCTTCATAAACGGTTTTGAATGAAGCATTGGTGGCGGACAAACTACTCAGCCCGATCGCGCCAATCGCAACCAGCGCCGCCAACAAAAAACCAATCACAAAAATCAGCCGCGATTTGATGCTTAGATTATTCAGCATGGTTCAGTCTCTTTTCGTCGTAGACAACAATACGTAAAACTCAGGAGTGCACATGGGCACAGGTCATGCCGCTGACGGGTCAAACAAACCCATCTCGGTACTGGACATCAGTTTGTCGATATCCACCAGGATCAGCATGCGGTCGCCCAGGGTGCCGAGGCCAATCAGGAAATCGTTATCGAATGAAGTGTTGATTTCGGGTGCGGGTTTGAGTTGTTCGGCCGATAGGGTGGTGACGTCGGATACGCTGTCGACCACCATGCCGACCACGCGACCAGCGATATTGAGGATGATCACAACCGTGAGTGGGTCGTAGGTCGGCGAACCCAATCCCAGTTTGATGCGCATATCGACGATCGGCACAATGGTGCCACGCAGATTGACGACGCCCTTGATAAAGGCTGGCGCGTTGGCGATCCGGGTGACGGGCTCGTAGCCGCGTATTTCCTGCACGCGCAGGATGTTGATGCCGTACTCCTCGCCGCCCAGGGTAAAGGCGAGGAACTCGTCGGCCGCGTCCTTTTCCGAGCTGTAGATGCTGGTTTGTGCTTGCGTGGTGTAACTCATGAGGTCGATCCTTGTCTGATCCTGGCTGGTAGTAAAAACAGGCGGCGATTGCGGGTGCGTTAACGCAAGAGAGCGGAGACGTCGAGAATCAGCGAGACGCCGCCATCCCCGAGAATCGTGGCGCCCGAAATACCCGGCACCTTGCGGAAATTGGATTCCAGATTTTTGACCACGACCTGCTGCTGCCCGACCAGGCCATCGACCAGCAGAGCGGCCTTCTTCCCTTCAGCTTCGAGGATGACGATGATGCCCTGCGAGGGATCGGAGTACATCGGCTCGATATCGAACAGTTCATACAGGAGAATCAGGGGCAGATATTCTTCGCGCACCTTGACCACTTTGCCCTGGCCTGCAATCTCCTTGACGTCGACTGCCATCGGCTGCAGGGACTCTATGACGTAGCCCAAGGGCAGGATGTACACCTCATCGCCCACCTTGACCGACATGCCATCGAGAATCGCCAGCGTCAGCGGCAGCGAAATGGAAATGGTGCTGCCGGAACCCGGCGTCGAGCGGATTTCAACGGTGCCGCCCATCGCGGAAATATTGCGCTTAACTACGTCCATGCCCACGCCACGACCCGACACGTCGGTGACGACTTCCGCCGTCGAGAATCCGGGGGCGAAAATCAGCTGCCACACATCGATGTCGGGCATGGTTTCCGACACGTTCAAACCTTGCTGCATGGCCTTGGCGAGAATCCGGTCACGGCTGAGTCCGCCGCCATCATCGGTAACTTCAATCACGATATTTCCGCCTTGATGCGCGGCTGACAAAATCAGCTTGCCGGTTTCACTTTTACCGGTAGTACGGCGCTGTTCGGGCATTTCGATGCCATGATCCACGCTGTTACGAACCAGGTGGGTCAGCGGATCGACGATGCGCTCGATCAAGCCTTTGTCGAGTTCGGTGGCAGCACCGCGCGTGATGATCTCAACTTTTTTACCGAGTTTGGCAGCCAGATCGCGCACCATGCGCGGGAAGCGCGAGAACACGTAGTCCATCGGCATCATGCGGATCGACATCACGGCTTCCTGCAAGTCTCGCGTGTTGCGCGCCAGCTGGTTGGCGCTGTTGAGCAAGCGCTCGTGAATCAGAGGATCCAGCGCCAGGATGCGCTGCTCAATCATGGCCTGGGTGATCACCAGTTCGCCCACCAGGTTAATTAGCTGATCGACCTTTTCGACCCCCACCCGAATGGACGAGGATTCCTGCGAGCCGGCTTCCTTGTCGGTGGCGCGCCGCCCAGGATTCCTGGCTTCGACTGGCGGCGCAGCAACAGCCACCGCCGAAACAGGTTCGGCTTCCACGGCAGGGGCGACCTCAACTGCAGCAGGTGCACTGGCGAGGGATGGTAAGCCTGCTGAACCGTGGGTGATGTTGAGGTCGTCCGGGTCGAGCACAAATGAGCAGATCGCGACGATATCGTCCTGACTTTCGCCGGTGATCAGCGTAAAGGCCACCCGCTTGTCCGCGAGCACCTCCTGAACGATCTCCCCCAACAAACCCAGCTCGGTCGCCAGCGCGTCCACATCGCGTTGCGGCACATCGGGAAGTTCGATCCGAAAGCAGAAATTGCCGTCGGCATCTGCTACGGGCGTAGCGCTGGCAACAGGGGCTTCAACGGGTTGGGGAGCGGCTGCGGCCGGGGCAGCAACCGTGCCCTTTGACAGGGCGGCGAGCCGTGCGCTGACGCTGGAAACCGCAGCCTGATCAACGGCCGTGCCATGGTGATGTCCACCCATGAGCATGGTCAGCACATCCTTCGACACCAGGAACGCATCGACATGTTCGGGGGTCAGCGCCATCTCGCCCTTGCGAATCCGGTCGAGCAGCGATTCCAGGGTATGGGTGACTTCAGTGATGTCGTTGAAGCCGAAGGTAGCGGCGCCGCCCTTGATGGAATGCGCTGCGCGAAAGATCGCATTGAGATCCTCGCTATCCGGATCGGCCACATCGATATCCAGCAACAGTTTCTCCATTTCCGCGAGCAGTTCATCTGCCTCGTCGAAAAACACCTGGTAAAACTGGCTCATATCAATCGTCATGTTTGAAACTCCGTTGTGTGCGCGTTGCTTGCTTTGTCGCGGATGTACATTGGTTTAGACCGGATACCCTGATTAATCGCGCAAGAAAAAATGGCCAGACGCGATAGTCAGGCTTTATATCGGCAGGATTTCGGGATTCTTCATGCTGCGTAGTACCAAAAGCACAGCGCAGGCATGAATTTTGTTTGACTGGCGAACTTGAAAAACAGACAAGCCAACGCTCGCCCGGATGGCGAGGTGGTGGTTAACGATACAAAGCGTCGAAGCCGTACATTAAATGAAGTTGAACAGCGACAGCCCGGATGTTTTCGCAAACGATTTTTGCGCGGCTTCGAGCATGACCTGCTGCTGCGACAGCTGGGTGATCGCCTGGGTGTAATCCAGATCCTGCAGCTCGGACAGAAGCTGGCTGTATTGCAGGGCACGGTCCGATCCCACGTCGTCGAGCCTGTCGAGTTCCTGCAGGCCCGTTCCCATCGCTGCCCGCGCGGTCAGCACGTTGTCCAGCGCAAGATCCATGTTGGCACCGGCGGTTGCCAGTCCTGTGGCCAGGTTAGTCGTACCGGGCGTATTCAACAGGTTCACGAGGTCCGTCAGGGTCTTGAATACATCCGACGCACCGCCAGATGGCAAACCACCCTGGAACACGATCGATCCTGGCGTATTGGTTGCCATCAGGCGGGTCGCATCGACCTGCAGCTTCTGCTGCCCGGCGTCGCCCTGATAAGTCGCGCCCGTGGCCGTCTGGACAAACGGCTGGGTCGTGCTCTTCAAACCGGAAAACACAAAGTTGCCTTCCGAGTCGCGGCTATTGGCGTAGCCCAGCAGTTGCTGCAGGCGGCCATTCAGTTCGGTCGCCATGAAGCTGCGCTCGGAATCGCCCAGCGAGGCATTCGCGGCTGAGTTGATGCTGTCCATGACATCCTGCATCAGCTCGGTCACCCCGCCTAGTGTGCCTTCGACCTGGCTCATCGTGTTTTTTGCATACGAGCGGTTGACGTCATATTGCTTGTTGATCGATTGCGACTGCGTGATATCGAGCGCACGCGTGGCCGCCACCGGATCGTCGGACGGGCTGAGAATGCGGCGGCCGCTTGAAATCTGTTCCTGGGTTTTTTGCAGCCGGCTTTGCAACTCGCCGAGGCGGTTGGCACCGGTTTCAAACATGAGTTGGGTGCTGATGCGCATGACTATGACTCCTTATCGGCCGATCGAAAGCAACACGTCGAACAGTTCGCTGGCGATTTGCATGACCTTGCCTGCGGCCTGATACGCCTGCTGGTAACGCAGCAAATTAGCTGCCTCTTCGTCCAGATTGACGCCCGACTCGTTTTGCAGGGCAGTCGTGGCTTCGGTCAGCAGTTTTCCGGCCGCGCTGCTGGTGACTTCAAGTTCACGGGTTTTGTTGCCGACCTGGCTCACCAGCTGGGAATAGGCGCCCTGATAACTGATCGTGCCATTGCCCAGCGTGTTGGTGGTTTGCAGCGCGACCAGCGACAAAGCATTGCTGTTGTCGCCCACGGCACCGGGCTGGCCGGCAGCAGCAAGCTTGACCGGATCGGTGATCGCCACGCCAAAAGCCGATGCCCCATTGACGGTCGGCCGGATCAGGAAGCTGTCGCCTGCGACTGCACCCGCAGTCAAACTCAGGGTCACCCCATCGATCGTCTGCGGAAAACTGTTAAAAGTAGTGGGCGTGTTGTCGGACAAGCGGGTGAGCGTGTAGCTGGTGCCGCCATTGAATTGCAGTTTGTAATCGCTGATGGTCAGCGCCTTGGCATCATTGGCGCTGCCGATGCTGGCCGTGAGCACGGCAGTGCCGGTGTTTTGTCCATGCGCCCCCACTACGGGGGAACCCATCGCAAAAAGAGGGTTGCCCGTTGAACCGTCAAGGCCAAACCCCGCCTGGTGCATTTCGTTGAAACTACTGGCCAGCCCGATGGCTACCCGACCCAGCGCATTTTGCGCCGGCTCCAGTGATTGACTGCGGAAAGCGAGCAGCCCCCCCAGTTGGCCGCCAGCCAGCGCCGACTCGGCCAGCGATACCAGACTGCCGTTGCTGGCGCGATAGGCGACTTCAAGCTTTTCAGGGTTGGTCTGGGATGCCACATTGGTGAGCGAATAAGTTGCCACCCCCACCACCAGTGGCTGGCCATTGCCGATAAACACGTTGTAGTCACTGCCCTGCCCGACCACCGTGACCTTGATTTGCTTGTTCAACTCCATCAGCAGCTGGTCGCGCTGGTCGAGCAGATCGTTTGGGGGTTGACCGCTCGCCCGTTCGGCCTTGCCGATCGCGTCGTTCAGCTGGGCGATTTGTTGGCCATAAGCGTTGATATCGGAGACGCTGGATTGAATCTGGCCATTCAGGCTGCGCTCGATTTCATCGAGTCGTCCCTCCAGGCTGTGAAAACGGGTGGCCAGCGATTCTGCGTTCGACAAGACGGTTTGCCGCGCCGGGATCGACGTTGGATTCGACGCCATGTTCTGCAGGCCGGCGAAAAAGTCCTGCATGGCAGGCGACAGGCCGGTGTTGGGGTCAGCCAGCAGGTTGTCGATCTGCTTCATCTGAGCGTAGTAGCTATCCAGGCCACTCTTGGTGGTCTGTGCAGACTGCACCTGGTTGCCCAGATACTCGTTGTAGACGCGCTTGATCGTGGAAACATCAACCCCTTGCCCGAGGAAGCCAAAACCAAAGTTCTGCGCCTTCGCGGCGCCCTGAACGATGACCTGCCGGTTATAGCCCGGGGTAGCGGCATTCGCGATGTTATGGCCAGTCGTGCTGATCCCGACCTGCGCGGCGGCGAGTGCACTTTGGCCAATACTGAGGATGCTGGATGCCATTTGACTGGGCCCGGAAGGATTTCGGAGGAGACGGAAGACCGCTCAATTGAAGAATCGGCCGACTGGGCCATAACTTGAATGCTTAAGTCGAATTTTTGAATCAGCCGGTTTCGACCAGGCGAATGACGCTCATCAGCTTCTGGGCGTAATTCGGGTCGGTGGCGTAGCCAGCCTGTTGCAATCCCTGGGCAAACCCGGCCGCGTTGTGTCCCGCTGCCAGGACATTCTGGTAGCGCGCATTGCCACTCAGCAGCTTGCCGTAGTCACGGAAAGAGTCGGCATAGGAATCGTAGGCACGGAACGTATCCACCTGTTTTTGCGGCTTGCCGTTGACGTATTCGGTGGTGACGATGTCGACGGTGCGCCCGGTCCAGCTGCCGCCTGCCTTGATGCCGAACAGGTTATGGCTGTTCTGGCCGTCCGCACCGCGAATTTCCGCCCTGCCCCAACCCGTTTCGAGCGCGGCCTGACCCATCATGAAGTGGGCAGGAATGCCACTGCTGGCGCTGGCTGCCTGCGCGTGAGGCAGCAGGCGCTGCACAAAGGATTCAACATGGGCGGGCACATCGCCCTTGCGCGCGGATGCTGCGGGCGATGCCGGCACAGTGGCTGCGGTCAGCTGGGCCGGCACATTCAGGGAATACGCCTGTATGGCTTCGGGCGTGAGCCGCAACGCCGCACTCGCCTGGCCATCCGCAGCCGTCAACGGTTTCGCGCCAGACGCGGGTTTCACCTCAAGCGGCAAACCCGGCGCATTGAGTGCCCCCTGATTCGCCGCTTCGCCTGCAGACTGCTCCATGCTGCGCGAGAGTTGGCGCATCATCACATCGGCCAGACCGACGCCCCGGCTGGCGAGCCGCTGGGTCAGCTGCTGGTCGAGCATCGAGGTGTACATGCGGGTCTGTTCGTTGTCGAACATGCCTTCTTTGGGAGTGGCGTCGCGCATGCTTTTCATCAGCATGTTCATGAACACCGCCTCAAACTGCTGTGCGGCGGCTTTCAGCGCCTCGGGCGAGGATTGCGCCGCGCCGAGCTTGAGCTGATTGAGGCTGTTGGCGTCAATCGCCAGTCCGGAAGAAATGTCTGTGTTGATGGCCATTGGATGCGCCCTCGCTTAAATGACTTCCAGCTCGGCGTGCAGCGCACCCGAAGCTTTCAGGGCCTGCAAAATCGCCAGCAAATCCTGCGGGGTTGCACCCACGGAATTCAGCGCTTTCACGACATCAGCCAGCGACGCACTGGACCTGAGCAGCATGACCTCGCCTTCCTTGGCGGTAATTTCGATCTGAGCATCCTGCGTGACCACTGTTTGCCCGCTGGAAAAGGGTGCGGGCTGGCTCACGTTCGATGTCGTGCTGATCACCACCGACAGATTGCCGTGGGAGACCGCACTGCGGTCGAGCGTCACCGCCTGGTTCATCACCACCGAACCGGTGCGCGCGTTGATGATGACCTTGGCCATTGCCTGCGCCGGGCTGACGTCGAGGCTTTCCACCGCGCCGAGAAAGGCGACCCGCTCGCTTTCGCCGACCGGCGTGCGCACCGCAATCACCCGACCGTTGATGGCACGCGCGACGTCCTTGCCGAAGCGCGCGTTCACGGCATCCACCACCCGGCTGGCCGTGGTGAAGTCGCTCTGCCGCAGTTCCAGATTGATGCTGCCGGATTCGCCCAGCGCGGTTGCGACGGTGCGCTCGACCGTTGCGCCGGACGGAATGCGCCCCACGCTCAGATGATTGATCTGCGCCTTGCTGCCACCCGCCGCTGCCCCGGCGCCACTCACGGCCAAGCTGCCCTGCGCCATGGCATAGATTTTTCCGTCTGCGCCCTTGAGCGGCGTCATCACTAGAGTGCCGCCACGCAAGCTTTTGGCATTGCCGATCGACGACACGGTGATGTCGATTCCCTGCCCGGCCTGGGCAAACGCCGGCAGGTCCGCCGTCACCATCACCGCCGCCACGTTTTTAAGCTGCATGTTGGTGCCGGCGGGCAGATTGACGCCCAGGTTGGTCAGCATGTTCATGATGCTTTGGGTGGTGAACGGCGTTTGCGTGGTCTGGTCGCCCGTGCCGTCGAGCCCCACCACCAGCCCATAGCCCACCAGCTGGTTGTTGCGCACACCCTGCATGGAGGCAATGTCCTTGATGCGTTCGGCCTGCGCGGGGCCGCTCAGGGCGAGCGCGGCAAGCAGAATAAGGTGCGGGAATTTCATTTGGACCACCCTTTATAGCGGGATGAAACTGAGGAAGAAGCGCGCCATCCAGCCCATCACTTCGGCCTTGTCGAAGTTTGCGCTGGTGCGGTATTCGATGCGCGCGTCGGCCACCTTGGTCGACGACACTGTATTACCCGCCTGAATCGTGTCGGGCTGCACCACGCCCGACAGGCGGATGTATTCCGTGCCCTTGTCGAGCGCGATCTGCTTTTCACCCGCCACCACCAGGTTGCCGTTGGGCAACACCTCGACCACGGTCACGGTGACGTTGCCAGTGAAAGTGTTGCTGGAGTTGATCGCGGAATCGTCGTCGTACTCGCTCGACGAATCGGCCGTCACGCCCAGTCCCTGAAACATCTTGAGCGGCAAGCCGACGATGTTGCCAATCGAGGACTGCAGCGCGCCGGTTTTCGAGCCGCTGGACGAGCCCTTCTTGCCGGCTTGGGTTTTTTCGCTGATCACGATCGTCAGCGTGTCACCGACCAGGCGCGCGCTGCGATCCTCGAACAGCGGGCGAAAAGCCGATGTTTGCAAAATCGCGCCATTGGCAGGCGCCTGGGTGGCGACCGGCTGCGGGCGCGCGGTGGTCGGTTGCTGCACGATCGT
>MGZO01000072.1:0-1409 GCA_001802655.1 Hydrogenophilales bacterium RIFOXYD1_FULL_62_11
GTACCGGTGGGCAGCGAGCTCGAGTACGTGGATCTCGGCACAATCGCCCACGCTCTGGTGGACCGGCGCTGACCACTCGCATCCAAAAGAAAGCGCTTCATGAAATTCGCGGGACTCACCGTGGCCTACTGGGCCGTGATCGTGGCGGCGCTGCTGCCCATTTTTTGCTCGGGGCTGGCCAAGTGGGGCACGTTCGCCAAGCCAAGGCGCGAGGGCGGCTACGACAACCACAACCCGCGAGCCTGGCTGGCGAAGCAAAACGACTGGCGCGCACGCGCCAATGCGGCGCAGGCCAACAGCTTCGAGGCGCTGCCGTTTTTCATGGGCGCGGTGATCATTGCCCACCAGCTCGGCACCTACCAGACCCGGCTGGATCTGCTGGCCTTCTTCTACATCGTTTTGCGACTGGTCTACATCATGTTGTATGTGGCCGATCTGGCCACGGCGCGCAGCATCGCATGGACCCTGGCACTGTTGGTCAACATCGCGATCCTGTTCGTCTGACGCCAGCTGCGAGGCTGTTACTTTTAATTGCTTTTAAGCTTGGTGGAAACCCGCTCGGGATTCGTCCCGATGCGGGTTTTTGTTATGGCGCATACGCTGGCACCTTAAAGACAGGTACCAGAGAGGATGTGTCATGTTGAGTCGCCGGGGGTGGGGTCGTGTGTGCGCGTCGGCGATGCTGACGGCAGGCCTGCCTGCGGTGTTTGCACAGTCGCGGCCAGCCACCAGCGCCGCGGCGCCCGTCACTCGCAACACGCTGGGCCGCGTGGTGATGGCGGTGGAGAACCGCTCGTCGTTCTGTTACCTGCCGCTCACGATCGCGGATCGTCTGGGCTATTTTGCCGCTGAGGGGCTGGACGTCCAGCTGCGCGATTTCACGGAACCGGGGCAAGCCCTGCAGGCCATGCTCAGCGGCGCCACCCACCTGGTGTCGGGGCCCTACAGCCACACCATCAGCCTGCAGATGCGGGGGCAGTCGATACGCTCCATCGTGTTGCAGGGGCGCACACCACAAATCGTGCTCGGCGTATCGCTGCAGACCATGGAACACTACCGCCAGCTGCGCGACCTGCGTGGTCGACGTATCGCAGTCACGGCGTTGGGTTCGGCCAGTCACCGCATTGCGCGCCTGCTGCTGACCAGGGCAGGGCTGGGTCCGCAGGACGTGACGTACCAAGCCTTTCCGAGTGCTTCGGCCGCGGTCGCGGCTTTTCACTCCGGGCAAGTGGATGCCATCTGTTACACCGACCCGGTGATCACCCAGCTGGAGCAGGCGGGGCAACTCCGGGTGGTGGCCGATACGCGCACCACGCGGGGCAATGCCGATGTATTTGGCGGACCGCTGCCCGCGGGTTGCCTGAGCGCCATGGCCGGCTTCGTGGAGAACAACCCGAAGCATTGCCAGG
>MGZO01000072.1:1469-2529 GCA_001802655.1 Hydrogenophilales bacterium RIFOXYD1_FULL_62_11
GTGGACGCCCGATGGTCTGATGCCCGAGGCCGGCCCTCAGACCACGGTGCGCATGCTGGCGCATTTTGACGATGCGCAGATGCTGCAGCGCGTGAACCTGGACCGCACGTTCACCAACGAATTTGCGCAGAAATCGAAGGCCCGTTTCCGCGCCTGAATCCGCGGCAAGGCGGACAACATTCTCAGTTCTTGCGCGCTTTCTTTTTGCTCGCCGTGCGCGTGGGTTTGATCGTGGCTTTTTTGGTGCTGCGTTTGACGCTCTTGCCTTTGGCCTGCGTGCTCTTCTGGGTCATCTTCTTGCCGCTCTTCGCAGCAACCGCGCTGGACCGCTGGGTCTTGACCAGCGAGAGGCGCTGACCGGCCTTGAGTTTGGAGCTGACCCGCAGGTTGTTCCAGCGCGCCAGATTCGCGGCACTGACGCCGTGGCGCGCGGCCAGCCGGCTCAGGGTGTCGCCCGAGCGGACGATCACGGAGCCGCGCCGCACGATGGCCTCGGGTTGCAGGCTGAGGCTGGCGTTGTCGGCGACGAATTCGCTCACGTCGCGGTTGTGCTGGTCGCTGCGCGCCACCAGCAAACTCGAACCGGCGCGCACCTGCATGCGGGGCGGGATGTTGTTGACGGCGCGCAGTTCGGACTCGCTCATGCCCACGCGGCTGGCGGCCTGTGCGGCCGTCATGGTGCTGGGAACGACCCAGGCTGTCCAGCTGGCGAGTGGGCCTTTGTACTCGGCCAGACGGCGCTCGAAGATGTTGGCGTTGTCCCAGGGCAGCAGGATGTAAGGCGTGCCGGCCGCCATCACGATGGGCTGCTTGATTGAAGGGTTCAATGCCCGGAAGTCCTTCTCGCTCACCTCCGCCAGGCGGGCGATGAGTGCCACATCGATGTCACGCTCCAGCGTCAGGGTGTCGAAGAAGGGGTGGTTGCCGATCGGTGGCAGCTGGGCATTGAACGACTCGGGCCGGGCCAGGATGTTTTTCACCGCCTGCAGCTTGGGCACGTACATGCGCGTCTCCAGCGGCATGTCGATGTCGGTGTAACCCGTGGGCAGGCCGGCGCGCT
>MGZO01000072.1:2545-3713 GCA_001802655.1 Hydrogenophilales bacterium RIFOXYD1_FULL_62_11
TACGCTGTCGTTTTGAGCCAACTTGGCACGATGCCGTTGCTGTCGCTGTTCTTCATGGTCGCTGGATTGCTGTATTTGTCGGTATTGGGCGATCTGTTTGAATCCTGGATCAAGCGTGTTGCAGGCATGAAGGACAGTGGCACGCTGCTGCCCGGTCATGGCGGCGTGCTCGACCGCATCGATGCACTGACCTCCACCCTGCCCATTGCAACCGGTATGTTGATGTGGCTGGAGCATGCAGCATGAAATCAGAACGCAGTCAATCGAGCGAAATGAAACCCCGTGTTCTCACCGTTTTGGGGGCTACCGGCACGATAGGCGTCAACACGCTCGACGTGGTGGCGCGCCATCCTGGTCGCTTCGAGATTTTTGCTTTGACCGGCGCGACACAGGTCGAGCGCATGCTCGAGCAATGTCGTACCCATCGTCCACGCTATGCGGTCATGACCGAAGCGACGGCTGCGGCGCAGCTGCGCGAGCGCGTGGCGGCAGAAAAGTTGCCGGTCGAAGTGCTGGAAGGCTGTGCAGCATTGACTGCTGTGGCAACCGCGCCAGAGGTGGACACCGTGATGGCCGCAATTGTCGGTGCGGCCGGGTTGCCTGCCACACTGGCAGCGGCGCAGGCGGGCAAACGGATTTTACTGGCCAACAAGGAAACCCTGGTGGTGGCCGGCCAGTTGTTCATGGATGCCATCGCCGCCAGTGGTTCAGTCTTGCTGCCGATCGATTCCGAACACAATGCCATTTTTCAGTCGCTGCCGCGTGACTTCAACGGCGATTTCCAGCAGGCTGGCGTGAAATCGTTGTGGCTGACGGCATCGGGTGGTCCGTTTCGGACCTTGTCGGCGGATGCGATCGCCGCTGCCACGCCGGCACAGGCTGTGGCACACCCCAACTGGGTGATGGGCAAGAAAATCTCGGTCGATTCAGCCAGCCTGATGAACAAGGGGCTCGAAGTGATCGAGGCGCGCTGGCTGTTCAATGCCCGTCCCGACCAGATCAAGGTGGTGGTGCATCCGCAAAGCATCGTGCATTCGATGGTTGAGTACGCCGATGGCTCGGTGCTTGCCCAGATGGGAACCCCCGATATGCGCACGCCGATCGCCTATGCGCTGGGTTTCCCGGAGCGGATTGAGGCGGGTGTCTCGGCGCTTGAGCTGATGGGCAA
>MGZO01000072.1:3748-11315 GCA_001802655.1 Hydrogenophilales bacterium RIFOXYD1_FULL_62_11
GAACGCAGCCAATGAAGTCGCGGTTGCACGCTTTCTTGACGGCGCGATTCCCTTTAACGCGATTGCCGCCAGCATTGCGCACTCGCTTGACACGCTGGCGGGCGGCGCGGCTGACACGCTGGAAGAACTGCTCAACGCGGATCAGCAAGCGCGCAGCGTGGCTGAAACCTATCTGAGCCAAAAACACCCATGAGCTTTCTGCATACCCTTTTGTGGTTTCTGGTCGCCATCGGCGTGCTGGTGGTGGTGCATGAGTTTGGCCATTACCTTGCCGCACGGCTGGCGGGCGTCAAGGTGCTGCGGTTTTCGGTTGGCTTTGGCAAACCCTTGTTCAGTCGCCGCTTCGGCCCGGATCAAACCGAATGGAGCCTGTCGCTGCTGCCCTTTGGCGGCTACGTCAAGATGCTCGATGAACGCGAGGGCGACGTGCCTGCGGCAGAAGCCCATCGCAGTTTTAACCGCGCTACGGTGTGGCGTCGCATCGGCATAGTCATAGCCGGACCGCTGGCCAATTTCCTGCTCGCCATCGTGTTTTACTGGGCACTGTTCCTGCATGGCTTGCCTGCGATGAAACCGTTGATCGGCGAACCGCCTGCTGGTACACCCGCGGCGCACGCCGGCCTGACGGCGGGCGACGAAATCCGCCGTATCAACGGCACCGACACGCCTTCGTTTCAGGATGTGCGCCTGACCCTGTTACGGGCAGGCGTGGCTGGCGAGTCGGTTACCCTTGAGCTGGTTGGTGGCCGCAGCGTGCAACTCGATGCGCCTTCGATGCAGAATGAAAATCTCGATCAGGACACGTTGCGCCCGCTCGGAATTGTGCGTTTCGACCCTGAAATCGAACCGGTGATCGGCAAACTTTCGCCCTATGGCGCCGCCTCGCGTGCAGGATTCCAGACGGGCGACCGGCTGCTTGCAGTCGATGGCAAGCCCGTCGCGAACTGGCAAGGGTGGGTAGAAGTGATACGACAGCATCCTGCCAAATCCTTGCGCATCGAATATCAGCGGCAAGGGCGGTCTGGCGTGTTGACTGTCACCCCCGATGCGGTGGAGGAGGCCGGACAGCGTGTCGGGAAAATCGGCGCTGGCCCTCAGGTCGACGAAGCCGTCTTTGCCAGCCTGATGACCGAAGTGAGCTACGGTCCGCTTGAAGCGCTGTGGCAGGGCGCAGTCAAGACCTGGGACATGAGCGTGTTTACGCTGGAGATGATGGGGCGCATGGTCGTCGGTCAGGTGTCATGGAAGAACCTCTCCGGCCCGCTTACCATTGCCGACTACGCAGGCCAGAGCGCGGCTTTGGGCTGGATCAGTTTTGTCGGCTTTCTGGCGCTGGTGAGCGTGAGTCTGGGGGTGCTGAATCTGCTGCCCGTGCCTATGTTGGATGGGGGACACCTCATGTATTATGTTGCCGAAGTTTTGACTGGCCGTCCGGTGTCCGAACGCACCATGGAAATAGGCGGCCGGATTGGTATGACACTGCTGTTGCTTCTGATGTCATTTGCGCTTTTCAACGATTTGCAACGCCTGCTTGGCGGATGAAAAAACCCATGCTTCTTAACCGTTTGACGCTTGCGCTTGCTGCAGTATTGGCCGCGCCATACGTGCTCGCCAGCGAGCCTTTTGTAGTCAAGGATATCCGGGTCGAAGGCATCCAGCGCACCGAGGCCGGAACCGTGTTCAGCTACCTGCCCGTCAAGGTCGGCGAGACGATGACCGATGAAAAATCGGCCGCTGCGATCAAGGCGCTGTATGCTACCGGGTTTTTCAAGGAAGTGCGGCTGGAAGCGCGCGATGGCGTGTTGATCGTCACGGTCGAAGAACGCCCCTCGATTGCGAAAGTCACTCTGGTTGGCATCAAGGAATTTTCCGAGGATGACCTCAAGGCCGGACTCAAGCAGACCGGACTGGCAGAAGGGCAAGTGCTCGATCGTTCCCTGGTCGACAAGGCCGAACAGGAATTGCAGCGCCAGTATTACAACCGCGGCAAATATGCAGTCGAAATCAAGACGACCCTGACCCCGCTGGAGCGCAACCGTGTTGCAGTACAGTTCGATGTAGTGGAAGGCGAAAGCGCCAAAATCCAGCAGATCAACCTGGTGGGCAACAAGGCTTTCAGCGAAAAAGAGTTGCTGGGTGAAATCACCTCGACCACGCCCGGCTGGCTGACCTGGTACACCAAGAACGACCAGTATTCCAAAGCGCGTCTGGGTGGAGATATCGAAATCCTGCGCTCGTTCTATCTCAATCGCGGCTATCTCGAATTCAATGTCGACTCCACCCAGGTGTCGATTTCACCCGACAAGCAGGGCATCTACATCACCATCAACGTGACCGAGGGGCCGCAATACACCGTGTCCAGCGTCAAGCTGGCCGGGCAGATGCTGGTGCCCGAAGCCGAGTTGCAGAAACTGGTCACCGTGGAGCCGGGCAAGGTATTCGTGCGCGACCGCCTGACCGAAACCACCAAAAAAATCAGCGAGCGTCTCGGCAATGACGGCTATGCGTTTGCCAACGTCAACGCTGTGCCCGAACTCGACAAGGAAAAGGCAACCGTCGCTTTTACCCTGTTTGTCGACCCGGGTCGCCGCGTGTACGTCAACCGCGTCAACGTCACGGGCAACACCAAAACCCGCGACGAAGTGGTGCGCCGCGAAATTCGGCAAATGGAAGGCGCGTATTACGATGCTGCAAAGATCAACCGTTCGCGGGATCGTTTGAACCGGCTGGGTTACTTCGAGCAGGTCAATATCGAGACGCCAAGCGTGAGCGGCACCACCGATCAGGTGGACGTCAATGTGGGCGTGACTGAAAAGTCGACCGGCAGCATTCAACTGGGCGCCGGTTTCTCGTCGTCCGAAGGGCTGGTCCTCTCCGGGTCGGTGTCGCAGGCCAACGTGTTTGGTACCGGCAATCGCGTGTCGGCGCAACTCAACACAGGCAGCGTCAACACCGTGTATGCGCTGTCATTCGTCAATCCCTATTACACGATTGACGGTATCAGCCTGGGGTATGACCTATACAAGCGCGACGTCGATACCAATTCACTCGACAACGTCAGCGATTACCAAAGCTCGACCCTGGGTGCGGGGGTGCGTTTGGGATTCCCGGTCAACGAGCGTGATTTCATTTCGCTTGGGTTGGTTTACGAGATGAGCTCGCTGACCATCGACCCTGTTGTTCCAGCCGGGCAAGAGCAAACGCAGCAGCAGAAGTTTGTTGACCCTAACAAAACACTCAATAGAAGTCGCGATGACGATACATTGCGCATCGATACCTCATGGGCGCGCGATACTCGCAACAGCTTCTTGTTCCCGACCAAGGGCATGCTGCAGCGAGTGTCGTCCGAGATCGGCACGCCAGTCGGTAGCCTGCAATACTACAAGTTGTCGTACCAGCATCAGCACTATTTTCCGCTGAGCAGCAGCTTCACCCTGCTGTTGAACGGCGAGGTTGGCATTGGAGGTGGTCTCGGAGACGATGGGCTGCCTTTCTTCAAGAACTTCTTTGCCGGCGGCAGCAGCTCGGTACGTGGCTTCAAGCCCGGCACCCTGGGCCCAAAAGATTACAACGGCGATGCGATCGGTGGCGACAAGCGCATGGTGGGCAATGTAGAACTCTTCTTCCCACTGCCGGGGATCAAGGATAACCAGTCCTTGCGCATGTCAGCCTTTGTCGATGCCGGTGCGGCCTATGGTTCGGGTGGCTCAAGTGCCAATGGTCAAAGCACATACTCAGACTTTTCGTTCAATGAAATAGGCGTGTCTGCTGGCCTGGCGGTGTTGTGGGTATCGCCCCTCGGACCGCTCAAGTTCAGCCTGGCGCAGCCGCTGGTCAGCAATCCCGGCGACCAGGAAGAAATCTTTCAATTTACCTTGGGCAATGCGTTCTAAGGGTGTGATTTACGGAGTGTGATGATGAAATTCAATAATCTGGCTGTTTCCCTGGTCCTGGCGTCCGCCTTCATGGCAGCGCCTGCCGTTGCCGAGACAAAAATCGGCTTCGTCAATACCGAAAAACTATTGCGTGAAGCTCCGCTGTCGGTGGCTGCGCAGAAAAAGCTGGAACGTGAATTCGCTACACGACAGCAGGACTTGCAGAAACTGGCCAAGCAGGCGCGTGAATTGCAGGCGCAACTCGACAAGGACGGCGTCACCATGTCTGACAGTGAGCGCAAGTCGAAAGAACGTGATTTGAGCAACCACAGCCGTGAGTTGCAGCGCCAGGAACGTGAGTTTCGCGAAGATCTCAACCTGCGCCGTAACGAAGAACTGGGGCAGATTCAGGAGCGTGCACGCAAGACGATCCAGGAAATTGCCAAGGCCGAAAAATACGACATGATCCTTGAGCAGGCGGTTTATGTGGACTCCAAAAGTGACATCACCGATCGCGTGATGAAAGCGCTGGGTGGGAAGTAAGCACGCCTGATGTCGGTAACGCTGACTGAATTGGTTGTCCGCTTTGGTGGGGAGCTGGTGGGTGATGGCACGCGCGTGATCGTTCAGGTTGCGCCGCTCGAGCGCGCCACGATTGAGGAAATCGGTTTCGTTTCGCAGAGCAAGTATCTGGCTCAACTGGCCAGTACCGGGGCGGGTGCGGTGATTCTGCCGGAGGAAGCGCGCGATGCGACCGACCTGCCGCGCATCCTGACGCCTAATCCCTACTTGTATTTCGCACGCGTCTCGGCGCTGCTGAACCAGCCGCCGCGCCCACCTGTGGGGATTCATCCGGCGGCGACGGTTGCAGCAGATGCGCAAATCGGTGCCGATGCCTGCATCGCTGCGGGCGTGGTGATCGGCAGTGGCGCGGTGATCGGCGCACGCTCGGTCATCAGCGCTAACAGCGTGGTAGGCGACCAGGCGCAGGTGGGAGCCGACTGCCTGTTGCACGCCAATGTCACGGTTTATCACCGCTGTGAAGTGGGCGATCGCGCGATCCTGCATTCGGGCTGCGTGATCGGCTCTGACGGCTTTGGCTTCGCGCCGGATGCGGGTCGCTGGGAAAAAATTCCGCAGATTGGCCGCGTGCTGGTCGGCAATGATGTCGAGATTGGTGCGTGCACCACGATCGATCGCGGCGCGCTCGAAGACACCGTGATTGAAGAAGGCGTCAAGCTCGACAACCTGATTCATGTTGCGCACAACGTGGTGATCGGCGCGCACACGGTGATTGCCGCCTGCACCGGTATCGCCGGCAGCGCAAAAATCGGCCGCCATTGCACCATCGGCGGGGCAGCGATGATATTCGGCCACATTGAAATTGCCGACGGCACGCGTATTTCGACCAATACCCTGATTACAAAATCCCTGCCCAAAGCGGGCACCTACACTTCGGCATTACCGTTTTCCGAACACGAGGTGTGGCAGAAAAACGCTGTGCATATGCGCAATCTCGACAAGCTGGTCAAGCGCATCAAACAGCTTGAAACACGCCTTACCGAACTGGAATGCCAGTCAGAAAGAAAATCATGATCATGGACATCACGCAGGTCATGCAGTATCTGCCGCACCGTTACCCCTTTCTGCTGATCGACAAGGTGACAGAGCTGGAACTCGGAAAAACCATTACCGCGATCAAGAACGTCACCATTAACGAGCCGTTTTTCCCGGGGCATTTTCCCGTTTCGCCCGTCATGCCGGGTGTATTGATTCTGGAAGCGATGGCACAGGCAGCTGCGATTCTGTCGTTCAAGACCAAGAATTACGCGCCGGAAGACATTGGCGTGGTGTATTTCGCCGGCATTGATGGCGCACGGTTCAAGAAACCGGTGCTGCCGGGCGATCAGCTGGTGCTCAAGGTGGCCATCGTGCGCGAGATGCGTGGCATCTGGAAATACACAGGGCGCGCAGAAGTCGATGGCGTGCTGGTTGCAGAAGCCGAGCTCATGGCGACCCTGCGCGACAAGCCCTGACATGGCGACGATTCATCCCACCGCCCTTGTCGCAGCGGGTGCGCGGCTGGCAGACGACGTCGAAATCGGCGCCTACTCGATCATCGGCGAGCATGTTGAAATTGGTGCAGGGACCACGGTCGGTTCTCATGCCGTCATCACTGGCCACACCACCATCGGTGCGCGTAACAAAATTTTTCATTTTGTCTCGCTCGGTGAAGCACCGCAGGACAAGAAATACGCCAACGAGCCGACGCGCCTGGAAATCGGCGATGACAATGTTATCCGCGAGTTTTGCACATTCAACATTGGCACCGTGCAGGATCGCGGCGTTACCACGATCGGCAGCCACAACTGGATCATGGCCTATGTCCACATCGCGCACGATTGCGTGGTGGGCGACCACACCATCTTCGCCAACAATGCTTCGCTCGCTGGACACGCCGAGATCGGTGACTGGGTCATCCTCGGCGGCTTCACCGGCGTGCACCAGTTCTGCAAGATCGGCGCTCATGTGATGACCGGCATTTCCAGTGTGGTGTTCAAGGATATTCCGCCGTTTGTCATGGCCGCAGGCCAGCCTGCAGCGCCGCACGGACTCAATAGTGAAGGTCTGAAGCGGCGTGGCTTTTCGCCCGAGTCGCTGTCCGCACTGAAGCGCGCCTACAAGATTCTCTACCGCGAAGGCAACACGATTGCCGAAGCGCAGGCCAAGCTCGAACCCGAGGCGGCCAGCCATGCCCAAGTCCGGCAGCTACTCGATTTCCTCGCGCGCGCCGAGCGCGGCATCATCCGTTGATGGATATCGGGCTGGTCGCTGGAGAAGCCTCCGGCGATCTTCTCGGCGCGCATTTCGTCAACGCCCTCAAACAAGCCCATCCTGATTTGCGTGCTGCAGGGATTGCCGGCCCCAAGCTCGTTCAGGCAGGCGTCGAGGCGATCTATCCTAGCGAAAAACTGGCGGTCAATGGTTATGTTGAAGTGCTGCGCCATCTGCCGGAACTGCTGTGGATCCGTTCGCGCATCACCCGCCATTTCCTGAGCGAACGGCCGCGCGTCTTCGTCGGCATCGATGCGCCGGATTTCAATTTCGCGCTGGAAGCCAGGCTCAAGCAGGCCGGCATTCCGACCGTGCATTTCGTCAGCCCGTCGCTGTGGGCATGGCGGCCGGAGCGCATTCATCGCATCAAGCAGGCGGTGTCACACATGCTGGTCGTGTTTCCGTTCGAGGAAAAGATTTACCAGGATGCGGGCATTCCCGTCACCTATGTCGGGCACCCGCTGGCGGATGTGATCCCGCTCGAGCCTGATGGTGCGGCTGCGCGCGCCACGCTGGCGCTGGCCGCAGGTCCGGTGATCGCCCTGTTGCCGGGCAGTCGCTTGAGCGAGGTGAAGCGGCATGCGCAGCTGATGCTCGACGCGGCGGCGCTGATATTGCAGCGCCATCCCGATGCGCAGTTCGTTCTGCCTGCTGCGAGTGAAGCCACCGCTCAGTTGATCCGTCGCGTGGCGCAGGGGCGGCCTCTACCGTTGCACATCCTGAAGGGCCAGTCGCATGCCGCGCTGGCGGCATGCGATGTGGCGCTGGTGGCGTCGGGTACCGCTACGCTTGAAACGGCTTTGTTCAAGAAGCCGATGGTAATTACCTATCGCGTGCCCGCGCTGACCGCGTACCTG
>MGZO01000073.1:0-90 GCA_001802655.1 Hydrogenophilales bacterium RIFOXYD1_FULL_62_11
GCAGTGAATGGTGGCGACTTCGAACTCACACCCCGGCAGATGCTGCATCTCCACCGCGCTCATGAATTCGAGCTTTTCGGTGTTGATGAC
>MGZO01000073.1:276-2992 GCA_001802655.1 Hydrogenophilales bacterium RIFOXYD1_FULL_62_11
ACATGCGACACGCGCGCCAGGCCGTCGAAGCTGACGTTGTCCTTGCGCGTGACGCCGGCCAGGCGGCGCTGGATGCGTGTGCGCAGGTCGGTGGTGTCGGCGAACCAGGCTTCGAATTCGCGCACCGCGCGCTCGGCCGCCTCCAGTAGTTGGCCGACCAGTGGATTGCCCTGACGACGGGTTTCAATCTCGCGCAGGCGGTGCCGCAAGGCCTCAACCAGCATCTGCCGGCGTTTGGGATTGGCCAGCAGGTCATCTTCCAGATAGGGATTGCGCCGCACCACCCAGATGTCGCCCAGCACCTCGAACAACATGCGTGCCGAGCGGCCGGTCTTGCGCTCGTCGCGTAGCGTATTGAGCGTGCTCCAGGCGTCGACACCAAGTAGGCGAATCACAATTTCGCGGTCGGAAAACGAGGTGTAGTTGTAGGGGATTTCGCGCAGGCGTGCGGTCATGCTGGGGAGTGTCCGGCAGCGCACAGGCGAGGCCGGATCGATCTGCTTCAAAGCCGGTATTTTACGGGATATGGACGCAAGTCGTGAGCCGCTACAATCGTGCAAAACCATCCGGCGCTCAGGGAAACAGGCATGGCCTCTACTTACGACGTGACTCCGCTGTGTCGCTACGGGATTGCGCATGGGGGTTTGATTGGCTCGCCGAGTGAGGGCAGGCTGTGAACCGTATCCAGTACCACGAAAATTCGCTGCTGGTCGCGCTGACGCTGATGGCGCTCACTGCATCCGGCATCGCGCCTTACGACCGCCTGACCTGGTGGATGGAAACGCTGCCGGTGATGCTGGGCTTGCCGCTGCTGTTTGCAAGCCGGCGGCGTTTCCCACTGACGCCGCTGGTCTATCGCCTGCTGTTCATTCACGGCCTGATTCTGATGCTGGGCGGGCATTACACCTATGCGCGGGTGCCAGTTGGCTTCTGGGTGCAGGACGCGTTCGAGCTGGCGCGCAACCACTACGATCGTTTGGGTCATCTGGCGCAGGGCTTTGTCCCGGCAATCCTGACGCGGGAAATTCTGCTGCGCCGGACGGCGCTCAAACCCGGCGGCTGGCTGTTTTTTCTGACCACCTGCGTCGTGCTGGCGTTTTCCGCCTGCTACGAATTCACCGAATGGGGCGCGGCACTGGTGATGGGGGGCGATGCCGATGCCTTCCTCGCCACCCAGGGCGATGTATGGGACACCCAGTGGGATATGTTTCTGGCGCTCATCGGCGCGCTTGCCGCACAAGCACTACTGGCCAGGCGCCATGACCGGGCGCTGCGTCAGCAGGCTATTTGCCCAGCACGCGCCTGCCCAGATTGATGATGCCCAGCACCAGTGCGCCTGCGGCAATGCCCATCAGCGCATCGATCAAGAATGGCGTGAGGACGGCGAGCGTGCCGCCGATTACAGGAAGCGTGGCAACTGCGTGGGTAGCCACTTCAACCGGGTGATGCGCGGCGGGTACGCCGTGCACCAGAATCCCGCCGCCGACCAGGAACATGGCGGCTGTGCCCAGTACGGTCAGCAACTTCATCAACTTGGGCGCGGCGGCCAGCAGCACGCGGCCGATTGCGCGCGCCGCCGCGCTGGCGCGCTGGCTTAGATACAGCCCGGCGTCGTCGAGTTTGACGATGCCGGCGACCAGTCCGTAGACGCCGACAGTCATGATGATGCCGATGCCGACCAGCACCGCAACCTGCTTGCCGAACGACGCTGCAGCGACGGTGCCGAGGGTGATGACGATGATTTCGGCGGAGAGAATGAAATCGGTACGGATGGCACCCTTGATCTTGTCCTTTTCCAGCGCGACCAGATCAACCGTCGGGTCAGCCAGCGCATGAGTCAGTTCGGCGTGGTGGGCGCTGTCTTCGGCGGCGCTATGCAAGTATTTGTGCGCCAGCTTCTCGAAGCCTTCATAACAGAGGAACGCGCCGCCCAACATCAGCAGGGGCGTGACCAGCCACGGCGCAAACGCGCTGATGGCGAGCGCCGCCGGCACCAGAATGGCCTTGTTGATGAATGACCCCTTGGCGACCGCCCATACCACCGGCAGTTCGCGATCGGCCTTGACGCCGGCAACCTGCTGGGCGTTGAGCGCGAGGTCATCGCCCAGCACGCCGGCGGTTTTCTTGGCGGCGACCTGGGTCATCACCGACACATCGTCGAGGATGGTGGCGATGTCGTCGAGCAGTGCAAGCAAACTGGCTCCGGCCATGGTTCAGTCCCCGAGTTGGATGAGGCCGGATTTTTCGGCGGTGGCAAAGTCCAGCATGCGCTGGATCGACAACAGGGCTTTGGCGCGGATGCCTTCTTCGATATGGATTTCGTTTGCGACTGGCTTGCCTGCCGCAGCAGATTCCAGCACGCTGGCCAGATTGCGCAGGCCGTTCATCGCCATCCACGGGCAGTGCGCGCACGACTGGCAGGTGGCACCTTCGCCGGCAGTCGGCGCTTCCAGCAGGATTTTCCCGGGGGCGGCGGCGCGCATCTTGTGAAAGATGCCGTTGTCGGTGGCAACGATGAATTCGGGATTTGGCAGGTCTTTCACCGCAGCGATCAGCTGCGTGGTCGAACCCACCACGTCGGCCTGCGCGATCACTGCTGCGGGCGATTCGGGATGCACCAGCACGGCAGCGGCCGGGTGCTCGGCGCGCAGTTTTTTCAGCGCATCGGCCTTGAACGCTTCATGCACCACACAGGAGCCCTGCCACAGTAGCATGT
>MGZO01000073.1:3104-28769 GCA_001802655.1 Hydrogenophilales bacterium RIFOXYD1_FULL_62_11
CGCGCTGCACGTAATCGCCCAGGTGGCGATCCGGCGCCCACAGCAGCTTGTGGCCCTGGCTGTGCAGGTATTTGACGATCTTGACCGCGATGCCGGAGGTGACGACCCAGTCGGCGCGCGCTTTCACCGCCGCGCTGGTGTTGGCGTAGACGACCGACAGCCGGTCCGGGTGGGCGTCGCAAAACGCGGCGAACGCGTCGGCCGGGCAGGCCAGATCGAGCGAGCAGTCGGCTTTCAGGTCGGGCATCAGCACGCGCTTTTCCGGATTGAGGATCTTGGCGGTTTCGCCCATGAACTTGACGCCGGCGACGATCAACGTTTTCGCCGGGTGGGCGTGGCCGAAGCGCGCCATTTCCAGCGAGTCCGATACGCAGCCGCCGGTTTCCTCGGCCAGATCCTGCAGGTCGGCCGAGGTGTAGTAATGCGCCACCAGCACCGCGTCCTGCTGTTTCATCAAGGCCTTGATGCGCGTTTTGAGCGCCTCGCGCTCGTCGTTGCCGAGCACTTCTTCCACCACGGGCGGCGGCAGGATGACAGGGCGGACAGGCAGGGGAAAAGTGGCAATCATTGGCAAACTTTCGGAGCAGCAGGTTGAGCCTGAAAGTATAGCCGGGCGTGGCAGCGTCTTTCGTCCTCACGCCAGAATCCCGCAGATTTCCTGGGTGGATACGGTCAAGGGCATGGTGCGCAGGGGTTTGGATCGCTTATCCTCTCGACCCCATGCGACAGCTTCTCCTCGATATTCGTCCGCCTGCCCGTCCTGATCTCGCCCGCTTTGTAGCGGGGCGCAATGTCGAACTCATGGCGCAGCTCAATGCCATGCTCGACGGCACGGCGACCGAACGCATGGTGTATGTGTGGGGTGCGCCGGGGAGCGGCAAGAGTTATTTGCTGGCGGCTTGGGCGGCGGCGTGTGAGGCACGCGGACGCAGCGTGGTGCAGGGCGGCGCGGTGGCGGGCGAGGTGGTGGTGGCAGACGCGGTGGAAAGTTGGGACGCTGCCCGGCAACAGGCTGGTTTTGCCGCATTCAACCAGGTCCGAGAACACGCCGGACTGTGGCTGGCTGCGGGCAATCTGCCGCCAGCCGAGCTTCCGCTGATGCCGGAACTGCAAACCCGGTTTGGCTGGGGGCTGGTGTTTCAGATGCAGCCTTTAAACGATGCGGAAAAGCGCACTGCCTTACAGCAGCACGCCGAAACCCTCGGATTCCAGCTTGATTCGCAGGTGGCGGATTATCTGCTGACCCGTGCCGCGCGCGACATGCAAAGCCTGCTGGCAGTGCTGGAGGCGCTGGACCGGATCAGCCTCGAAACGCGGCGCCCGATCACCTTGCCGTTGGCGCGGCAGCTACTCAATCCGCAAGCCTGAGGCTCAGGCCTCAGGCTGTGCCTGCTGCTCGGCGATGTCCTTGTGGACTTGCGCCATGTCCAGCCCCATGACCTGTTCAATCAGGCCGTCGAGTGCGTGGGCGGGCAGCGAGCCGGATTCGGAATACAGAATGACCTGTTCGCGGAACACCATCAGGGTGGGGATCGAGCGGATCTGGAAAAATCCGGCGAGCTCCTGCTCGACTTCGGTGTTGACCTTGGCGAACACGATATTGGCGTGCTTTTCGGCAGCGGCCTCGAAAATGGGCGCGAAACCGCGACACGGGCCGCACCAGGGTGCCCAGAAATCGACGACGACGACGTCGTTGCTCTGGATGGTGGATTCGAAATTTGCCTGAGTAAGTTCGATGACGGCCATGCTGGATTCCTGGTGATGGATAAAAGAAATGGCGCAAGGACAAGTCCTTGCGCCTCAGTGCGCCACCCTATCATGGATGGCGCGCCACCGCCAATGCGGGGCTCATCGTCAGGTAGATCAAGCCTGGCTGCCTGCTACCCGGGTGCGACCGAAGCCGGTCGCCCTGAATAAGGAAAGGGTCAGTTCACACATGGAAGAAGCCGTGGCGGGTCGTTTGCTGCTGCCCGCTACGCACCATGTTCTGGCTGTGCTTGAGGTTGTTGCGCACTTCGGCGCGGTTGACCGCCATGATGAGTTCGGTCGCCAGTACGCGTGCCTGGTGCGGGGTCAGGCTGAGTTCGCAACCCTGTGCCGCCATCGCGAGAATGACGTTGTCCTGGCCTTTGGTGTCTTCTTTCAGCGTGACATCCAGGGTGCCGCCTTGGTTGAGGTCAATCATGTTGTCTGCTCCTTGCGTTGTGTATGCCAAGGTATATGCAGTGTCCATGCCAATCTCCTGTGGGTGATCAATCGCTCGAAAACCGAATTAAATCAGGGGGGTTTGACAGGCTGATTAAATTGTCGCGCACCCCTCTCTGACGAGGCCTCGTCAGAGAGGGTGGCGAATTCATCACTTTGGGGGCACCTGGTGCGCGTCAGGCGCGTCTGGCCAACCTGGGAGTGAATAGGACCGGCTCGCCACGAGGCTGCGAAGACACCGGCGGCAAGCGCGGAGTTCCGTTGAAACAACAGCAGAATCTGAGGCGAGTACAACTTGTCAGCCCCAAGCTGAAACAAATCCCTCAAAGCCGGGTCAACCCGAGTGTGCGCCGTGTAAGGATTGCGCGCGTACTTCGACGATTGGTTAATCGCACTACATTGAACAGGAACCCAGCATGCTGATACGCCATCCCGACGCCATCCTGCCGTCTGAAATCACCCCGCCTGAAATTTATCGCGAGCGCCGCCGCTTCATGCAGGGCATGGGTGCGCTGGCTGCCGGCACAGCACTGGGCACACTGGACGATGCCCACGCCGGCATCAAGCTGGCCGGCGTGCGCACCAGCCCCTACACGCTCGACGAAGCCAGGACACCATTCAAGGACATCACGACTTACAACAACTTCTACGAATTCGGAACGGGCAAAAGTGACCCGGCAGAAAACGCAGGCAGCTTGCGCACCCGGCCATGGACCGTGGCGATCGAGGGCGAGGTGCGTAAACCCAAAACCTGGGACATCGACGCCCTGCTGAGGCTCGCCCCGCTGGAAGAGCGCGTGTATCGCATGCGCTGCGTCGAGGGCTGGTCGATGGTCATTCCGTGGGTGGGCTTTCCGCTGGCCGAATTGCTGCGCCGTGTCGAGCCGACCGGCAAGGCCCGATATGTTGAGTTCGTAAGCTTGAACGACCCCAAACAGATGCCGGGTCAGCGTTCGCGTGTGCTCGACTGGCCGTACGTCGAAGGCCTGCGGCTGGACGAGGCGATGCATCCCCTGACGCTGATGACGATGGGTTTGTACGGCGAGGTGCTGCCGAATCAGAACGGCGCGCCGATCCGGCTGGTGGTGCCGTGGAAATACGGCTTCAAGAGCGCCAAGTCCATCGTCAAAATCCGTCTGGTGGAAAAGCAGCCGGTCAGCTCGTGGACAAGGGCCAACCCTGACGAATACGGTTTTTATTCCAACGTCAATCCGCAGGTCGACCATCCGCGCTGGAGCCAGGCCAAGGAGCGCCGCATCGGCGAGTTTTTCAAGCGCGACACGCTGATGTTCAATGGCTACGCCAATCAGGTGGCCCAGCTGTATCGCGGCATGGATCTGAAAAAGTACTATTGATGGGTGCCGTACTGCGCAACCCCAAGCTCTGGATATTCGCTATCTGCTTGCTGCCACTGGCGCGGCTGATTGCACTGGGCGGCAGTGGAGGGCTGGGTGCCAACCCCATCGAGTTCATCACCCGCTCTACGGGAACCTGGACGCTGGTCGGGCTGATCCTGACCTTGTCGGTCACGCCCCTGCGGCGGCTGAGTGGGTATGCGAATCTCATTCGCTATCGGCGCATGCTGGGCTTGTTCAGTTTCTTTTATGCCTGCCTGCATTTCGTCACCTATATCTGGCTGGACCAGTTTTTTGATCTGGCGGCTATCGCAAGGGATATCGTGAAGCGACCTTTCATTACCGTGGGTTTCTCCGCTTTCGTCCTGCTTATTCCGCTGGCCTCAACCTCGACCCACGCCATGATGCGGCGCCTGGGCCGCCGCTGGCAGCACCTGCATCGGCTGATCTACCTCGTCGCGCTCTTGGCCGTGGTTCATTATCTTTGGCTGGTGAAAAAGGATCTGACATCGCCCCTGATTTACGGGGCAGTCGTGGTGATCTTGCTGGCATTGCGATTGCCGTGGGGGGTACGCCTGATGCAGGCTCTGCGCGGCTGGGGAGCGGCAGTTCGATAGCAAAACGCTTCAGGTAATCAGGACGGACGCACGCAAGCATAAAAAAACGGGGGCAAAAGCCCCCGTTTCATTTGGGACCCGAGACGTCAAAGACCAAAAGGCTTGATGACCGGTGCCGCGGGCGCAGGGGCTGCGGCAGGCGCCGCAGCCGGCTTGGCAGCAGGGACGGCTTTTTTTACCACCGGTTTTTTAACGGCAGGTTTGGCCGCTGCGGGTTTGGCTGCAGGTTTAACAACCGCTTTGATCACGGGCTTTTTAACGGGCGCCTTGGCTACCGGTTTCTTGACCGCCGGTTTGGCAACCACTTTGGCCACAGGCTTTTTGACGGCAGCCTTGGCGGCCGGCTTTTTAGCGACCGGTTTGGCCGCTACTTTTTTGGCGACCGGCTTGGCGGCGACTTTTTTGACTGCAGCCTTCACGACCGGCTTTTTAGCGACCGGTTTGGCCGCTGCTTTTTTGGCAACCGGTTTGACGACTGCTTTTTTGGCTGCAGCCTTCACGACCGGCTTTTTGGCAGCTGGTTTAGCGACTGCTTTTTTGGCAACCGGCTTGGCTACTGCCTTTTTGACGGCAGCCTTGGCAGCCGGTTTGGCAGCTACTTTTTTGGCAACCGGCTTTTTAGCGACCGGCTTGGCCGTTACTTTTTTGGCAACTGGCTTGGCGGCGACTTTTTTGACTGCAGCCTTCACGACCGGTTTTTTGGCAGCCGGTTTGGCGACTGCTTTTTTGGCTACCGGCTTGGCGGCGACTTTTTTAACAACGGGTTTGGCAGCGGCTGCTGCCTTCTTGACCGCCGGCTTGGCGGCGGGGTTCTTTACTGTTGCCATTTAACACTCCTTAGAAGTTGGACACATCACTTAACTACTACAGCTCAAAGCCACGTGCAGTCAGAAATTGCACTTCCAAAGCGTGGTACCGACAGGCGATCGACTTGCCCGAAACCCGCGTGTTACGGGCGATACCGAGGCTCCGCTTGGTGAGCCTCATTCTAGTGAGTTTTTCCGGCGCTTCAATGAATAGGCGAAAGCTGGCGCAAACAATTCGCTGAAAAATGTAGCGATCAAGCAAAATGTAGCGAGTCGACACCAAATCAGGCTAATTGTTTCGTCGTTGTTTTTCAGCTAAGCCCAATCAACAAGCCATTCTCCAGCCATCAGGCCGGATTGTGTTTCGCGTTCCCGGATGAGGTGAATTTCATTCTTGTCGATCAGGATTTCTGCTGCGCGAGGGCGGGAATTGTAGTTTGACGCCATGCTCATGCCGTATGCACCCGCTGAAAGCACTGCCAGCAAGTCGCCTTCCTCGATATTCAGGTCGCGTGCAAAGCCAATAAAGTCACCCGTTTCGCAGATCGGACCCACGATGTCGTAGCGCTTGCCATGGGCATTTCGCTGATCGACGGCGACAATTTCGTGATACGCCTCGTACAACGCGGGACGCATCAGGTCGTTCATCGCGGCATCGACGATGGCGAAGTTTTTATCTTCGCCCGGCTTCAGATACTCAACTCGGGTCAGTAGCAAACCGGCGTTGCCGACCAGTGAGCGCCCCGGCTCAAGCAACAATTTTTCAGTACGGCCCTTGAAGCGCGCGGCCAGTTCGCGACCGTAAGCGGCGAGGTCGGGCGGAGTTTCATCGTGGTAGCGAATGCCGACACCGCCGCCAAGGTCGATGTGGTGCAGCGTAATACCTTCGGATGCCAGGGTGTCGACCAGTGCCAGCACGCGATCAGCGGCATCAACTAACGGTGAAAGATCGGTGAGCTGCGAACCGATGTGGCAATCGATGCCAGTGACCTGGAGATGGGGCAGGCTGGCAGCCAGGCGATAGAGTGCAGGGGCCTCGGCAATCGGTACGCCGAACTTGTTTTCCTTGAGCCCGGTCGAGATATACGGGTGTGTCTTCGGGTCGACATCGGGATTGACGCGGAAAGAAACCGGCGCAACCTTGCCCAGTTCGCTCGCGACCCGGTTGAGCCGCTGCAATTCGCTGGCCGATTCGACGTTGAAACAGAGAATTCCCGCTTCCAGGCCGGCGCGCATTTCCTGTGCGGTCTTGCCTACACCGGAGAACACCACTTTGGCCGGATCGCCACCGGCGGCCAGCACCCGTGCCAGCTCGCCGCCGGAGACAATGTCGAAACCGGCGCCCAGGCGAACGAACAGGTTGAGGATCGCCAGATTCGAGTTGGCTTTGACGGCGTAGCAGATCAAGTGCGGGGTGTTGGCAAACGCCTCGGCATAGGTCTGGTAGGCTGATTCAAGTGCCTGCCGGGAGTACACATAAAGCGGCGTATCGAATCGTTCGGCGAGTTGGGTGAGCGCCACGTCTTCCAGATGAAGCTGGCCGTCAAGTCTGTGCAGGGTGTTCAATTGGACGTCCGTTGCGGTGCGGGAGGATTTTCGGGAAGATACAGGTCACCCTTGATGCCGCAGGCGGTCAAACCCAGTCCGCAGAGCAGCAGGGACACTATATATATGGTGCGTATTTTCATGCGCGAAATGTTAGCACGGGACCCCAAGATGAAAACCGAATCAGGCGAAGCCGAATTCAACCTGGCCGCCAGTAAGACCCTGGCTCATATCGAACAGGCGCTGGAAGAGGCCGATCTCGATTTTGAAACGCCGGCTGATGGCATTCTCGAGGTCGAATTCGAGAATGGCAGCAAGATCATCATCAACCGCCACGGCGTAGCGCGCGAAATCTGGGTTGCCGCCCCCTCGGGCGGCTTTCATTTCAAACCGCAGGATGGCGATTGGGTTGATACCAAGGACGGCACGCCGCTTTACAGCAGGCTGGCTGCGCTGGTTTTGGCTCAGGGTGGCGCTTCAATCAGGTTTTAACCTGTCGTGAGAAGCCAGGCGCTTACCCTGTTTGATCTGGTCGAGCGCCTGTCGCTGCTGACGCGCGCTGGATTGCGGCAGGCGGGGGCGGCGCAGGGACTGCAGCCGGTGCATTTGCACGTTCTGTTTTATCTCAACCAGGCCAATCGCTTCAGCAACACTCCGTTGGCGCTCACCGAATACCTGGGTTTGACCAAGGGGACGGTGTCACAAACCGTTCTGGTGCTGGCGCGCCGCAGGCTGGTGTCGCGCTATGCCGACCCGCAGGATGGCCGGATTGTGCGCCTCGTTTTGACCGAGGCGGGCGGCGCGCTGTTGAACACGCTCAATTCGGCCGGTGCCTGGCGTGAGGCGGTACGCATCGCCAGCCCGGCGCGCGTGAGTTCGGCAATGATCGTGCTGCGACAGGTGCTGGCGCAGGTGCAGTTGCAAAGCGGCAAACGGAGTTTCGGCGTGTGCTCGAGCTGTCGCCATAACCAGCGCCTGGGGCCGCGCAGCTATTTTTGCGGGCTGATGCAGGAGAAACTGAGCAGTCCGGAAGTGCGGCGAATTTGCCGGGAGCATTCGGCCCAGGTCCCGATCTGAGTTCAATACGCGCTTCCGGCTCGATCTGATTAAGCCCCGGATACAACCGACTTACACGCGAACGTATGTCCAGCCCTGCTGGAGCCGGGTGACGATTTCGCCGATGGCGGTCGGCGCGGTACGCGCAGCGGGAAGCAGTTCGACTTTCTGCCCCTCGGCGGTAAAGCGCGCGATGGTCTGGCTGCAGGCCACCCATTGCAGGTTGGCGTGGCGTTGCTGCATTCGCGCGATGCGAACCGCGTAGGGGCTGTGCCCGGCGCGCAGTAAAGTCAGACCATGACTGTTGGCAAGCACTTCGAGCTGCAGGGTGCGTCCCTGCTGTTCGGCGGCGTCGAGCAGGCGTTCGGCCTCGTCGAGCACGGCAAGCATTTTTCCGGGCGCAGCGTTGTCGAGATGCAATATCACGCGGTCGGGGTCGGGCGTATGCGCCAGGCTGACCGGCTGCAAGGCTGGATCGTGCATAACGCCTGTCGCGAAGGGGGTCGCAATCGCCAGGTGCGTTGCTTCAACCCCGCGCAGGACCCACCCCGCCGCCAAGCCGGCAAACAACACCAGGCAGCCCAGCGCGCAGCGTTGCGTCATTATTTTATGTGTGCGTGCCGGTACGCTGGACGATGGCGCAGGCGGCGGCTCGGCATAAGCCAGTTTCACCATGTCGCGCAGGCTGCGCATGGCGCACACGCGTCGCACCAGTTCGGCATCCGATTGCATGCGCACGGTGAGCGCCTCGCGCTCGGCTACGTCGAGTTCGCCATCGATGAAGGCATGCAAGGTTTCATCGGAAACAACGGAATTCATTTCACTCTCCTGAGCGCAGGCCGGTCGGCGGCCTGCTGCATCACGCGATCCATCATTGTTTTCAAGCCTGCGCGCGCGCGCGACAGGCGGCTCATGACCGTGCCTACTGGAATGTCGAGGATTTGCGCGACTTCAGCGTAGCCAAACTCCTCCAGATCGACCAGCGTCAACACCTGGCGTTGACCCATCGGTAGCCGTGCAATGGCAGTACGTACACAGGCAATCACTTGTTCGCGGTTGCAGCTGACGTCGGGTGGGTCGGCGGGTGATTCAAGTGTGTTTTCCCAGTCGTCCACATTGTCGAAATCGCGGCGGGCGCGCAAATGATCGATCCAGCAGCGATGCATGATTGCGACCGCCCATGCTTTGAGCGCCTCGGTTTCGCGCAGTTGCGCGCGCTGCGTCCAGGCTTTGGACAGGCTGTCCTGTACCAGATCGTCGGCATCTGCGGCATCGTGACACCAGGCATAGGCAATGCGATAAAGCACCGGGCGCAGCGACTCGATGCGGGTGCGGGTCAGTCCAAACAGGGTGCAATGGATCATGGTCATTGAGTAAGACGCTGCGTGTAGTCCATTTATTCCATAAAAATGGTACGTCTGGAATGGAATAAGCGTGCCAGTGGCTGCGTCTTACTTCATGCCGGCCTGCTGGCGAATAAATACACCCCTTTGGAGATTGTAATGAAGCCTATCCTGTTTGCCCCCCTTGCGTTCGCCCTGCTGCTTGGCGCGGCCCCCACCCTGTGCGCAGCCGCAGCAATAGAAGCCGTCGCTCCCGCCGCTACGCAAGAAAAAGTGGTTTACCACATCAACGACAGCACCAATGCCATGATGGCTTTGCGCAATGTACAAAACCATGTGAGTGCCAGCAGCGATGTGCATATCGTGGTCGTGACCCATGGCAAGGGCATTGATTTTCTGCTCAACGGTGCGCAGGACAGCAACGGCAACCCCTATGAACCGCTGGTGCAGACATTGAAGGCCAAAGGCGTTGATTTCCGCGTCTGCAACAACACGCTCAAAAGCCGCAAGCTCGATGCCAGTGCGGTGATTCCAGAAGCCACCATCGTGCCGTCAGGTGTCGCTGAAATTGGACGATTGCAGGCAAAGGAAGGCTACGTTTATCTCAAGCCCTGACCGGCACAAGCACGCTCACTGATCTGCGGCCATGGCCTGACACCATTCTCTGGAGGAGAACGCATGAAACAAAAACTACTGACCACCCTGCTGCTGGCGATGCTGCCGATGGGCGCCCATGCGGCAAACTGGTTGCAACTGCAAGGCAATGAAGCGCCGGATACCGGCTATTACAAGATCTGGGGATTTTTACAGCCCACTTACACCTACGTCGACGCCGACCCGGTTCAGGGTTTGCTGGGCGGCGCCGCACCGTTTAATGGCCAGCTCAGCGTACCCAACCGCGTTGGCCCGGATCTGGACGATAACGATGAGCTGCAATTCAACCGCGCGCGGATCGGGGTGCGCGGCAATATTATTCCGGGCAAGATCAATTATTTTGCCCTGCTGGAAGCCGGCCAAAATGGCATCACGTCGCAGCGTGATCTCATGGTCACCGACGCCTCGGTCACCTTCAACTACATCCCCGGTGCGCGCATTCGCGCCGGCCTGTTCAAGCTGCCCACCAGCGAGGAGGCGCTGGTGGCCGTCCACGTCGCCTATCCCTACGTTTATTACAGCAATGCGGCAACCAACCTGCTGCTCGAAACGCAATACCGGTCAACGGGCACCATCAGTGCGACGGGTGCGTCGAATGGCTCTGCCATTAGCAGCGTTTCGGGGTTTCGCGATATCGGCATCCAGGTTTACGACTGGTTTAACCGCGGACCATGGGAGTTTTCTTACGCGCTGATGCTGTCCAACGGCGGCGAAATTGACCAGCTGTCCGACAACGACAGCAACAAGGACGTCACCGGCCGCCTGCAGGCGTCCTATGTGTTCGGCAAAAGTAAAGGCCCCAACCGTGAAGATGCCTCGGTCTGGCTGTGGCGGCAGGACGGCGAGCGCGAGTTCGGCACCGGCACCTTTGACCGTATCCGGGAGGGTGTCGGCGCGAACTACAAAAAAGGCCCCTGGCGCGCGACGGCAGAATATCTGCGGGGCAGCGGCATGATCGTCGGTGGTCCCAATCCGCCTTTCCCCGGCGAGCCCGTGCAAATTGGCGTCAACGAAAAAGCCAGTGGCTGGTATCTCGAAGGCGGCTGGCGTTTTCTCAAGGACTGGGAACTGGATCTGCGCTACGACTATTTCGACCGCATGACCGAAACCGCAGCACTGGAACGCGAGTTCACGACCACCACGGTGGGCGCGAACTGGTATGTCTACAAAAACACGCGACTGGCACTGAACTACGAATGGCGCGACCTGGAGGTCAGCAATCCGCTGGCGATTGCAGCCGGCGCGCAACGCACCAATGCGCAAACCATTGCTGACAATCTGGGCGACCGTGTCAGCCTGCAAATGACCTGGTTCTTCTGACGACTCCTCCAGCGGCGGCAGCGCCGTTGTTCAAGCGGCCTTGCGGCCGCTTTTTTTTCGTGTCGCCAACTGTAAATACGGCAGCCGGCTGGCTTGTGCTCAAGCAGGCAAGTCGATTTCCGCCACCACCGGCGCATGATCCGATGGCCGTTCCAGCTTGCGCATGTCGCGGTCGATGGTCGATGCGGTGCAGGCGGTTGCGAGTGGCGCGGTCAGCAGGATGTGGTCGATGCGCAGCCCCTGGTTGCGGCGGAACCCCATCATTCTGTAATCCCACCAGCTGAAGGTGTTTTCGGGCTGCCCGAACAGCCTGAAGCTGTCCTGCAGACCGAGTGCAAGCAGGCTTCTAAAGCGCTCGCGCTCGGGTTCCGACACCAGCACGCAGTCTTTCCACACCGCGGGATCGTGCACGTCGCGGTCATCCGGCGCGATGTTGTAGTCGCCCAGAATCGCGAGTTTGGGGTGGCGCGTGAGCTCATCCTTGAGCCAGGCGATGAGTGCGTCGTACCAGGCGAGTTTGTAGGGGTACTTGTCGGAATCCAGGCTTTGCCCATTGGGGCAGTACACGCACACCAGCCGCATGCCATCGACGGTGGCGGCGATGAAGCGTTTCTGTTCATCGGCAAAGCCGGGAATGCCAATCACGACATCGGTGGCCTCGCTGCGGCTGACAATGGCGACGCCGTTATAGGTTTTCTGTCCGGCAAACACCACGCGATAACCCGCCGCCTCGATCTCGGCGTGCGGGAAGTTGTCATCGGTGAGTTTGGTTTCCTGCAGGCACACCGCGTCGGGCTGGCGGGTGGCGAGGAAGTCCAGCAATTGCGGCAGGCGGACTTTGAGTGAATTGACGTTCCAGGCGGCGATTTTCATGCCGCGAAGTTTACCGCAGCCCGGATTTCCGGGCTGGGTGACTTGCTTCAGTTCTTGGGTGCGGCGGCAGTTGATGCGGGCTTGCTGCCGGGCGGGGCAGACTTGGGGTAGCCCGCGCGGTCGAGTGCGGCGTTCCATTGCCCGCTTTCATAGCCGTCGATGCGCTCGCTGCCGACCACGATTACGGGCACGCTGAGTTTTCCGGTGAGTTTTTTCAGCTCTGCCTGGGCCTCGGGGCTGGCTTGGGTGTCCTTGCTGCTGAAGGGCACGCCGCGCTCGGTGAGCAGCTTGCGCGCCTCGTCGCAGGGTGCACCACAGGGGCTGGCGTAGAGGGTGATGGGGTATTTTTCGCGCGCGGTTTTGGTGGCGTAGGATTCGCCGGTTTCGATCAGGTTGCCCTTGAATGACTTTTGCTGGGCATTTTTGACGCTGGCCGGCGGCGGCTGGTCGCTATACATCATGCGGCCTTGCGCGTCCTTCCATTGATACAACTGGGCGGCGGCAAGCGGCGCGCTCGCTATTGCGACCCATGCTGCGGCCATGATAAGTCCTGCTTTCATGCTGCTCTCCCTGGTGACTTAATCGTCAGCGACGTAATCATCCGCACTAACGGCCATCAGCGGGAAAAGCTTAAGTCCCCGCATGATCTTGCACGCACTGGCGAGCGTCCCTGCCTGTGCTTTTCAGACTTAATCATGAACGGGGCTATGGGCCCTCACGAATGCGGCGAACGACTCCGCAGTCAAGGGCTTGCTGTAGTAATAGCCTTGCACTTCGTCGCATCCCTGTTCACGCAGGAAGGCCAGCTGTCCTTCGGTTTCGACGCCCTCTGCAATGGTTTGCAGGCCCAGGCTGTTCGCCAGGCTGATGATGGCGGAGACGATCGCCCGGTCTTCCGGATCCTTACTGATATCCCGCACAAACGACTGGTCGATCTTGAGCTTGTAAACCTTGAAACGCTTGAGATAGCTCAGCGAGGAATAGCCGGTGCCGAAATCGTCGATCGACATGCGGATGCCGCGCGCGTGCAGACGATCCATCACTGCAATGGCCGTAGGCGCATCGTCCATGGCGACGCTTTCGGTCAGTTCCAGTTCCAGATATTGCGGCGCCAGCTTTTCTTCATCGAGAATCTGCGTGACCAGCTCCGGCAAGTGAGGATGACGGAACTGTACGGCTGACAGATTCACTGCCATCACCATCGGCACAAGACCGTCGTCCATCCACGCCTTGATCTGCCGGACCGCACTGCGCAGCACCCATTCCCCAATTTTCAGGATCTGGCCGCTTTCTTCAGCGAGGGGAATAAAGTCGGCTGGCGCGATCATGCCCAGTTCCGGATGCTGCCAGCGCAGTAGCGCTTCCACGCCGCTGATGCGTCCGTCGCGCAATGAGACTTGTGGCTGATAGTGCAACAGCAACTGATTCCGCTCTAGCGCGCGGCGCAAGGCATTTTCCATATGCAGGTTTTGGGCCGAACGTGCCTGCATTTCCGAGGTGAAAAAGCAGTAGGTGTTGCGGCCATCGTGCTTGGCACGGTACATGGCGGCGTCCGCACATTTGGCGAGCACCTCGAAATTCTCGCCATCGCCCGGATATAGGGCAATGCCGATGGACAGTGTCACGGTCAGCTCAAAACTCTCGATCTGGTACGGTTGCGCGACGGCTTCCAGCAACTTTCCAGCCACATGCGCCGCACCGTCAGCATCCGTGTCGGGCAGAATCAGGACGAACTCATCTCCCCCCTGGCGTGAAACCGTGTCCACATCGCGCACGGTGGATTTCAGGCGGGTTGCCACCTCGATCAGCAACGCGTCGCCGATGCGGTGCCCCAGCGTGTCGTTGACGTTCTTGAAGTGATCGAGGTCGACGAACATGACGACCACTTGGGTATGGTGGCGCTGCGCTGCGCTGAGTTCGTGGCTGATGCGGTCGCTGAGCAAGGCCCGGTTTGGCAGTCCGGTAAGCGGGTCGAAATGCGCCAGTCGCTGGATACGCTCCTGGGCGGCCTTATGCTGGGTAATGTCGCTTGAAATGCCGATGTAGTGGCTCACTTCGCCCTTCTTGTCGAGCACCCGGATGATCGAGATCAATTCCGGATATACGCTGCCGTCCTTGCGGCGATTCCATACCTCGCCCTGCCAGCGCCCCTGCGTGGCGATGGCTTCCCACATCGCGCTGTAGAACGCCCTGTCGTGGCGTCCGGAAGACTGCATGCGCGGGTTCTGTCCCAGGACCTCGGCTTCGCTGTAACCGCTGACGGTGGTGAAAGCCTGGTTGACCATGACAATGTTGCACTGGGCATCGGTAATCATGATTCCTTCGCCGCTTTGCTCGAACACTTGGGCGGCGAGGCTGAGTTGCGCCTCAACCCGCTTGCGTTCGGTGATGTCGACGAAAGTGGCGATCGCACCGACCACGATGCCGTCGGCGACGATGGGGTTCGACCAGTACTCAACCGGGATCGCCCCGCCGTCCTTGCGCCAGAACACCTCGTCCGACACGTTGATTGCCTGATTCGTCAGGTAAGACCGATGCATTTTGCATTCGCTTTCCGGATAGGCGCTGCCATCGGCATGCGAATGGTGAATGAGCGTATGGGTGCGCTTGCCCAGCACCTCATTTTCATCCTGGTAGCCCAGTATTTTCAGGAATGCGCGGTTAACGAAGGTGCAGTTGCCGTCGAAGTCCACCCCATAGGCCGCTTCGGCCATTGAATCGAGCAGAAGATGCAGGTTCTCGCGAGAATCGCGCAAGGCTTGTTCCGCCCGCTTGCGCTCGGTGATGTCCTCTCCCGAAGCTAGCACGCCGTTAATCCTGCCCGACTCGTCGAGCAAGACCGTGTTATGCCATGCAACGTCACGCTCCTCTCCGCTGCGGGTCAAGATGGAATTTTCCATGTACTCGACCGGCGCGATGTCGCCCTTCATCATCTGGGTGACAGTTTCCCTGACGTCTTTTCGTATGCGCTCGGGCAGAAAATGTTCGATCCAGTCTTTGCCCAGGATATCCGCCTCGGAAGCACCGAGCATTTCACAGCCCTTGTGGTTGACGAGCTGCACCCGGCCTTCCGCATCGATTGCAACCAGCATCACGCCGACGATATTCAGATACTGCTGCGTCTGCTGCTGGGATTGCTGAAGCGCGCGTTCCGCCTCGGCACGCTGGGTGATGTCACGGGCGATGCCCAGCACGCCGATGATATTGTCGTTTTCATCAAGCATGGGGGTCTTGATGGTTTCCAGTAGCCGCCGCTTGCCATCACTGGCGAAGGTGAGCCATTCTTCATTGATGCTGGGTTTGCCAGCCAACATCGCCTTGCGGTCGTGCTCGCGGAAAAAATCCGCCTGCTCCCGCTCGACAAAGTCATAGTCGGTTTTGCCGACGATTTCCGCCTCGCTGGCGCCGAAGAATGATTCGAATCCCGGATTGCAACTGAGGTAGACGCCATCCGCATCCTTCAGCCAGACCAGATCGGGGATGGCGTCGAGCGTGGCTTTCAGTTTGCGTTGCGCCACCTGGATTTCTGAAGTGCGCTGGGCGACTCTGGCTTCGAGCAACTGTTTATGTGCTTTCATCTCGACAAAAAGCTTTGTCAGATAGCCCAGCATCAGGCTGAAAAGCAGTCCCAGCGCCAGTTGGAACGAGAGTCCGAGCGGATCGGTCCAGCCCTTGACCGGGGCGAGGCTCAGCGTCCAGGTTGCGTTGGGTACTTGCAGGGTCTGCTCCACCGGTTCGATCAGGGGCGCTGGCGAGGAGCGGGCAATGACCTGTTTTTTTCCGCTGTCCGGGTGGATACGCCAGAGTTCATAGGCCCAGTCTTGCTTGCTCAGACGAGACAAATGGGTCATGTCCAGCCCGTCGGGCAAGCGCATCACGACCAGGGTGAAACCCCAGAAAATGGGTTTGCCCTGGCTGTCGTCGAGAAACACCGGCAAGCGTCCGATTACTCCTGTCCCACCCTGCGCCAGTTCCAGCGGGCCGGCCAGCGTGAGTCGGCCACTGTCGCGGGCGAGCAAGGATTCCTTGCGTTGTGTCGGGGCGGCAAACAAGTCCAGGCCGATGGCCGCCTCGTTGCCGGATATCGGCACGACGTTGCGGACAACCCCGCCAGGCGCCAGCGTCAGTACGGATGCACCAGGATAAAGCGGCAACATGGTGCGGGCAATCGCATCAAAATTAGAAACGCTACCGTTGCCCTGGCGTACCAGAGCCGCCAGAGCGTGGGTCGCAGAGGTCGCATGCCCGATGCGGCTTTCAACCGCATGGGCGTAGTGGCCGGCAAGAACGGCAGCGCGATCCCGCTCATGTTGACGGGCATGCCCGTCTAGCTGCCAGACAAGCAGTCCCGATAAGGCAAGCGTGATTAGAAAAACGAGCCCACCGAGCATCAGCGGGCGTATTGGGTAACGCATGTTTGATGCAGCCATTGCGCTTACTCCGTTGTCACAGGATGGCCATCCGGTTATCCGAATAGCCTGGAGCTTTGTTTTTGCAAGAGTAACTTCCCCGGACGCCCTGAAATGGAATCATAGTTGGTCTTGCAGGCACATGCGGCGCTGGCCTGCCAATCAGACCATTGCAAACCCTACCAGCGCAATCTCGTCGCCATCCTTCACCGGCGCGGATTTCTCGACGAACTGCTTGTTGACTGTGATGTTCAGTTTGGGGTTGCCCAGCAGCATCTTTTTCCACATTTCGCCACGCCGTGACAGTAAAAACAGCAGACGTTCCACATCGGTGATGTCGGCTGGCAGTTCGATTTCATCGGCGGCCATGCCCAGCGTGTCGACCAGGTCGCCGAAAAACAAAATCTTCACCATCTTGAGGCCTTTATAATTCGCAATTGACTGCCTGATTCTACCTTCGTATGTCCGCCTACCCTGAAGGGCACAAGCATCTGCTGGAAAACCTCAACCCCGAACAGCGCGCCGCAGTGACGCTGCCGCATGAGTCTGCGCTGATTCTGGCGGGCGCCGGATCGGGCAAGACGCGCGTGCTGACCACGCGCATGGTGTGGCTGATCCAGGGCGGGCAGGTGTCGCCGCACGGCATTCTCGCGGTGACCTTCACCAACAAGGCGGCGAAGGAAATGATGACGCGCATATCGGCGATGCTGCCGATCAACACGCGCGGCATGTGGGTGGGCACCTTTCATGGCCTGGCCAACCGCCTGCTGCGCACGCATTACCGCGAGGCGGGCTTGCCGCAGTCATTCCAGATTCTGGACAGCCAGGACCAGCTGTCGGCGATCAAGCGGCTGATGAAGTCGATGAACGTCGACACCGAGAAATACGAGCCGAAGAAGGTGCAGCGCTTTATCAGCGGTCACAAGGAGGCCGGACGGCGGGCGCGCGATGTCGAGGCGTTCGATGAATACTCGATGCGGCTGGTGGAAATTTTTGAGGCCTACGACGCGCAATGCCAGCGCGAAGGGGTGGCGGATTTCACCGAGCTGCTGCTGCGCTCCTATGAATTGCTGTTTCGTAATGAGCCGCTGTGCGAGCATTACCGCGACCGCTTCAAGCACATCCTGGTCGATGAGTTCCAGGACACCAATACGTTGCAGTACCGCTGGCTCAAGCTGTTTGCCGGGCCTGGCACTGCGCTTTTTGCTGTGGGCGACGACGACCAGTCGATCTATGCGTTTCGCGGCGCCAATACCGCCAACATGGCCGAGTTCGAGCGCGAGTTCGCGCACGGCAACGTCATCAAGCTGGAGCAGAACTACCGCAGCCACGGCCATATCCTCACCGCCGCCAATACCCTGATCGCGCAGAATGCGCACCGCCTCGGAAAAAATCTGTGGACGGCAGAGGGGGAGGGCGAACCGATTCGCGTCTACGACGCCTATTCGGATCAGGACGAAGCCAGCTTTATCGTCGACGAGGTGAAGGCCCTTAATCGCGAAGGCATCAACCTGTCCGATATGGCGCTGCTGTATCGCTCCAACGCGCAGTCGCGGGTGCTCGAGCATGCGCTGTTTTCCGCCAGCGTGCCGTATCGCGTGTATGGCGGGTTGCGTTTCTTCGAGCGCCTGGAAATTAAGCATGCGCTGGCCTACCTGCGCCTGCTGACCAATCCGGAAGACGACGGTGCCTTCATCCGCGTGGTGAATTTTCCTGCGCGCGGCATCGGTGCGCGCACGCTGGAGCTGCTGTCGGCCAGTGCGGCACAGTCCGGTGCCAGTCTGTGGCAGGCGGCCTGCACCGCCAGCGGCAAGATGGCCGGATTTGCCAAGCTGATCGAGGAGATCAAGCAGGCCACGCGCGATCTACCGTTGCCCGAAGTAATCGATCACGTGATCGAAGCCAGTGGCCTGGCGGATTTTTACCGCGCCGACAAGGACGGCACCGAGCGGCTGGAAAACCTCAACGAACTGGTTAACGCGGCGGCGCTCTTCGCGGAAGAAAACAGCGCCGAGGGGGCGGAAGAGAGCACCCTGGATTCCTTTCTTGCCCACGCCGCGCTGGAGGCCGGCGAGCACCAGGCCGGTGTCGGCCTCGATGCCTTGCAGTTGATGACGGTGCACGCCGCCAAAGGACTGGAGTTTCACGCGGTGTTCATCACCGGACTCGAAGAAAGCCTGTTTCCCCACGAGCAAAGCGCAAACGAAGAAGACGGCTTGGAAGAAGAACGACGGCTGATGTATGTCGCGATTACCCGCGCGCGGCGGCGGTTGTATCTGTCGCACGCACAATCGCGCATGCTGCACGGCCAGATTCGCTACGGCCTGCCGTCACGCTTTCTCGATGAATTGCCGGAACAGGTGCTGAGCCCGCTCAACCGCCGCAGCGGTTCATCTCAGCCGCAAAGCTTCGGCTACGCGGCCCCGGCAGCGCGCCCTGCTGCGCCGCTGGGCAATGACACCGGTTACCGCGTCGGGCAAAGCGTGGCGCACGCCAAATTCGGCAGCGGCATCATCATCGACTTTGAAGGACGCGGCAGCGATGCCCGCGTGCAGGTGAAATTCCGCGACGCCGGAACCAAGTGGCTGGCGCTGGCTTATGCCAATTTGTCGGCGGCCTGACTGGCCTCAGCCTCGTCCGCCCATACCGCAAAAATCGCCTGATACGACGCATACAGCGAGCCAAACAGAATCGGCATGGCGACCAGCAAGCCGAGCAGCATGGGGACCAGCGCAGCAAAGACCAACATCAGGCCCAGCACCAGACCATTGACCATCATGGCCGCCCAGTTCTTGGCGACGGCCTTGAGGCTGACGCCGAGCGCGGTTCCCAGCCGTGCGCCGCCGAACAGGATCAGCGCAGGCGCATACCAGGTGGCCATGATGAGCGGGGTGAACAGCAGCAGACCCGTGAATACGGCGGGCAGCGATTGGTTCATCAGGGCCTGCAGTTCGACCGGGGTGGCTTTCGGGTTTTGCGCAGCGACCATGATGGCTTCGGGATCGAATCCCATGCTGTGCATGACCTGGCCAATGGCGAGCGTGCCAAGCAGTTGCACCGCGCCCATTGCCATCAAGGGAAGGGCGGGGCCCGACATGAACGGACGCTTCACGCCAGCCAGAAAATGCGGCAGTTCGAGGTCCTGGCCGTTATCCAGCGCGCGGAACGCGGCCATGAAACCTGCCACCAGAAAAGGGGACGCCAGTTCGGACAGGGTTCCACCGATTCCCGGAACCAGGTTGAGTGCCATCACCACGCCAAACAGCACGCCAAATGCGGCAGACAGCAGAAGCGCATTTTTGCGGTACAAACGAAAGCCTTCTACCACCCAGCGCCAGCCCTGGCTGGCTGCGACGGTACGCGGGATGTCTTGATTGGAAGCGGAAGTCATACAGCGTGCATTCGTCTCAAAATTCTTTCACGACCCATTGTGGCGGCTGCAAACCGGGCAGGGTTTCCATGCGATTAAAACGGCCTTCGCCGCTGGGGTCGATCAGGTAATACGGTTTGCCGACCTTGGGCGTGACTTTCAGCATGTAGAGCTTGCCATTGCTGCGGTATTCCTCGACTTCACCCCGACTGTCGGGTTTGATGGTGATGGTAGAGGCTTCGTCAGCACCAGGTGGGCCATCGGGGACGGGCGAGAGTTCGGGCGGACGGTCGGATGGCGGGGCGGCCATGACAAGTCCGCTCGCCAGCAGGGTCAACAGTAAAAGGGAATAACGCATGACGGTCTCCGGGGAGTAGGTTAGAGGTTGAGCTGGATTTCGCGTTCGGCCAGCGAGGGCATGAAGCCGCGTTTTTCGTAATGGCTGAAAATGGCATCGACCACCTGGTCGGGTTCGTCGATGATCTGCATCAGGTCGAGATCCGCAAGTGCGATCATGCCTTCGTCCACCATCCTGGTTTTTACCCAGTCGACCAGCCCAGCCCAGTAGCTTGATCCAACCAGGACGATGGGAATGGGCGCGATTTTTCCAGTTTGAACCAGGGTCAGCGCCTCGAACAACTCGTCCAGCGTGCCGAAGCCGCCGGGCATGACGACATAGGCCGCAGCAAATTTGACGAACATGACCTTGCGTGCAAAAAAATGCTGGAAGGTCTGGCTGATGTCCTGATAGGGATTGCCGCTTTGCTCGTGTGGCAACTGGATGTTGAGGCCGACGCTGGGCGATTTGCCGAAATACGCGCCCTTGTTGGCGGCTTCCATGATGCCGGGACCGCCACCGGAGATCACCGAGAAGCCGGCATCAGACAGTTTGCGGGCGATTTCTTCGGTGAGCCTGTAATAGGCATGGTCGGTCGGGGTGCGCGCGCTGCCGAAAATAGACACCGCCGGGCGGATCGAGACCAGCCGCTCAGTCGCCTCGACGAACTCTGACATAATCCCCAGCATCCGCCACGACTCGCGTGCTGAATAATCAATCTCGGCGCTGCGACCCGGATCGGCGGTAATCGGTAATTTATCCCCGTGCATGTTTTGATCGCCTCGTGATTGGTCTTAGTGTGAATCAAGTCAGTGTGAATGCCCCCCATATGAATATGAGCGAGCCTCAAAAAACCCTGCTGCTGGTGGACGGTTCGTCCTATCTGTATCGCGCGTTTCATGCGCTGCCCGATCTGCGCAACGCAGCGGGTGAGCCGACCAATGCGATCAAGGGCGTGCTGGCGATGTTGCGCAAACTGCAGAAGGACTACGCGGCGGATTATATCGCCTGCGTGTTCGACGCGAAGGGTAAAACCTTCCGCGACGAGCTTTACCCCGCCTACAAGGAACATCGCCCGCCGATGCCGGACGACCTGCGTTGCCAGATTGAGCCGCTGCACGAACTCATCCGCGCCGATGGCTGGCCGCTGGTGGTGATCGACGGCGTCGAGGCCGACGACGTGATCGGCACGCTGGTGGTGGAAGCTACGCGCCACAACGTCCGCAGCATTGTTTCAACCGGCGACAAGGACATGGCGCAACTGGTCAATGACCACGTGACGCTGGTCAACACCATGAGCGAGGAAACGCTCGACATTCCCGGCGTCAACGCCAAATTTGGGGTGCCGCCCGAGCGCATCGTCGATTACCTTACGCTGATCGGCGACAGTGTGGACAACGTCCCGGGTGTGGCCAAGGTGGGGCCGAAAACGGCGGTGAAATGGCTCGCCGAGTTTGGCTCGCTGGACAATCTGGTTGCCCACGCCGACACGGTGAAGGGTGTGGTGGGCGAGAATCTGCGTGCCGCGCGCGACTGGCTGCCGCAGGCGCGTGTGCTGATCACCATCAAGACCGATGTTGCGCTGCCATTCACGCTCGATGCGCTGACACTGCAAGCGCGCGACACGGCTACGCAACGGACGCTATTCGAGCGCTTTGGATTCCGCGCCTGGCTGCGCGAGCTGGATGCGGCCGCTACGGATCTGCCCGCCGTGCCGGAACAGGATACCAGCGGCAACCACCGTGCGCGCTACGAAACCATTCTGACCGACGTCCAGCTGGACGACTGGATCGCCCGGTTGACGGCCGCGCCTGCGTATGCGCTCGACACCGAAACCACCGGTCTCGACCCGATGCAGGCCGAACTGGTCGGCATGTCGTTCGCCATCGCGCCCGGCGATGCCGCCTACCTGCCGCTAGGGCATTCCTACGCCGGGGTGCCGGCCCAGCTGGATCGTGCAGCCACGCTTGCCAAACTCAAGCCGCTGCTGGAAAACCCCGCCCCCAGAATCATCGGCCAGAACCTCAAATTCGATCGTCATATCTTTGCCAATGCCGGCATCGCGCTCGGCGGCGCAATCGACGACACGCTGCTGCAGTCCTACGTGGTGGAAGCGCATCAGTCGCACGAACTGGGCAATCTGGCGATGCGCCATCTGGGCCTGGCGACCATCAGCTACGACGAGGTCACCGGCAAAGGTGCGGCGCGAATCGGTTTCGAGCAGGTGGCGATCGAGCGCGCCAGCGAATACGCAGCAGAAGACGCCGACGTGACGCTGCGCGTGCGCGATGCGCTGGCGCCGCAGATTGCGGCATCCGACCAGCTCGATTACGTCTATCGCCAGATCGAGCTGCCAGTGGCGAGCATTTTGTTTCGCATGGAGCGCACCGGCGTGCTGCTCGACAAGAACCTACTCGCCATCCAGAGCGGTGAACTCGGCAGGAAGATGCTGGAGCTGGAACAGCGCGCGTACCAGGAAGCCGGGCAGCCGTTCAACCTCGGTTCGCCCAAGCAGATCGGTGACATTCTGTTCACCCAGAAGGGCTTGCCGGTGGTGAAAAAAACCCCCGGCGGTGCGCCGTCCACCGATGAAGACACGCTGGAACAACTGGCGCTCGATCACCCCATTGCGCGGGCGATTCTCGACTACCGTGGCATGGCCAAACTGAAGTCGACCTACACTGACAAGCTGCCGCAGATGATCCATCCGGACACTGGCCGCGTTCATACCAGCTATTCGCAGGCCACTGCCGTCACCGGGCGCTTGTCCAGCTCCGAGCCCAATTTGCAGAATATTCCTGCGCGCACTACTGAAGGCCGCCGCATCCGCGAAGCCTTCATCGCGCCGCCCGGGCATCAGCTGGTGTCGGCCGATTATTCGCAAATTGAACTGCGCATCATGGCCCACCTGTCGGACGATGCCGGCTTGCTGACCGCGTTTGCCGAAGACCGCGATATTCACACCGCCACCGCCGCCGAAGTGTTCGGCGTGCCGCTGCTAGATGTGAACAGCGAACAGCGGCGCATGGCCAAGGTCATCAACTTCGGCCTGATCTACGGCATGTCGGCATTTGGCTTGGCGTCGCAACTTAATCTGGAACGCTCCGCCGCACAAGCCTATATCGACCGCTATTTCGCGCGCTATCCGGGGGTGGCAGACTACATGCAGCGCACCCGCGAAGCCGCGCGCCGCCAGGGTTATGTCGAAACCGTGTTCGGTCGCCGACTCTACCTGCCGGAAATCAACGCCAAAAACCCGCAACGCCGCCAGGGCGCCGAACGCGCCGCGATCAATGCGCCGATGCAGGGTACCGCCGCCGATCTCATCAAACTGGCGATGATTGCGGTGCAGGGATGGCTTGACCGTGAGAAACTGGCGAGCCGCCTGCTGCTGCAAGTGCACGACGAGCTCATCCTCGAAGTGCCCGAGCACGAACTCGACCGGGTACGTGCCGAGCTACCCGGTTATATGTGTAATGTGGCCGCGCTAAAAGTGCCGTTGCGGGTCGGTGTGGGAGCGGGACATAATTGGGAAGCTGCGCACTGATTGAGTGTGGGGACCCAATAACAGAAACAATAATCACGAGACTTGAGGCGCTAGTCAACTAGTCAGCGTTTTCTTAAATGGAGCCGAGATAAATGACCAAACACCCCGTTGCCCTGGCGATCGCGCTTGCTTTATCCGTATCCGTCGCGCTTTCAGGCTGCGACAGCACGGCTAATCTGACTGAACAGGAGCACATCCAGCGTGCCAAGGACTTCGAGGACAAGGGCAATCTTCAAGGCAGCATTGTCGAGCTCAAGAACGCGTTGCAGAAAAATCCGGACAGCGCGGGAGCCAGACTGCTGCTCGGCCAGATTTATTTGAAAACCCGCCAGGGGGCTGAAGCCGAAAAGGAACTCAATCGCGCCCAGCAACTGGGGGCCAGCCGTGAGGTCGTGCAACCCCTGCTGGGCGAAGCCTTGCTGCTCATTGGCGAATACCAGCGTGTGCTTGACGAGATTCAGCCGGGTGACGAAACCTCACCGACCAATCGTGCGCGCACTCTTCAACTGCGCGGACATGCGCTGCTCAAACTTGGCAAGCTAAAGGAAGGCTGCGACATGTTCCAGCAGTCGCATGCGGTCGATGCGCACATTCCGCAAACCTACTGGGGGCTGGCGCAATGTGCGGTTGCCGGGCGCGAGATGAAACAGGCGCGCGCATGGCTCGACGAGGCTATCAAGCTGCCCGCCGAGCAAGCCGGTACCCGAATGTTTATCGGCGATTGGGAGCAGTTAAACAACAACCCCCAAGCCGCACTGGCCGCTTATGGCGAGGTGTTGAAAGCCGAGCCGGATCACCTGGAGGCGCTGCAAAACAGGATTACCCTCAACCTGAAAGCCGGGCAGGTTGAGGCGGCTCGGGTCGATATCGAACAGGTTGAAAAGCTGATGCCGAAAACTGCACCAGCGTATTACCTGCGTGCCTTGCTGCTGTTCCAGCAAAAAAATTTCCAGGCAACCCAAAGCGCACTGCAGGAAGTCTTCAAAACCATGCCCAGGCATTTGCCAAGCACTTTGCTGGCAGGTGCAACCGCCTTTGAACTGGGCTCCTATGAGCAGGCTGAATCGTATCTGCAACGTTATCTGGCGCGCTATCCCGGGCAGGCCTATGCCACCCGGATACTGGCGGCAACGCAAATCAGACAAAACCAGGCTGACAAAGCGCTTGAAACGCTCGCCCCGCTCCTGACGCCTGATTCACAAGATGTCCAGGCGCTGACCCTTGCGGGGGAGGCGAGCCGCGCCAAGCAGGATTCAGCACGTGCTGCAGAATGGTTCGCGCGTGCCGCTGCCATAGATCCGAATAATGCCGCCCTGCGCACACGCATGGGGGTCAATCACCTCAGTGCGGGGGATTTTCCGCATGGCCTGCCTGAGCTTCAGGCCGCTGCAGCCATGACACCAAAGCAACACGAGGCCGACAATCTGTTGGTCTTGGCCTATCTTGAACAGCAGCAATTCGACAAGGCCCTGTCGACTATTGAGAGCATGGAACGGAAGCTGCCTGGGAACCCGGCAGTCAGCGTGCTGCGCGGCCAAGCGTTTACCGGAAAGAACGACCTCGTTCGCGCCCGCACCAGCTTTGAAGCGGCGCTGGTGACCGACCCGGACTTTTATCCGGCTATTGCCAGCCTGGCTCAACTCGACTTGTACGAGAAGCGCCCCGATGCTGCGCGGAAACGTTTTGAAGGCGTGCTTAGCAAGCATAAAAATCACCTTCAAGCCATGCTGGCGCTTGCCCAGCTGGAAACCCTGCAACAGAACAGCCCTGCGGCGCTGAACTGGCTCAAAAAAGCCGCCGCCGCTCACCCGAAAGCACTTGAGCCGCGACAGCGCCTTGTCTCGCTCTATATCGATAATCAGGATTACCCTAAAGCCCTTGCGATTGCCAATGAAACCCTGCAAGCACAACCGAATAGCCTGATCGCGCTTGATATGCTGGGAACCGCCCAGCTTGCTGCCGGACAGAAGGACAATGCGCTGATTTCGGCGACGCGCCTTGCAGAAAAAATGCCAAGGGCCGCAGCAGCGCAACTGAAACTGGCTCAAACACAACTTAATCTTGGCAAGCTGGACGCCGCGCGCATCTCACTGCACCGGGCGCAAGCGATTGAGCCCGATTTCCGGCCTGCGCAAGAAATGCTGGCCAATCTTGAAATTCAGACCGGGCACAGCAGCGAAGCGCTTCGTATCGCGCGCCAGTTACAAGTCGCCCAACCCAAAATGGCC
>MGZO01000073.1:28817-61520 GCA_001802655.1 Hydrogenophilales bacterium RIFOXYD1_FULL_62_11
TCTATTCCTGCTGACAACCAGCTTTTTCAATGGCTCAAGGCGCAACCAGGCGACATTTTAGTGCGTGCATATCTGGCGCAGCATTACATGAACACCGGGCGCATCCGCGAAGCTATCGGTCAATACGAAATTATTTTGCAGCAGTCGCCGAACAATGCTCTTGCGCTTAATAACGTGGCGGCGCTTTACCAGCAGCAAAAGGATCCGCGCGCGCTCGCTACTGCGGAAAAAGCCCACAAACTCAGCCCAAAGGATGCTGCCACCCAAGACACCTTGGGCTGGATTTTAGTGGAACGGGGGCAGCATGTGCGTGGCCTTACGCTATTGCGACAAGCCAGTGCTGGCGCCCCTGCGTCCGCTTCCATCAAGTATCACCTCGCAGTCGCGTTGGTTCGCACCGGTGATTCGGTTGAAGCTCAAAAAATACTCCGGAAGCTATTGCTCAGCAATGCTCCCAAATTTCCGGAAGCAGAAGAGGCAGCGGCTTTGCTGCGAAGCCTCTGAGGCTTTCAAAAGTAGCCGTGCTCGTGCAATTCGGGACGCCCTCGCACTATGCGAAAGGATCGTTTTTTAGTCCGCCCAAGGCAAAAAACAAACGCAAATCGGTCAAGTCACGGCGATAACGCGGCTTGAGTTCACCCCGCAATGCAGCGATGCGCTGTCGAAAAGCTTCAGGCAGCGGTTTGTCTGCTGTTTTGATAACAACAAGAAACGGTACTTTGAAGGTGGATTGCACACAAACTTCAAGTGAGAAATATTTGGCCGCCAAGGCCACAAAGTCTTCCTTAAGAAAGGCTGCACGTAGCGAGCGTTCGTAATCGAGAGAAAACAGATGGGGCTGGTGATGGGCATTGGCATAGGCGAAAAAAATCACTGACTGCAATGATTTGAGCCGCCCAAAGTCAGTTAAATACAAGGCACCACCTGGTTTCAACACCCGCTGAATTTCGGCAAAACACCTGTCCAAATGCTCTGGTGTCGGCAGGTGATGCAAGGCCATGGTGCTGATCACCGCATCCATACTGTGATCCTCAAACGCATCCAGGCGGGTGATATCGGCTTGGCGAAAATCTACATTGTGAAGTTTCAGCGCCTCGGTATGCAGCCTTGCGTCAGCCAGCATATTGGGAGACAGATCGATTCCGGTAAAGTGGATGTCCGGGTTGAGTTGGGCAATTTGTGCCAATTGAGTTGCCGGACCGCACCCCAAATCAAGCACCGTCCGGCATTCCTGAATGACTTGGCTGATGTGGGCTGAATGAAATAAATAAGCCGCTGCCATCGCACCATTGATACGGCCAGCCTCCGCATAGGCTGCAACCTGCTCCGCATCTTCCATTACTAAATCGGGCTCAGGTTCGCGCGGCAGGCTCCGTGAGACGAGACATTCACGCAGGAACGTAGGGATCAGGGCAAGATTGGGCATGGGGTATTTTATAAACGAAAAACCCGCACTTGGCTAGCCAAGTGCGGGTTTTCTTAACCGTAAGGACTGCATATTTGCAGTCCCGTCGTTCCGGTCAATCAGGCAGATTTACGCTTGCGCAGTGAAACGCCCATGCCCAAGAGGCCCAAGCCAACCAGAGCCAGGACACCGGGTTCCGGAACGGTGGTCAGGCCACGCAGGTCAGCCGAGCCAGCGATACACCATTGACCCTCAACCGCGTCGCCAGTCGTACAGCCGTCTGTATTGTCAAACGGATTTAGTACGGCATTGTCACCAGAGGTGGTGATCGCGATGTCAGCAAAGCCGCCTGCACCGTCACCAATGCCATCGGAATCGAGGAAAGCGACTACGTCAGCCTCGCCACCAACAACATCCAGAAGGCCAGCACCGCTAAAGGAGATGACATCGCCGGTAAACTGACCGTTGGATGCAAGCGTGTCGGTCGTGCCAAACAAGCCATGCCCTTCCAAAACAGCCCAAGGCGTACCCGTATCGATCAGACCAAAGTTGGTTGCCGAATCCTGTGCCAACAAGTTGAAAGTAGGCATCAGGTAAACGCGCACCTGCCCTGCGGAGAAATCAACAGTGGTAAAGGTGTAGTCGTTGCTAACGTATTGGTCAAACACAAAATAGAGGCGATCGGATCCGCTGCCGTAGAACAGGTTGCCGTTCACGGTATTGACTTGGCCGTATCCGAGCAACTGCTGACCGTTGCCGCTAATAAACGTTTCTGCCACAGTCGTGGTTTCAAGATGGCTGAGCAAGCCCGCGGCGCCAAAGTCCACACCACCAACAACGATAGCTGAAGCGGAACCGGAAGCCGCCAGGCCCAGACCGGCAATTGCCGATGCGATAAATTTCTTGTTCATTTCAAACTCCTTATAAGGAATGATGGGTTAGTAATCTTGCGAGCCAGGCGACCAGCTTCACGCACATCTACAAAGCATGTAGCGTGCCATAATAAAAATATTGTTTTAATTCAATGTGTTGAATATTTTTCAGGCTGACGGAGTGCTTGAAGTGTAAATTTTTTCGACATTGGGCGCGGTCTCTCAGTAAAGCCAAGCGCAAGCCGGAGGTGGTCTGGATCGTTGGTTTTCACGGGTTGTGGCGACGCCGAGTGAGCGTGGCCAGGCTGGGTTCGGGCGAAGGGGGGGGCTACAAAAGGTCAGGCGCAGTCGATTACCCGGAAGGCAAAGCGTTGTTCAGGACTTTTCCAGAAATTGTTCGATGGCTGGCCGGCCAGCTGTGACGAGTGGGGGCTTGGCTTTGCCTGTTCTGAACAACATGACCGGCACGAGCGAGCCGAAGTGGATTTTCCAGCCTTCAGCCAGGTCCTGCTGCAACGCTTTCGGAATACCTGCTGCATCGGCTCCATCTAGTGCATAAAGAGCCGATGCGGGCATGGGTTGCAGGACGCGTCCCAGGCGGGTTGTGGTCAGCCAGATCCGCTGGAAAACCCGACCCGCCTCGAAGACCGAAGCGGTGTCGGTTTTTTTTACGGTCAACACGCCCAGGTTGGGGGCGAGCCGACACGGCAGGTCGCAGGAACGCAGCCCCAAAAAGTGGTGCGCGCCAAACCGGTTGGCCATGCGCATGACGGGCCAATGGCGCAGCGTTGAAAAGAGACCGTGCAAGGGCAATTCAACCCCCAGTGCGCCGGGCGGCAGCCCTGTTTCGCTGGTATCGCGCCAGCCGACGTCAAAGCGGATTGCAGAGAAAAGTTCTTCGTGCAAAACCGGGTTGTGGAAACGTTCGGTTTCTGCGCGCCGCATCAGGGCAAGCACGGGTTTTCGATCAGCGGCGGTGTCAAGCCAGTGAAGGGTACATGAGGGGTGAGCGTAAGTAATGGCATCCAGTTGAGCGCGCTCCGTGACATTAAACGGCGGCCCCCGAAAACGAAACTGGCGGCTGGTGTGGCGATTCGGGATTTCGTGCCACAAAGGATCAGCCTGTGTCACGTCAGGCTGCAAATCAATGCTTAGCGCAAGCCCGGGTTGTTCGGGGTCGGGAAAAAGCCTCATATCGGCCTTTACGCCATACTGGCTGGCGGCAATCGCGAGGTTTTCTGCCAGCGCGCCGAGCGAAAGCAGGTCGAGCACCCGCTGATATCCCGGCTGTTCCCATGCGGTTCGGGTGTGGTGAACCAGGATGTGCGAGCCGTCAAGCTGAAAGCGTACGGGATGGTGGTTGTCGGCGGACGGTGCCTGGATGGCGCTTTGCAGCACGCCACGAACCTGTTCCTGCGTGATCGCTTCCATCAAGCCAACCCCAGTTGGCGGCGTGCGATGGCGATGGCGATCCGGTTGAGTGGATGGCGGTTGCCACCGGGGCGCCAGGTATGGGCGAGCTGGTTGCGGTAGCCGTCGAACTGGATGCCGTGCGGTGCGCTCCAGACCTTGCCGCGTTGCAGCAGGATTTTGACCGCTTCGCTGGCCGCCACGCCTGCGCATAACTGACATGCAATCACGGTTGAGGGACCTTTTCGCTGTTTCAGGTCGACCTTGTTTTTGTCGGCGAGGTAGTGGCGATGCAACAATCCGGGCGCGAGTCCGACGAGAAAACGCACGGCTTTTTCCAGTTCGCTCCGACCTGACAGCTGAAAGTAATCTTCGAAACTCATGCCGCCAGGCAGGAAGTTCAGTAATGCCGCACTCATGCCCAAGGGCGCAACGGTGATGGCCGGGATACGGTGTTCAGCGCAGTAGGCAAAAAGCTGTTCGCGGGCATCGAAAGCAAAAAAGTCCAGACCGTCCACATAAAGATCGACATCCTGGAAAAACTGCTCAAGATTAGACGCGTTCACCCCGTCAGGGAAACGCCTCAAGTCACTTTCCGGATTAATGTCGCGCACCATCGCTTCAAGCGTGTCGACTTTGGGGCGATTGAGACTGGACATGCTGGCGCCCGCCTGACGGTTGAAATTGGCTAATTCAAAAACGTCGAAGTCGGCGATATTGAATTTTTCTACACCCAGCCGCGCAAATGTCAGCAAATGGGAGCCGCCGACTCCGCCCATGCCAGCAATGGCCACGCGTTTGTGCTTCAGTTGCTGCTGCTCGTTGTCAGTAAACCAGCCTATATTGCGCGAAAATGCAGCGCTGTAATCGAAGCTCATGCAGGTCCGCCTAACACGCTACCTACCGTGAGTAACACGATTGGTAATGCCGATTTCGTCTGTTTTGCTGAAAAAGTAAGGGTATAGCGACCGTTCGCCATGTGCGCTTTCGGTTTTCCCGCCGAGTAACTCGATTTGCTGGTCAACATAATCCAGCTCCAGTCGCAGCAACACGGCAGGCGCATTGACGCGGTTGCAGATGCGTTCCGGGCCGAAATCGGTAAAGCCCAGCATGCGTTTGTAGAACGCAGCATGGCGTGGATTAACCTCAATCACGACATCTGTATAGCCCTGCATCACCCGGCCATATATGTAGGCAATATGAAAGAGCGATGCCAGAATGTGTTTTGAGCCGTGTGTTTGATCAACGGCCAGCTTGGTCAGTTCGCAGACTTTACGGCCAGCCTGACGCAAGTCATCTATTTCCTGCTTGTATAACTCTTCAACCAACAACCCATGGGGGGTGTCCAGGCCCAGCGTCAGGGTTCCGATGACTTTGTCATCCTGGGACGCCATCAAGGTAATGCGTTCTGGGGCTTTCTGGAAGTCGTTCGCTATATAGCCGCGCCCGGCATATTTTCGCTGCACAAGCATGCTGGCCGAGCTCACCCGCTCGTTGGAATGTGCCAGCCGGATCTTGAAAGCCTGCTCTTCGATTTTTTCGCCCTGCTGAGGCGTGGCACTTTGAGGCTCGGGTAAAACCAGGTCAGTAAGCCGATACGGAGAGATGGCGACAATTGTTTTGTCCCATTCTTCCGCAGCCTTGTTGCGCTGTCTAAAACCGGTAAAGCCCTTGGGTATCTTGACGGACATAAATTAAACCGGGATAAATGAGATCGTAGTTAGGGTTGCCATGTTAGCCACTCGTTTGCCATAGCTGGCAACCTTTTAGTGATTATGGATGCAGGGCTAACACGAATCAGTCTTGCCTAGGCTTTGATCCAGCGTGCGGCATCTCGTGCAAAGTAAGTTAGAACGCCATCTGCGCCCGCACGCTTGAACGCCAGCAAGGCCTCCAGCACGCAAGCTTGTTCATCCAGCCAGCCATTCTGCGCGGCTGCCTTCAACATAGCGTATTCGCCGCTCACCTGGTAGGCAAAAGTTGGCGCACCATAGGTGTCTTTTATGCGGCGGATAATGTCCAGATAAGGCATCCCGGGCTTGACCATCACCATGTCGGCCCCTTCCTGCAAGTCCATTCCGACTTCCCAAAGCGCTTCGTTGCTGTTGGCAGGGTCCATCTGGTAGGTGGATTTATTGCCTTTTCCCAAATTGGCGGCGGATCCCACGGCGTCACGGAACGGGCCATAGAAACTGGAGGCATACTTGGCTGCATAGGCCAGAATCCGGGTGTGGCGGTGACCGGCACCTTCGAGTGCAACCCGGATGGCGGCAACGCGACCGTCCATCATGTCCGAGGGGGCGACGATGTCGGCGCCCGCCTGTGCATGAACCACTGCCTGTTTGGCCAGTACGGTGACGGTCTCGTCGTTCATGACATAGCCACTTGCGTCGATCAGGCCATCCTGGCCATGGCTGGTGTAAGGGTCGAGCGCAACATCCGTGATGATGCCCAATTCGGGGAAGCGGCTTTTCAATGCGGCAACGGTACGCGGTACCAGTCCATCCGGGTTGAGCGCTTCTTCAGCGCCCAGTGTTTTCAAATTGGCGCCGATTACCGGAAACAACGCCAGTGCGGGGATACCCAGTTGCACGCATTCTTCGGCCACGGGGAGCAGCAAGTCGAGAGACAGCCGCTCCACGCCAGGCATCGATGCGACCGACTCCCGTGCCTTCTGGCCATCCAGCACAAAAACCGGATAAATCAGGTCGTTTGCCGTAAGCGTGTGCTCACGCATCAGGCGACGGGAAAAGTCATCACGCCGCATGCGGCGCATACGAGTGGCGGGAAATGAGCCAAGCGGCAGGGTCACACTCTGTCTCCAAAAAATTTACTGAATGAACTGGAACTATTTGAAGGTCGGTCGTCTCTGTACTGCAGACGGTGTTTCACCGTCCCCCGCTTCTCCTCCCTGAGCGGGGTGCCTTAACCCTTAAGGCATCTTTTGGCCCCGATCCTTCGTGTGATCGGGGCTTTCTTTTTGTTGGGCGTCCGATTCGATCAGGGATTCAGTCGATTGCGGCTTCCCCTGTTGAGCCTGGACGAACCAGCCTTCAAGCAAGTCCGTCGCATCCTCCGCCCCCAGGCGCGACAAGCTGGAAAACAGCTGAACCGAAACGTTGTCGAACGTTGCGAGGGCTTGCTTGACGTTGCGCAGCGTCAACACCTTCTCGCTATTCGATAACTTGTCCGCTTTCGACAGCAGGATGTGTACTGGTTTGCCCGTTGGGGTGAACCAGTCGAGCATTTGGCGATCCAGCGGGGTGAGCGGGTGGCGTGCGTCCATGATCAGTACCATTCCGGCCAGTGCGTCGCGTTCCTGCAGGTAACGCGACAGCAAGCCTTCCCATTTTGCCTTGACTGCGGGCGGCACTTTCGCATAACCGTACCCCGGCAGGTCAACCAGATAGGTGTCATCATCCACCGCAAAAAAGTTGATCAGCTGGGTTCGCCCTGGTGTTTTAGATGTGTAGGCTAGACGGTTGATTCTGGTTAACAGATTGATTGCGCTGGACTTTCCAGCGTTTGAGCGCCCGGCAAACGCAATTTCGGCGCGGCTGTAAGGCAGGTCACGCAGTTGGGCGACCGAGGTGTGGAATTGAGCACGATTGAGCACAGGCTTGGCAGTCATATTAGTTGCCGCTAAACTACCCGCTTCACCAAATTTTGCAATCCCCTGGTTTTGCAAGCTTTCAGGAGCTCTAGATGAAATTCGTCGTCTCTTTGGTTGCCGCTTTGGCCGCCACTTCTGCTTTTGCCAACGCACCTGCTGCCACTCCGGCCAGCAAAGGCGACCCCAAGGCGGCAGAATCCATCGTAAATCAGGTATGCGCGGCTTGCCACGCAGTCGACGGCAATAGCGTTGCCGCTGCCAACCCCAAGCTTGCGGGGCTGAATGCGGAGTACATCAACAAGCAGTTGAACGAGTTCAAATCGGGCGCCCGTAAAAACGCCATCATGTCGGGCATGGTCGCGAACCTGACACCGCAAGACATGTTGAACCTGAGCGCTTATTACAGCGCGCAGCAACCCAAGCCCGCCACGTCCAAAGATCAGGCGCTGGCTCTGCAAGGTCAGAAAATCTTTCGCGGCGGCGTGATGGGTGCCGGCGTGCCGGCGTGTGCTTCGTGCCATGGCCCGCAGGGCAAGGGCATTCCCGCCCAGTTCCCACGTCTGGCTGGTCAGCACAGTGATTACATCTATGCCCAGCTGAATGCGTTCCGCGTCGAGGCACGTGCAAATGACGCAGCCAAGATGATGCGCACCATCGCCGCCAAGATGACGGATGCTGATATGAAGGCCGTTGCTTCTTATATTCAGGGTCTGCGTTGAACCGATTGACCTTGATTGTGTCCACTCAGTCTTGAGTCTGTTCAAAGGGTGACGCAAGTCACCCTTTTTACTTGTGCCCTCTGGGGAAATGTCGAGCAAATGAATACCGTCCCCCACTCCTTCGGCCGATCCGTGTTCGAATTGATGAGCTCGATGCGCTTTGCCATCAGCTTGCTGTCCATCCTTGCGGTCGCATCGATTGTGGGCACGGTGTTGAAACAAGCCGAGCCATACGGCAACTATCTCATTCAGTTCGGTCCTTTCTGGTTTGATGTGTTTGAGAAGTTGGGGCTGTACGACGTTTATCATGCCGCCTGGTTTTTGCTAATCTTGACCTTTCTGGTTGCCTCGACCAGCGTCTGCATCAGCCGCAACGCGCCGAACTTCGTGCGCGAAATGAAAAGCTTTCGCGAGCACGTCAGCGAGCAGTCTCTCAAAGCGTTCAAACACAAGCACGAAGCTGCAACCGAACATACGCCCGAGGCGCTTGCCGCCAGTGCGCAACGCTATCTCGAAGGTCAGGGCTACAAGGTCAAGAACCTGCCGCGTGAAAACGGCGTGTTGCTTGCCGCCAAGGCGGGCAGCTGGAACCGCTTGGGCTATCTGCTGGCGCACTCGGCCATTGTGCTGATCTGCATTGGTGGTCTGATGGATGGCAATCTGGTGTTCAAGGTACAGCAGTCGCTCGGCTACAAAAAAATCGAGACGCGTGACATCCCGCAAAGCCAGGTACCAGCGATTTCGCGCCTGAGCCCGTCCAATCCCTCGTTTCGTGGCAGCGTGCAGATCCCCGAAGGATCCAGCGCCGATGTCGCGTTTCTCAATGTTGCCGACGGCTATCTGGTGCAGGAGCTGCCTTTCACGGTGGGGCTGAAAAAATTCCGCATCGAGCACTACACCACCGGCCAGCCGAAAAGCTTCGAGAGCGATATCGAGCTGTTCGACAAGTCCGGCAAGAAGATCAAGGAAGCCACCATCGCCGTCAATCACCCGCTGGTGTTTGACGGCGTGGCGATTTACCAGGCCAGCTTTGCCGATGGCGGCACGCGCATGACGCTGCGCGGCTGGAATTTGTTCTCGCCGACAGCTTCATCGTTCCCCGTCGAGGGCGTGGTCCAGCAAAACACCACGCTCACCAGCGAGGCGGGTGAATACACCCTGGAGTTCACCGACTTCCGCCCATTCAACATCGAGAACATGGGCGGCGACATTGCGCCTGCCGGCGACACCATGGGCGTGTTCGGCGGCAGTTCGGTGAGTGACAACAAACACCTGCGCAACGTCGGTCCGAGTTTCCAGTTCAAGCTGCGCGATGCGCGGGGCCAGGCGCGCGAGTTCAGCAATTACATGTTGCCATTGGAGCTGAATAGCCGCTGGTACATGATGTCGGGCGTGCGCGAATCGCCCAATGAAGCCTTTCGCTACATGCGCATGCCACTCGATGCCGAGGGCAATATCGACAGCTTCATGCGGCTGCGCGGCGCGCTGCTGAATGCCGAGCTGCGACCTGAAATCGCCGCCCGCTTCGCCCGTCAGGCACTGCCACAAAATGCCTGGGGCACCGAGATTGAAGACAAGCTGAAATTCAGCGCAACGCAAATGCTGACGCTGTTTGCGGAGGGCGGATTTCAGTCGCTGGGACGATTTATCGAGGAAAAAGTCCCGGAGGCGGAACGCGACAAGGCGGCCAGCACCTATCTGCGTATCATCGAATTGGCCGCGTTCGAGGCTTTGCAAGTCGCCAATCAACAGGCCGGACTGCCTGCGCCGTCCACCGATGACGTCACCGGTTGGCTGGTGCGCGATACGCTCAACAGCATCAGCGATATGTTCATCTATGGTGCACCGATCTATCTGCAACTTATGCAATACGACGAAGTCAAAGCCAGCGGTCTGCAACTGACCCGTTCGCCCGGGCAAAATGTGGTCTATTTCGGTTCATTATTGCTGACGCTCGGCGTGTTCTTCATGCTTTACGTGCGCGAGCGCCGGGTATGGTTGCGCATCAGGCCGGGCAGCGCGCTGCTGGCGATGTCGTCGGCCAAACAGACTATCGACTTTGAAAAAGAATTCACCCAGCATGCACACTCGCTCGACACGCTTGCCAAATAAACAGCCGCTTGTGAAGCACTCCGGAGATACCCAATGGAACTCGCCCTAAACCAACCCGCCCCGCTGTTCAAACGCTTGTCATGGTTCGACTGGCTGTTTGCCGCCATTGTTGCAGCAGGCGCCCTGTTTGCCCTGTCGCGGTTTGGCGATTTCATGGACATCTATGAAAAAGCCATTCTGCTGGCAGCGATTCCCGCGCTGGCAGCATTTGGCTGGTTCTGGAAACCGTTTCGACAGCTGTTCATCGGGGTGGGGATCATCAGCCTGTTTGCGATCAGCCAGTATCAGGGAGATCTCGGGCGAATGGAGCTTGCGTTCTTCCTCAAGTACCTGATTTCCAGCCAGGCCGCGATCATGTGGATGTGCGCGCTGTTCGGACTGGCCACGGTGGCCTACTGGGCGGGTTTGCTGGCGCGTTCCGAGTTCCTGATGAAAACCGGCAGCACCCTGAGCTGGGCCGCCATCACGCTGGGCTTTGTCGGCCTGATGGTGCGCTGGTACGAATCCTATCTGATTGGTGCCGATGTAGGCCACATTCCGGTATCCAATCTGTATGAAGTGTTCGTGCTGTTCTGCCTCATCACCGCGATGATGTACCTGTATTACGAAGCGCGTTACCAGACCCGCCAGATGGGGGCTTTCGTGCTGCTGGTGATTTCCGCAGCGGTCGGCTTCATCCTCTGGTATACCTTTGACCGGGGCGCGCATGAAATCCAGCCGCTGGTGCCTGCACTTAAATCCTGGTGGATGAAGCTGCATGTGCCCGCCAACTTCATCGGCTACGGGTCATTTTCGCTGTCCGCCATGCTCGGCGTCGGCTATCTGCTGGCCGATCGCGGCATCCTCGCCAGCCGGCTGCCCAAGCTCGAAATCATCGATGACATGATGTACAAGGCCATTGCCATTGGTTTTGCCTTTTTCACCATCGCGACGATTCTCGGCGCAATGTGGGCGGCCGAAGCCTGGGGGGGGTACTGGAGCTGGGACCCGAAAGAAACCTGGGCGCTGATCGTGTGGCTGAACTACGCGGCCTGGCTGCATATCCGGCTGGTCAAGGGGTTGCGCGGACCCATGCTGGCGTGGTGGGCGGTGGTCGGTCTGTTCGTCACCACCTTTGCGTTTCTGGGCGTAAACATGTTTTTGTCGGGCCTGCATTCCTACGGTGAGTTGTAGGCCGGGCAGGTTCACCGGACGCACGATTGGACTTGGCTGAAGTTTGCCCGGCACGGCATGATGCCATGAACAAAACTCTGCTCTACGCCATCCCCCTTGCGCTTGCCGCACTCGTCGCAGGCATCTGGCTGGCGCAATCACGCTATGCACCGCAGGAATCGGCAACGCCTACGGACACGCTGTGGCAACTCAGCTTCCCGAATGTTCAAGGCCGTTCCCAGACCTTGTCGCAATGGCGTGGTCAGGTGTTGGTGCTGAACTTTTGGGCGAGTTGGTGCGCGCCCTGCCGCGAGGAAATGCCGGATTTTGTCGCCTTGCGCACGAAGTTTCAGCCCCGGGGCGTTGAATTTGTCGGGCTTGCAATCGACAATTCCGCCAACGTCATGCAGTTTTTACACGACCAACCGGTTAACTACCCGATCCTGATCGGCGAAGGCGCAGCCAATGATCTGGCGCGGCAACTGGGTAACCCGAGTGGGGCGCTGCCCTATACCCTCGTGATTGATCGCGACGGCAAGATCATCCTGAAGCATCTGGGACGCCTTCCGCGTGCTGAACTCGAGGCCGTCCTGAACAAAATCGGCGCGGCCTGAATTCGGAACATAGATGCGATTTGGCGTCAATATCTGGACAATTCACCCCTATCTACGGCAAACTCGCCGCCATGACGACTAAACGAACCGGCCGCGTTGCGACCAAATCGGCCCCCAGTCTGCATCCGCATGTCCTGGTTATGCACGGGCCCAACCTGAATTTGTTGGGTAGTCGCGAACCCGCGCATTACGGGCTCGCCACGCTGGACGACATTAATCGTGCACTGGCCGGTCGCGGGGATGCGGTCAGTGCGTTTATCGAAACCTTTCAGCACAACCACGAAGGTGCGCTGGTCGACCGGATCCACCAGGCCAGCCGAGATCATGTTGATTTTATCGTGATCAACCCGGCAGCTTATACCCACACCAGCGTGGCAATCCGCGATGCGCTGGCAGCGGTCGCCATTCCTTTCGTCGAAGTGCACCTATCCAATATTTACGCACGCGAACCATTCCGCCACCACTCGTATTTGTCCGACCTCGCGGTCGGCGTAGTGTCCGGTCTGGGCGCGTACGGTTACGAACTGGCGCTGGAATATGCGCTGCATCACCTTCAAAACAGGACGCCTCATGGATCTCAGAAAACTGAAAAAGCTCATTGACCTGGTGGAAGCTTCCGGCATTGCCGAGCTTGAAATCACCGAGGGCGAAGAAAAAGTCCGTATTGCAAAAAGCATTGCGGGCGCGCCGATGATGATGCATGCGCCGCAGCAGATGATGATGCATGCGCCCGTGCCCGCGGCACCGGTCGTGGCGCTCGCGGCGCCGGCGGAAGACGCATTGCCTGAAGGTCATGTCGTGCGCTCGCCGATGGTCGGAACGTTCTATCGCGCGCCCGCACCAGGTGCCAAAAACTTTGCCGAAGTGGGGCAGAGCGTGAGTGCCGGGGATACGCTGTGCCTCATCGAGGCGATGAAGCTGCTGAACGAAATCGAAACTGACGAGAGTGGCGTCATCAAGGCCATCCTGGTCGAGAATGGCCAGCCGGTGGAATACGGCGAACCGCTGTTTATTATTGGGTAAGGCAACAGGCGTCAGGAGCCAGGCGCTAGCGCCTTAACCTTTCTTCCTCATCCTTCACCGAGTGTCACGTCACCATGTTTGAAAAAAATCTTATCGCCAATCGCGGCGACCGGTTGCCGCAAGGCAGCGCAGCGACGAAGTCAAACCGCTTCGCAGCTGCAGGCTGCGTGGGTGATTCTGCTGCGAGACCCCGCCATGTTTGAAAAAATACTGATTGCCAATCGCGGCGAAATCGCCTTGCGTATCCAGCGTGCCTGCCGTGAAATGGGCATCAAAACGGTCGTTGTTTATTCTGAAGCGGACCGCGATGCCAAATATGTGAAGCTGGCCGACGAGTCGGTGTGCATAGGTCCGGCTGCCTCAGCGCAGAGTTATCTGCACGTGCCGTCGATCATCGCCGCAGCCGAGGTGACCGACGCCGAGGCGATTCACCCTGGATATGGTTTCCTTTCGGAAAATGCCAATTTCGCTGAGCGTGTTGAATCGTCCGGTTTCGCTTTTATCGGCCCGCGCCCCGAAAACATCCGCCTGATGGGTGACAAGGTCACCGCCAAGCAGGCTATGGTCGCAGCAAAGGTGCCGTGCGTACCCGGCTCCGAAGGTGCGATGCCGGAGGATCCAGCTGAAATTCTTAAAACGGCCGCTCAGATTGGCTATCCCGTTATCATCAAGGCAGCAGGCGGCGGTGGCGGGCGCGGTATGCGCGTGGTGCACAGCGAGGCTGCGCTGTTGAACGCCGTGGCCATGACCAGCTCGGAAGCGCAGAGCTTCTTCGGCAACCCCATGGTTTACATGGAGAAATTCCTGCAGACCCCGCGCCATATCGAAATCCAGATCCTCGCCGACGAGCATGGCAATGCCGTGCACCTGGGCGAACGCGACTGCTCGATGCAGCGTCGTCATCAGAAAGTGCTGGAAGAAGCGCCTGCCCCAGGGCTTGACTCCAAGTTGCGCGACAAGATCGGCGAACGCTGCGCCGAGGCCTGCCGCAAGATCGGCTATCGTGGCGCGGGTACCTTCGAGTTCCTGTACGAAAACGGCGAGTTCTATTTCATCGAAATGAACACCCGGGTACAGGTCGAGCATCCGGTGACCGAACTCATCACCGGAATCGACATCGTGCAAATGCAGATCCGTGTGGCAGCCGGTGAAAAGCTGCCGTGGAAGCAAAAGGATATCCAGTTCAGGGGCCATGCCATCGAGTGCCGCATCAACGCCGAGCACCCGACCACTTTTGTTCCCAGTCCTGGCAAGCTGACCAACTACCATGCCCCCGGCGGTCCCGGCATCCGTGTTGATTCGCATGTCTACCACGGTTACTACGTGCCGCCGCACTACGACTCGATGATCGGCAAGCTGATTGCCTACGGTGACACGCGTGACCAGGCGATCGCGCGCATGCGTGGCGCGTTGATGGAAATGGTCGTCGAAGGCATCCATACCAACATCCCGCTGCACCAGGTTCTGATGCACGACGCTGCGTTTATCGCCGGCGGCACCAGCATTCACTACCTGGAACACAAGCTGGCGGAGGAGAAGAGCTGATTGGCAAGCGGTGAACGGTGAGCCGCAAGCGGAAATATCCGCTCACGGTTTACCGTTCACTGTTACCCCTCACCGCTCACCACCCCATGCCCTGGCAATCCGTACGCATCCTCGTTGATTCAAAAACCGCTGAGCCGTTCTCCGATTCACTGATGGAGGTAGGCGCGCTGTCGGTGTCGCTGGAAGATGCCGACGCGGGCACGGCTGACGAAACCCCGCTGTTCGGTGAGCCGGATTACCCGACAGCCGAGCTGTGGCCGCACAGCATTGCGGTCGTGCTGCTGGAGGCGGACGCCGATGTGGTCGCCACACTTGCAGCGGCGGCCGCAATGGCCGGCATCACCGCGCCCACTCAGTACACGATTGAAACGGTCGCGGATCAGGATTGGGTGCGGCTGACGCAATCACAATTCGATCCGATCCCGATTTCGCCGCGTTTGTGGATCGTTCCGACCTGGCACACCGCGCCCGACAGCAGCGCGATCAACCTCAAGCTGGATCCCGGTCTTGCTTTCGGCACCGGCAGCCATCCCACGACACGACTCTGTCTGCGCTGGCTCGACGACAACCTGCGCGGCGGCGAAACCCTGCTCGACTATGGCTGCGGCTCCGGCATCCTCGCCATCGCCGCGGTCAAGCTCGGCGCGGCACGCGTGGATGGCGTGGATATCGACGCGCAAGCCGTCACCGCCTCGCGCGATAACGCCGCGCTGAACGAGGTCAGTGCGCATTTCTGCCTGCCCAATGAATTCGCGCCGGGGCAATACGACATTGTCGTTGCCAACATCCTCACCAATCCGCTCAAGGGCATGGCACCGCTTTTGGCGGGGCGTGTGCGCGCAGGCGGACACCTGGTTTTGTCGGGCATCCTCGCCGAGCAGGCGGAAGATGTGATGGCGGTGTATCGCGAGTGGTTTGTGTTTGATGCGCCCACGATTGACGAGGGCTGGGTGCGTCTGTCTGGAATCAGGCAGTGAGTTTCCGTACGACCTGCCCGGCATGCGATAGCGTGTTTCGCCTCGGGGCGGATCAGCTCGATGCCGCGCGGGGATGGGTGCAATGCAGTGTGTGCGGTGCCGCTTTCGATGCCCGCCTCAGCCTGCTGATGGAGGATGGCTCGGCGCTGGCGACAGAGCCACAAGCCGAGACTGAAACCGAACCCGCAGTCGCCGCGCAGCCATCCGCGTTTCCGTTCACGAAGCACGATCCTGACGAGGTACGGGCGATCGAGCAGGCGGCTCAGGCTGCTGCCATCGCACCGGTTCCCGGCGGCATCACCCAGCGCGAAAGCGCGATTGAACTGCCGTCGATCATTCTCATCGACCCCGATATCCCCGTGCCGGACGATTTCGGTCCGTTGCCGCAAATCGATTCCGAACCCGCTGCTTCGATCGTGCCCGTTTTCACGGTACCGGAACGGCCTGCCGCACGCATCGAATATGCCGTGCCGCAGCCGGTTGCCGCGCTTGTGATGCAATCCGTGCCGCGTCGTGCCAAGCCCTGGGTGTGGGGTCTGGGCAGCGGGGTGCTGTTGTTGGTGTTGCTTGCGCAGATGAGTTATTTCCTGCGCGACAGCCTGGTTGGGCGCTGGCCGCAGGCTCGTCCTGCATTCGAACAAGCCTGTGCGGTATTGGGTTGTGGCTTGTCCTTGCCACGTAATCTGGCGCAACTCCAGATCATCGGATCCGACTTGCAAACCGAAACCCGCAGCCGCCTGAAACTCGTGCTCACGCTGGGCAATCGCGCCGATCAGGCGCAGGCCTGGCCGATGCTGGTACTTACCCTGACCGATCAGCGCGAGCGTCCGCTGGCACGCCGCAGCTTCGCTCCCAGCGAGTACCTCGACGATCCCCAGCGCATTGCCGCCGGTATTCCGCCACGCAGTGAGCAGCCTTTGAGCCTGCCGCTGACAATCCGTGATGTGTCCCCCATGGGCTTTGGTTTGAAGCTAACGTATTGAACGGTTGGGTCGATTGAGCACTGCTAGCCGGTCCGATGCTTCTTCGGTATAGTTCGCCATCCCGTTGCGGGAGAGTGCATACGCAACATGCCGCCGAAGGCGTAACCCACCCGGAATCGCTCAGGCAAAAGGACCGCAACACCGGAACACTCTGGAGAGCGTGATTGCTGCTTTCAACTGAAAGCCAGCCGGTTCACCACCGAAGGGGCAGCGGGCACATCAGGCTTAACCCAGATGAACCCGTAATCTCTCAGGTACCAAGGACAGAGGGGTGGAGCGCATCCGCGCATCCCTTTTATTTTTGGTCACTGTCATGTCAAATCACGCAGCGTCTACTCCAGCAGCGCTCAAGCTCACACCCCTCAACGCCACCCATCGCGGCCTGGCCGCCAAAATGGTCGATTTCGGCGGCTGGGACATGCCGGTCAATTACGGTTCGCAAATCGAGGAACACCATGCGGTGCGCAGGGGGTGCGGTCTGTTCGACGTCTCGCACATGCTGCCGCTCGATATCAAGGGCAGCAATGTCCGCGCGTTCCTGAAGCGGCTGGTCGCCAATAACGTCGATAAATTGCAGGTTTCGGGCAAGGCGCTGTATTCGTGCATGCTGAACGAAGCGGGCGGCGTGATCGATGACCTCATCATCTATTTCATGGACGAGTCCTGGTTCCGTCTGGTGGTGAATGCGGGATCGGCTGAGAAAGACCTTGCCTGGATGGAGAAAATGAACGCTGACTGGGGCATGGGACTCACCCTCACGCCACGCCGCGACCTGGCCATGATTGCGATTCAGGGTCCCAACGCGACCCAGGCATTGAACCAGGCCTTGCCGGGTGTCGATTCCATCACCGCCAATCTCAAACCCTTCAATGCCGCCGCGATGGGCGAGATGTTCATCGCGCGCACGGGCTACACCGGCGAGGACGGCTTTGAAGTGATGGTGCTGGCGAAATCCGCCCCGTTTTTCTGGCAAGCGTTGATGGAAGCCGGCGGCCAGCCGATCGGTCTGGGCGCGCGCGACACGCTGCGGCTCGAAGCGGGAATGAATCTGTATGGCCAGGATATGGACGAAACCACTTCGCCGCTGGAGTCCGGCCTGGCGTGGACGGTGGACATGAAAGCCGAGCGCGATTTTGTCGGTCGGGCTGCGCTGGAAAAGAGCGAAATCACCAAGCAGCTGGTCGGCCTGGTCTTGCTCGACAAGGGGGTGCTGCGCGGGCATCAGAAAGTGCTGACGAAAAACGGCGATGGTGAAATCACTTCCGGATCCTTTTCGCCGACGATGGAAAAGTCCATCGCGCTGGCGCGCATTCCGCTCGGCATCGCGCCGGGCCAAGAAGTCGAAGTCGAAATCCGTGACAAAAAACTGCGCGCGAAAGTGGTGAAATACCCGTTTGTGCGCAGTGGCAAAGTGCTGATTGAAATCTGATTGACCAGCGAAGGCGCAAACGAACAAATTTCGTGCGCCTTCGCCGCTGAACCCCCATTTACCAGGAGCAAACCATGAACATCCCCGCAGACCTCAAATACACCCCCAGTCACGAATGGGTGCGCGTCGAAGCCGACGGCACGCTGACCGTCGGCATCACCCATCACGCGCAGGACTTGCTGGGCGACATGGTGTTCATCGAAAACCCCGCTGCCGGTCGCGCGCTGAAAAAAGGCGAAGAGTGCGCGGTGGTCGAGTCGGTGAAAGCCGCATCCGACGTCTATGCGCCGGTTGCCGGCGAAGTCATCGCCGCCAATGGCGACGTCGAATCCAGCCCGGAAGCGATCAACAAGGATGCGTACAGCGCCTGGATGTTCAAGCTCAAGCCGGCCAATGCAGCCGATGTCGCTGAACTGATGGATGCTGCGGCGTACCAGAAGCTGGTCGAATCGGAAGCGCATTGAGGGGGCCGGATTCAGGGGCCAGGGATCAGGGAATGTGCGGCTTTGCCGCCAACCTGGACCGGGCACTGAGTCCCCCCCTGAATCCTGACCCCTGAATCCTGATCCCTGACCAACATGCCTTTCATTCCGCATACTCCTGAAGATGTCTCCACCATGCTTGCCGCCATTGGCGCGGCCAGCATCGAAGACCTGTTCGACGAAATTCCGCCCGCACTCAAGACCGGCAAGCTGAAGGATGTTCCAGACGGCCTGCCGGAAATGGCCGTGACGCGCTTGATGCAGGAGCGCGCATCAGCCGACGGTTTTTGGTCCAACTTCATTGGCGCAGGGGTGTACGAGCATCACATCCCGGCCGCGATCTGGCAGATCACCACGCGCGGCGAGTTTTACTCGGCCTACACGCCGTATCAGGCCGAAGCCAGCCAGGGCACGCTGCAACTGATCTACGAATACCAGACCATGATGACGCGGCTGACCGGACTCGACGTGTCGAACGCCTCGCTTTACGACGGCGCGTCGGCACTGGCCGAGGCGGTGCTGATGGCGGTGCGTGCGCATAAAACCTCGCGCCGCGTGCTGGTGCCGAAGACCGTGCATCCGATCTATCGCAAGGTGGTGCTGACCACGGTGAAGAATCAGGGCATCGAACTGGTCGAGCTCGATTACGATCCGACTACCGGCCAGACCCTGCTGCCTGCCGATCCCGGCGCATTTGCCGGGCTGGTGATTCCGCAGCCCAGTTTCTTCGGCGTGCTGGAAGACGTGCACGTGATGACTGACTGGGCGCACGCCTACGGCGCGCTGGCGATCGGTCTGGTCAACCCGACCACGCTGGCGGTGCTCGAAGCACCGGGCAAGTGGGGCACCAAAGGCGCAGACATCGCCGTGGGTGAAGGCCAGCCGCTGGGCGCGCCGATGGCTTCGGGCGGGCCGTACTTCGGGTTCATGTGCTGCCGCCAGGAATTCGTCCGGCAGATGCCGGGGCGCATCGTCGGCCGTACCGTCGATCTGGATGGCAAGCCGGGCTTTTCACTCACGCTGCAGGCGCGCGAGCAGCACATCCGCCGCTCCAAGGCCACTTCCAACATCTGCACCAACCAGGGGTTGGTGGTCACCGCCGCCACCCAATACATGGCGCTGCTGGGGCCGCAGGGTTTGGCGAAAGTCGCGTCGGCCAGCCACGCCAACACGGTAGCGCTAGCCGACAAGCTGACGGTAATCCCCGGGGTGATGCGCGCCTTCGCTGCGCCGTATTTCCACGAAGTCGTGCTCAAGCTCACCGACAACGCGAAAGATGTGCTGCGCGCGCTGCAGGCGCAGGGCATCCTCGGCGGACTGGATATTTCCGGCTGGTATCCCGAACTCGGGCAGGCGATTCTGGTCTGCGTTACCGAAACCAAGACCGCCGCCGACCTTGACCACTACGCGCAACAATTGGAACGTATCCTGTCCAAGCGCCGTGAAGCGCCGCCGTGCGCGTATAAAAACTGATCGGACAATCATGAGCGACATGCCGCAAGACAAGGAATTCTACGAACTCGCCGACGCGCACATCGCGCTGTGCAACACCCATATGGGCAAAATCAAGCCGGCCAGGGTGAGCGCGGCCATGCTGTTCGCCGCGGCGCGCTTCAATGCTTTCGTGATCTACGCCAGCAGCGAGAACAAGGCGCAGTTCCTGCTCGAGAAAGAAGCGGCGATCGGCTACTTCATGCAGGAATATGAAAAATATCTGCGCGAGAATGTCGACGAGCATTTGTCGCGATACGAAGACCCCGCGGGCTGATTGCCAGACTGATCGACCCCGCATCCCTACGTTTGTTTATTCAGGAGAAACATCATGGCAGTGACCCTAGGCGGCAACCCCATCGACGTATCCGGCAACTTTCCCAAAGTCGGCGACACCGCGGCGGACTTCAAATTGGTCAGCGGCGATCTGTCCGATGTCTCGCTGGCGGATTTCGCCGGCAAGAAAAAGCTGTTGAACATCGTGCCGAGCCTGGATACCGGCGTCTGCGCGACCTCGACCAAAAAATTCAATGATGCCGCGTTGAATGGCGCCGTGCTGATGGTGATTTCGGCCGACCTGCCGTTTGCGCAAGGCCGCTTCTGCTCTGCCGAAGGCACCCAGAACGCGGTGACGTTGTCGACCATGCGTGGCGCGGAGTTCAAGCGCAACTACGGCGTCGACATCACCTCCGGCCCGCTGGCTGGCGTGACTGCACGCGCCGTGGTGGTGCTGGATGAAAACAACAAGGTACTGCACGCTGAACTGGTTCCCGAGATCAAGCAGGAGCCGGACTACGATGCGGCGCTGGCAGTTTTGAAGTAATTTTTCGTCCGCGAAGTTCGCGAAGAAGCGCGAAAAAAGCCAGAAACATTTTCTCGGCTTTTTGGCTTTTACTTCGCGAACTTCGCGGATAACAAGGTTTTCACCATGCTGATATTTGACCATTCCCGCCCCGGCCGCACAGCCACCTCGCAACTTCCCGCCGCCGGCGGCAGCCTCGACGATCTCCCAGCTGCGCTGCGCCGCAAGGCTGCGCCTGCGCTGCCGGAGGTCTCCGAGCTCGACGTGGTGCGCCATTACACGCGATTGAGCCAGAAGAACTTCTCGATCGACACCCAGTTCTACCCGCTCGGTTCGTGCACCATGAAGTACAACCCGCGCGCGTGCAATTCGCTGGCGATGCTGCCGCAGTTTCTGGCGCGCCATCCGGCCAGCCCGGACGAGACGGGCCAGGGCTTCCTTGCCAGCATGTTCGAGCTGCAGGAAATGCTGAAGGACGTCACCGGCATGGCGGGCGTATCGATGGCGCCGATGGCCGGCGCGCACGGCGAGTTCGCCGGGGTGGCGATGATCCGCGCCTACCACGACGCGCGGGGCGACACGGCGCGGCGCGAGATCATCGTGCCAGATGCGGCGCACGGCACCAATCCGGCCACTGCGACGATGTGCGGTTACACGGTGAAGGAAATCCCCACCGATTCCACCGGCGCAGTCAACCTGGAGGCGCTGCGCGCCGCCGTCGGCCCGCAGACTGCCGGGCTGATGCTGACCAACCCGTCGACGCTGGGTGTGTTCGAAAAAACCATTACCGACATCCAGAAGATCGTCCACGATGCCGGTGGCCTGCTGTATTACGATGGCGCCAACCTCAACGCCATCCTCGGCAAGGTGCGCCCGGGCGACATGGGCTTCGACGTCATCCACATGAACCTGCACAAGACCTTTTCCACCCCGCACGGCGGCGGCGGCCCGGGCGCGGGTCCGGTTGGCGTGTCGCAGCGGCTGCTGCCGTTCATGCCGATTCCGCTGGTGCTGAACGACAACGGGCTGTATCGCCTGGCGACCGAAACCGACCTGCCGCAATCGATCGGCCGCTTGTCGGCCAACATGGGCAACGCCGGCGTGCTGATGCGTGCCTATGTTTACGCGCGCCTGCTCGGCGGCGAAGGCATGCACCGTGTTGCCGAGTACGCCACGCTCAACGCCAATTACCTGATGGCGAAACTGCGCGAAGCCGGATTCGACCTGGCTTTTCCCGAGCGCCGCGCCAGCCATGAATTCATCGTCACGCTCAAAAAGCTCAAGGATGTCACCGGCGTGTCGGCGATGGACTTCGCCAAGCGCCTGCTTGACTACGGCTATCATGCACCGACCACCTACTTTCCGATGCTGGTGCCGGAGTGCCTGTTGATCGAGCCAACCGAGACCGAAAGCCGCGAAACGCTGGATGGTTTTGTCGAGGCGATGAAAACCATCAAGCACGAAGCTGAAACCAACCCCGAACTGGTGAAGGGCGCGCCCTACAGCCTGCCGGTGCGACGGCTTGATGATGTCAAGGCAGCGCGCGAGCTCGACCTTGCGTACCCCGTTGCGGAATCGATGCCTCCCAGGGTATGAGCGAACCGGTTAGCCCATACAAGGGTAAAACGGGTCTACGGCGTTTGTTCAATGCCGTCGGCTACACCTGGGATGGCCTGCGTGCGGCTTTCCGGCACGAGGATGCCTTCCGCCAGGAAGTGTTTCTGGCGCTGCTGCTGATTCCGCTGGCGGTCTATCTGGGCAAAAGCGGGGTTGAGCGTGCACTGATGATTGCCGCCGTGCTGGGCGTGCTGATGGTTGAATTGCTCAACTCGGCCGTCGAAGCGGCGGTGGACCGTATTTCGCTGGAACACCATTTGCTGATCAAGCGCGCCAAGGACATGGGCAGCGCAGCGGTGATGATCGCGCTGGTCAATGTTGTGGCGGTGTGGGGGCTGGTTTTGTTGGGGTAAACTCAAGCACGATCAAACAAAAATAATGCCAATATGCAGATACTTCCTCAAGTTGCAGGCTTTCTTGCCGGAATAGATGCGTGTCGTCTATTTCCGTGATCGTGTGAATTTCAAATCCGTTTGTTTCCTGCTGAGCCTGTGCCACGCTGGCTCCGCCACCGCCCTCGGGTTGGGGGATGTCAGCGTGCGCTCGCACTTGGGGCAGCCGCTGCATGCTGTCGTCCCGCTGATCGGCATGACGTCCGCGATTACAACCGATTGCCTCAGCCTTGCGGGCAGCCCGGGCGGCATTGCGCCGCTGCCGCCAGCCAGACTGAGCATCGAGCAGGTTGGCGACCAGTCGCTGTTGCATATCCGCACCACGCAAAGCGTAAACGATCCGGTGACGCAGTTTGTGCTGGTCTCTGACTGCGAGGCCCATTTACAGCGCGAATATGCGGTGTTGCTCGATCCGCCAGAAGGGATCGAAATGTCGAGCGGACGCATCGTCACCGATGCCGAGGCGCAGCAAGCCTTGACCGGGCAGGAGACAGCGATCGCACCGGCTGAGCCTGTGCGCAGCCGTCCGGTTCGGGTCAAGCCTGAGACGCCGCCGGCCGCTGCCCGTGCGAATGCAATGCGTTCGCCTGCCTCTGCGGCTAAAGCGCGGCAATCCACTGCGCAACCGAAACCACGCCTGGTGTTGTCGGGCAAGCGCGGCAGCGTGGGATCACCCCTGGCGTTGCGCCTCGATACCACCCTGTCTACGCCGGGACAGCGCCGTGCCGAGGCAGTGATGAATCCCACCGATCTGTCGGACGAAAATACGGCACTCAACCACCGGATTGCATATCTGGAAACCCAGCTGCTGGCCCTGCAACAACGCAACGCCAGTCTGGATCGTTCACGCACAGCGACACCGGTCGCAGTTGTCCCGCCGCCGGAACCCTCCTCGCAGTGGCTCCTGTATCTGCTGCTGGCGGGCGTTCTGACGGGTGTGGGCGCACTGGTAGTGGGCTGGCGTCGCCGCAGCGGCGGACGTTCCTCTTCGGTCATGCGCATCGGTGAATCCTGGGACCAGCCGGAAGCGGCCTCCACGGATCAAGCTTTCGGACCGGATACGGTGCCCCTGGCGCCTGCTCCGCTGCGGATGGCGGAAATTGCCGCGCCACCCGGCGATGACGGCACCGAGCTTAAAGAAGACATTCTGGATCAGGCCGAGGTCTTCATGGCCCACGGCCACGGCGAGCTGGCGATCCATTTGCTGCAGGAGCACTTGCGCGATGCGCCGGCCGAATCGCCGGTGCCCTGGCTGCTGCTGCTCGACTTGTTGCACCGCGCGGGTGATACCGCGGGCTATGTTGCTGCCAGCACGGAATGTCGGCGTTATTTCAACGTCAACCTTGATGGGCGCGCTTTTTTCAGCGAGGGCGACGATGGCCAGGGGCTGGAGGCCTACCCCCATTTGCTGGAGCAAATGGTGAAAGTGTGGAACACACCCGATATCGCGGCCTTCTTTGAAGATCTGGTGTTTGACCACCGTGGCGGCACCCGGATCGGCTTTGAGCCCGGCGCCTATCGCGACATCCTGCTGTTGCGCAGCATTTCACACGATGTCGCGCAGGTGCAGCAAGCGGCCTGAAGCAGCGGTTTGTCTGGCTAGCCGCATGGGTGGCCAGCAAACGCACCCGCATCACGCATGCCCCCGCAAGCCCGGGGCTTCGACAAGATGCAGTTCGACAGGGTGAGGCGCTGATTGTCTGGTGCAGGGAGGCTGCCCGGATGAGGTGATCGCGAGCGGCAGCGCCCCCTACCACGTGCGTTTTCTGGATACCCCGCAAACCTCGATCGTTGACCAGCCTGCAGGTTCGATACTGACGCTGGATGTGGAGCGCCGCGGCGGCCGGATGATCATTGTCGACGTGCATTGAACGCGTTCCAGCATCAGTACTGCACCACGACCGGGTCGAGGCTGCGCCATAGATACCATGTGGCAACGGTACGCCAGGGCGCGTGGCGCTCGCCGTGCTGAACCAGTTTTTTCGGGGTGGGCCGTTCGCCATCGAAATAGAGCAGTGCGACAGCCTTTTGCAGGCCAATGTCATCCAGCGGCCACACATCCGGGCGGCGCAGGCTGAATATCAGGAACATTTCGGCAGTCCAGCGGCCGATGCCGCGCACGCCGGTGAGTTCGGCGATCACCGCCTCATCTGTCATCGCTTCCCAGCGCATGGGTTCAACCCGGCCATCGACGAAATGCCCGGCCAGATCACGCAGGTATTCTGCCTTGCGGCGCGACAGGCCGCAGGCGGCCAGTGCGTCCAGCTTCAGGGTGGCAATGTGTTCGGGATGCAGGGTTTGCGCGTAGCCGGCGAAACGCGCCCACACGCTGTCGGCGGCTTTGACCGAGATTTGCTGGCCAACGATGGCGCGCGCCAGGGTCTGGAACGGATCGCCGCGATTGGCGAGGATGGCGTCAGGGTAGCGCTCGATGAGTGCGGCCATCACTGGGTCGGCGGCAGCCAGTTCGGCGCAGGCGGTGGGCCAGTAGGCGGGCGGGCGCTTGTTCATGCAAAACCTTTTATCTGCGAAGTACGCGGATCAAGCCTTCCCGACTCACAGCAGGATGATGTCGTACTGTTCCTGCGGATAGCTGGTTTCGACTTGCAGGGATACCGGCTTGCCGATGAACTCGATCAGCTGGGCGAGACTGCCGGATTCTTCGTCGAGGAACATGTCGATCACGCTTTGTGCGGCGGCAATGCGGTATTCGCGGGCTTCGAACTGGCGTGCCTCGCGCAGGATCTCGCGCAGGATGTCGTAACACACGGTTTGCGCGGTCTTGATTTCGCCGCGTCCGCCGCAGGTGGGGCAGGGCTCGCACAACACGTGCGCCAGCGATTCGCGGGTGCGCTTGCGCGTCATTTCGACCAGACCGAGGGCGGAGAAACCGCTGATGCTGGTTCGGGTAGGGTCGCGGGCGAGGGCCTTTTTCAGTTCGGTGAGCACCGCTTCCTGGTGCTCGGCATTGTCCATGTCGATGAAGTCCATGATGATGATGCCGCCGAGGTTGCGCAGGCGCAGCTGGCGGGCGATGGACTGCGCGGCTTCGAGATTGTTTTTGAAAATGGTGTCGTCGAAGTTGCGCGCGCCAACGAAGCCGCCGGTATTGACGTCGACCGTGGTGAGCGCTTCGGTCTGGTCGATGATGAGATAGCCGCCCGACTTGAGGTCGACCCGGCGTCCCAGCGCCTTGGCAATTTCGTCGTCGATGGCGTGCAGGTCGAATAGGGGGCGAGCTGCACTGTAGTGCTGTAACTTGTCGAGTACGGCATGAGTGTAGCTGTGCGCGAATTCGGCCATGCGCTGAAAGGTTTCGCGCGAGTCGATGAGAATGCGGCTGGTGTCGCGGTTGACGAAATCGCGCAGCACGCGCAGCGACAGGTCGAGATCCTGATACAGCAGGCAGGGCGCAACGCAATTGCCCCGGGACTGGATGTTGATCCACAAGCGCCGCAGGTAATCGATGTCGGCACCGAGCTCTGCATCCTCGGCTGTTTCGGCCATGGTGCGCACGATGAAGCCGCCGTGGGCGCCTTCCGGCATCAACTGGTGGAGTTTCTGTCGCAGCAGCTCGCGCTCTTCTTCGCCTTCTATTTTTTGTGAAATGCCGATGTGGGTTTCCTGCGGCAGGTAGACCAGATAACGCCCGGCAAAACTGATCTGGGTAGACAGGCGCGCACCCTTGGTGCCGATCGGGTCCTTGATGACCTGAACCATCAGGGTCTGGCTTTCGTGCAGGATTTGCTCGATCGGCCGCTCGGGGTCGCTGCCGTGGCGCTCTTCCCAGATATCGACCACATGCAGGAAGGCTGCGCGTTCCAGCCCGATGTCGATAAAGGCCGACTGCATTCCCGGCAACACGCGCACCACACGCCCCATGTAAATGTTGCTGACCAGTCCGCGGCATTGCGCACGCTCGATATGCAGTTCTTGCACCGAACCCAGATGCAGCACGGCGACACGGGTTTCCTGCGGGGTGACGTTGACGAGGATTTCTTCGCTCATGGTGGGCGGATCCGCGCGTTCAGACGGCGAAACCAAAGGCTCTCAATAAAACAGCAGTGCCATATAACGGCAAACCCATGACGCCGCTGTAGCTGCCTTCGAGATGTTCGACGAATGCGCCTGCGCGCCCCTGGATTCCGTAGGCCCCCGCCTTGCCGACGTATTCGCCGGTTTCCAGATAGCGGGTGATGGTGAGGGGGCTGAGTTCGGCGAAGCGGATCACACTGGATGACAGGCACTGTTCGATCCGCTCTTCCTGCTTGACAGCGACGGCCGTGTGCACCAGATGCAGGCGACCGGACAAGCGCGTCAGCATGGCTTCGGCTTCGCTGCGATCAGCCGGCTTGCCGAGAATGGCGCCATCCAGTTCCACCACGGTGTCCGCACCCAGCACCGGAAACCGCAGCACGTGGCGTGCATCCACCGCGCGCCAGCCGCAAGCAGCCTTTTCGATCGCCATGCGCTGGGCAAATTCAGGTGCGGTTTCGTCGTCGCGCGGGATTTCGATGACGTCCATGCGACCCGCCACCGCGCGCAGGGGCAGCACGTCAAATGCCACGCCGAGCTGTTTGAGCAACTCGCGCCGACGGGGGGATTGAGAAGCCAGGTAAATGCGTTTATCAACCAGCATGTTGAGCCTTTGAACCTCGATTAGTCGCGGTGATAGGGATGTCCCTTGATTATGCACACGGAACGGTACAGTTGCTCGGCCAGCATCACTCGAGCCAAGGCATGCGGCAGGGTCAGCTTCGACAGCCCCAGCAGTTTGACCGCACGCGTTTTGACGCTGTCGTCGAGGCCGTCCGCCCCGCCGATGACAAAGGCGGGTGAAACGCCTTCTGCCATCCAGCCCTGCAACCAGGCCGCCAGCTCGCGGGTTGTTACCTGCGCGCCGCGCTCGTCGAGCACCACCGGCACGCAGCCGGCAGGCAGGGCGGCGAGGATGCGTTCCGCCTCCAGCTGACGGGCGCGGGCGCCGTCTTCGCCTGCCACGCGATGTCCCGGTTTGATCTCGCTCAGCAGCAGCGGCAGATCAGGCGGCATGCGCCGCGCATAGTCGTCGTAGCCGGTGTTGATCCAGCCCGGCATTTTGTGGCCGACGGCGATCAGGTGCAGCTTCAATTAGTGGTCTGCTTGGATATGCCGGGCGCGCGCTGCTTCGGCCGCCCCCCAGAGTTCTTCCAGGTTGTAATGCGTGCGCGTGGTGGGCAGCATCACATGCACGATGACATCGCCCAAATCCAGCAGCACCCATTCGCCGCTGTCTTCGCCTTCGGTGTTGCCGACGTATTCGCCCGCCTCTTTTACCTTGACGTGAACGTGGTCGGCGAGGGCGCGCGTTTGACGGTTGGAGGTGCCGGTGGCAATGACCATGCGTTCGAACAGCGCGGTGAGCTTGCTGGTATCGAGCACGGTGATGTCTTGCGCTTTGACGTCTTCAAGCGCGGCGGTGATCAGTTTGATCTTGTCTTCAATTTTCATGGGTGTGTGTAGAGTTGATGTTGATGAATGTAGTCGAGCACGGCGTCAGGCAGCAGATAACGTGCGCTGTTTTGCCGTGCCAGGGTGGCTCGGATACGGGTGGCTGAAATGTCCAGCGCCGTCATGTTCTGCAATATCACTGCACCAGCGGGGCCCGTAGCCGACCCATTTTGCACCTGGCGTTGCGATAGCTCCTGTTTCAATTCCTCCGGCAGATTGCCGGTCTGGATTCCTGCTGCGTCGGGGCGCGTGGCGACGACGATATTGGCCAGCGCGAACAGCTGCCGCCATTGGTGCCAGCCCGGCAATCCTGCAAACGCATCCGCGCCCAGCAGCAGCCACAGCGGCTGTTCATTGCCCAGTTCGGCGCGCAGCGCAGTCAAGGTATCGACTGTGTAGCTTGGGTTTGGGCGCTCGACTTCGCGCGCATCCACCGCGAAACGCGGGTTGCTGGTGATGGAGCGGCGCACCATCTCCAGCCGGTGGACGGCCGCGGTACGCGGCGCCCCCCGGTGCGGCGGCTGCCCGGCGGGGATGAACCGCACCTGGCTCAAACCGAGCCCCTCCGCCATTTCTTCGGCCAGCCGCAAATGGCCGAAGTGAATCGGATCGAAGGTGCCGCCAAAGACGCCGATTGGCTGCATTGCTTATGCGCGCACGTGGCCATCTCCCAGCACCACCCACTTCTGGCTGGTCAGCCCCTCCAGGCCGACCGGGCCGCGCGCGTGGATCTTGTCGGTGGAAATGCCGATCTCCGCGCCGAGGCCGTATTCGAAGCCGTCGGCAAACCGTGTCGAGGCGTTGACCACGACGCTGGCCGAATCGACCTCGCGCAAAAAGCGGCGTGCGCGGCCGTAGTCCTCGGTGACGATGGCGTCGGTGTGCTGCGAGCCGTGGGTATTGATGTGGGTCATCGCGGCGGCGAGGTCGTCGACCACCTTGATCGCGATGATGGGGCCGAGATATTCCTCGGTCCAGTCGGCTTCCACTGCGGCTTTTAACTTGTCTGTCACAATGCCGGCGCCCTGCAGGATCGCCAGCGCTTCCGGACAGCAGCGCATTTCCACGCCCTTGCCGGCCAGCATGCGGCCGATTTCGGGCAGCGCCGCAGCCGCGACGCCGCGCGCCACCAGCAGCGACTCGGTGGTGTTGCAGGTGCCGTAGCGCTGGGTCTTGGCGTTCTCAACGATCTTCACCGCCTTGACCAGATCGGCACGGTCGTCGACATAGACGTGGCAGTTGCCGTGCAGATGCTTGATCACCGGCACCCGCGCCTCGCCGGTGATGCGCTCGATCAGGCCCTTGCCGCCGCGCGGCACGATGACATCGACGTAATCCTTCATGGTGATGAGTTCGCCTACCGCCGCACGGTCGGTGGTCTCGATCACTTGCACCGCTGTGGCGGGCAGGCCCGCAGCGGCGAGACCTTCGCGCACGCAGGCGGCGATCGCCTGATTGGAGTGCAGTGCCTCGGAGCCGCCCCGCAGGATCGCCGCGTTGCCCGATTTGAGGCACAGCCCGGCCGCATCCGCCGTCACATTGGGGCGCGCCTCGTAAATGATGCCGATGACGCCGAGCGGCACCCGCATCTTGCCGACCTGGATGCCCGACGGGCGGTATTTGAGGTCGGTAATTTCGCCGACCGGGTCAGGCAGCGCGGCAATCTGCTCCAGCCCTTCGGCCATCCCTACCACGCCCTTGTCGTTGATCTGCAGGCGGTCGAGCAGCGCGGCGTCCAGACCGCTGGCGCGTGCGTGTTCCATGTCGCGCGCGTTGGCTGCTAGCAGCTTGGCAGCATCACGGCGGATCGCAGCGGCGATGGCCAAGAGCGCGCGGTTCTTCTGGTTGGTGTCGGCGCGGGCGATCGCGCGCGAAGCTTCGCGCGCCTGTTTGCCCACCGTTTGCATGTAGTTTTTAACGTCCATCATCTTTTTCCATTGCTTGCCGGCTCAGCCAGCGTCATGCCCACGCGCAACAGCGTATCCCAAGGGTCACCCACGCGCTCCAGGCCTTTGGCCTGGCGGTCGGTCAGCGCCAGATCGGCCAGCGCGGATTCGACCCGGGGCAGGCTCAATCGTTTCAGCGCCCGCTCGATTTGCGGCGCGCGTTGTTTGTCGCGTCCCCACAGCGTCCGCATCACGCCGGGCAGGCTGTCGCCTTGCGCTACCGCTGATTTTAACCGCAGCAGCAGCTGTACCGCCGATGACACTTGCCACAGGATGGCGGGCACGGCTTCGCCGCTGTCTTTCAAATCGGCCACGATTTGCGCAAAGCGCGCGGCATCGCCTGCATACAGCGCATCGGCCAGCGCATCGGCCTCCAGCCGGCTGACATCGACCACCGCGTGCTCGACGTCGGCCAGCGTCACGTTTCCCGGCGGCAGCAGCAGTGCGAGTTTGTCGATTTCCTGCTGCGCGGCAAGCAGATTGCCTTCCACCTGGTCGGCCAGCCGTTCCAGGGCGGCGCGTTCGGCGTGCAGCCCCTGTTTGGCCAGCCGCCGCTCGATCCAGCCGGGCAGGGCGGTGCGGTCGATGGGTTTCGCCTCGACCACCACGCCGGTTTTGGCCAGCGCAGCAAACCAGCGGCTTTGCTGCGCTTTCCAGTCGACTCCCGGCAGGCTGATCAGGGTGAGGGTGTCGGCGGGCAGCTTGGCGGCGTAGGTTTCCAGCGCCTTGGCGCCATCGACGCCGGGCTTGCCGGAGGGGATGCGGATTTCGGTCAGGCGGCGTTCGGCGAACAGCGACAGGTTGTCGCCGCTGGCAAAAATGCCCTGCCAGTTGTAGCGCCCCTGCACGGTAAATACATTGCGCTCGCTGTGGCCGGCCGCGCGCGCTGCGGCACGGATGGCGTCGGCGGCCTCCTGCGCCGCCAGCGGCTCGTCGCCCACCACTACGTAGAGCGCGGCAAGACCGCGGGCAAGCTGGTCGGGAAGGCGTTCGGCCGGGATGTTCACTCGCCGTTGTCGGGTTTGAGCGTCTGCATGCGCCGCACGATCCGCAACGCGGCGTCGTCGTCCATGTCGCGATACAGCAGCTGCTCCTCGGCACCCTTGGCCAGCACCAACGCATCGTTGTAAGTCATGATGCGCTGCAGTTCGAGGCTTTCGGGCGCGGCAAGCGCGCGTCCGTCCCGGGCGAGGATGACGTAAGCCAGTTTCAGGCTGAGCCGGTACTCCGACACGCGACCGGCACCGGTGAGGGTGAGAATCGATTTGATGCGTTCTTCCTGGGTGATCTTCAGCACGGCCTCGGCTTCGCCTGCCGTCTCCGTCAAGCGCGTGGTCTTGTCGGTTGCCAGCATGGTGCGCAGGCGCTGAGCGACCGCGCTGCCCGGCGCATCGATGAACAGGCTGCCGAACGGGACACCGTCGTAACGGCGGAGTTGAAAGCCACAGCCTGCGGCCAGCGCAGCGGGAAGGAGGGCAAGAAACAGGCGGCGCTTCATACGACGATATTCACCAGACGACCCGGCACCACCACCACCTTCTTCGGCGGCTGGCCTTCGAGATATTTTTGGACCGACTCGCTGGCCAGCGCGGCGGCTTCGATGTGGGCCTTGTCGGCATTCGCGGCGACGCGGATCTGCCCACGCAGTTTGCCGTTCACTTGCAGCATCAGTTCGATTTCATCCTGCACCAGGGCAGATGCGTCTACGGTCGGCCAGATCATGACCGCACCCGGCCTGAGTTCGGCATAGAGCGCTTCGGCAATGTGCGGCACCATCGGTGCGAGCAGGGCGGCGGCGGCTTCCAGCACTTCCTGCCGCACGCTGCACGTGGTGGCGTCGTCGCCTTCCAGTTTGGCCAGCGCGTTCATCAGTTCCATCACCGCTGCAATCGCGGTATTGAATTGCTTGCGGCGCTCGATGTCGTCGCTGACTTTCTGGATGGTCTGGTGCAGCTGGCGGCGCAGGTTTTTGGCCGCATCGCTCAACTCGCCTCCCGCGTAGGCGGCAACCGCGCCGGCCTGCAGGTGCTCATGGCCGGCCTTCCATAAGCGGCGCAGGAAACGGTGCGCGCCTTCGACCCCAGCATCCGACCATTCCAGGCTCTGTTCCGGCGGCGCGGCGAACATGGTGAACAGGCGCGCGGTGTCGGCGCCGTACAGGTCGATCAGCGCCTGCGGGTCGACGCCGTTGTTCTTCGACTTCGACATCTTTTCGGTGCCGCCGACGACGACCGGCGCGCCGTCCGTTTTGCACGTTGCAACGCCGTCGCGCAGTTCGACGTCGGCCGGGTTGAACCAGGTTTTTTTGCCGCTGGCGTCTTCGCGGTAATAGGTGTCGGCGATCACCATGCCTTGCGTCAGCAGGTTGACGAAGGGCTCGTCGCTCGTCACCAGACCCTCGTCGCGCATCAGCTTGTGGAAGAAGCGCGCATACAGCAGGTGCAGGATGGCGTGCTCGATGCCGCCGATGTACTGGTCGACCGGCAGCCATTTGTTCGCCCGCGCATCGAGCATGCCGCCGTCGAAATCGGGGCAGGCGTAGCGCGCGTAGTACCACGACGACTCGACGAAGGTGTCCATCGTGTCGGTCTCGCGCCGCGCCGGTGCGCCGCATTTGGGGCAGGTGCAG
>MGZO01000073.1:61535-64090 GCA_001802655.1 Hydrogenophilales bacterium RIFOXYD1_FULL_62_11
CTTCCGGCAGCACCACCGGCAGTTGCTCGGCCGGTACCGGCACGTCGCCGCAGGCATCGCAGTGGATGATCGGGATCGGGCAGCCCCAGTAGCGCTGACGCGAAATGCCCCAGTCGCGCAGGCGGAACTGGGTTTTCTTTTCGCCGAGGTTTAGTGCAGCGAGGTCGGCGGCGATGGCGTCGACCGCAGCGGTGTAATCAAGGCCATCGTATTTGCCTGAGTTGACGCAGCGACCACGTGTTTTGTCGCCGTACCATTCGGCCCAGCCATCGGTGGAGAACGTTTCGTCATCCATCCCGATCACCTGTTTGATCGGCAGGTTGTATTTCTGCGCAAAGCCGAAATCGCGCTCGTCGTGCGCCGGCACCGCCATCACTGCGCCGTCGCCGTAGCTCATCAGCACGTAGTTGCCGACCCACACCGGAATCGATTCGCCGGTGAGCGGGTGGGTGACGGTGAGGCCGGTGGCCATGCCCTTCTTTTCCATCGTTGCCATGTCGGCTTCGGCCACGCTGCCCTGCTTGCATTCGGCAATGAAGGCGGCGAGTTCGGGCTTGTTCGCAGCGGCGCGGGTGGCGAGCGGATGCTCGGCGGCGACCGCGACGAAGGTCACGCCCATGAGGGTGTCGGCGCGGGTGGTGAACACCCACAGCTTGTCCTGGCTGCCGTCGAGTTCATACGGGAACGCCAGCCGTACGCCGACGCTCTTGCCGATCCAGTTGGCCTGCATGGTCTTCACCCGCTCCGGCCAGCCAGGCAAGTTGTCGAGGCCGGACAGCAGCTCGTCGGCGTACTGGGTGATGCGGAAGAAGTACATCGGGATGTCGCGCTTTTCGACCAGCGCGCCCGAGCGCCAGCCGCGGCCCTCGATCACCTGCTCGTTGGCCAGCACCGTCTGGTCGACCGGGTCCCAGTTCACCGTCGCCATCTTCTTGTAGATCACGCCTTTTTCGAACAGGCGGGTGAACAGCCATTGCTCCCAGCGGTAGTAATCCGGCTTGCAGGTGGCGAGTTCGCGCGACCAGTCGATCGCCAAGCCCAGCGCCTGCAACTGCGTGCGCATGTGGTCGATGTTGGCGTAGGTCCAGGCAGCGGGCGGCACGTTATTGGCGATCGCCGCGTTTTCCGCGGGCAGGCCGAAGGCGTCCCAGCCCATCGGCTGCATCACGTTGAAGCCGCGCATCGCGTGGTAGCGTGCCAGCACGTCGCCGATGGTGTAGTTGCGCACGTGCCCCATGTGCAGCTTCCCCGAAGGATAGGGGAACATCGACAGGCAATAATATTTGGGGCGATCGGATGTTTCGCTGGCGCGGTAGGTCTGGCTGGCGGTCCATCGCGCCTGCGCGGCGTGCTCGATTTCCGTTGGAAGGTATTTTTCTTGCATGAAAACTGCTCAAATGGATGGGAGTGCCGGTTCGCGATTATACCTAGCCGCCTCTATTAAGTAGCCACCTGCCGCGTGTTGTGTTAACCCTCGCCTGGAAACCCGTCATGTCAAACTGGATCGCCCGATTGCTTTTGATTATTCTGCTGGCCGGATGGCAGGGCGCCTGGGCCGAAACCGGGCTGTCTGCCGTCCCCGAAGCGGACGCGGAAGAAGCAGAAGCCCTGCGGCAAATGCAGGTCGCCCCGTCACGCGGGCTGCTCTTCGCCGTCAGCAAGAATGGACAAACCGCGTACCTGTTCGGCACCCTCCACGTCGGCAAGGCGGAGTTTTTTCCGCTGGACCTCACCGCCACGCAGGCCATGGTGCAATCGGGTGAACTGGTGCTGGAGCTCGATGCCAGCCAGATCGACAAGATGCAGGCCGGATTGCAGCGCTACGCCATGCTGCCGCCACCGCAAACCCTTGACGCCACGCTGCCACCCGAACTCAAACAGCGCCTGCACACCCGGCTTGATGCCCTGGCGATCCCCCGTGCATCGGTACAGACCCTGAAACCCTGGATGGCGACGCTGACGCTCACGGTGGGCGCGCTGAAACAGCAGGGCTACGGCTTTGAATACGCCACCGAGTTTTATTTCACCGGCATCGCGCAAGCGCTCAACAAGCCGGTTACCGAGCTGGAAGGCATCGGCTATCAATTTCAGCTGTTCGACAGCATTCCGCTGCGGGATCAACTCGTTTATCTGGAGGAATCGCTCGGCTATCTGGAACAGGCCGGCATGCAGGCAGACACCCAGGCGCTCATCGATGCCTGGCTTGCCAGTGACGCCGCAGCGTTGCAGCAGATCACCCTCAAGTCGTATCAGCATGCGCCGCGTTCCGCGCCCTGGATCAAGCAAAAGCTCTTCAGCGAACGCAATCAGCGCATGGCGGCTAAAATCGAACGGATGCTCGGCGAAGGCCGCACGCCGTTTGTGGCGGTCGGCGCGCTGCATCTCACCGGTGTGGATGGCCTGCCTGCATTGCTGGAAAAACGCGGCTATCGCGTCACCAATCTCTATCCCTGAAACCGTAAAGGAGACCGTCATGATGAAATCACTGCTTTGGGTTTCGGTGTTCGTCGCATCCCTTTCCGTCCACGCCGCCCAGCCCGATGTGCTGCCGGTCA
>MGZO01000074.1 GCA_001802655.1 Hydrogenophilales bacterium RIFOXYD1_FULL_62_11
CTCTGCAAATAACTCATCACGGCGAACAGCGAACCGACACCGCAGGCTGCATTCCCCAACGTAAACCAGTCCGCTAGATGGAAGCTGCGAATCATCGAAAGATGCTTGGCTTGTTTCATGGCGCGGGACCCTCAAGCAGACCGGTTGGCCCAGGTAATATAGGCGAGGCCTGGGGCGGATTTATCTTTGACCCCTTTCACAGCTGAGACAGACGATGGAATAACAAACTGTAAGGGGCCGATCAAGGTCGATTTGAGAAACTCATTTCTCCCCGAAAGCCGGCACCAGATTTGTCGCGACGATGAATGACGAAAGCCGGCCATGCAGGAACAATCTACTTTGCTGTGGGAGAAAAAGTCCCTCTCCAACTGCTTGTCGCTATACGCAATTGGTCTGATCCTAGCTTCGTCAATGTAAATTTTCCACCGTTTCTTAAAGCATTTCGCAAAATCCAGTTGGCCGCCGGCCCCAAGCGAATCTGCTTCCCGGAAAACCGGGCTTCGAAATCCGTGCCTGTTTTGCAAATGACACAGAGGCTCTCTGCCCAAAGGCCCTCTCCAGTTTTGGTGAATTCCAGCAAAATAGAACCGTTGCTTTCAACAATTGACATTACCAGGGGTTTCCCGTCGTCCATAGTGGTCTCTTCCCATTTCAGTGGGAATGTCTGATTGCCGAACATAACCCCTAATTCGCTGACCGTTTCGGCGCATGTTTGTGATGCATGGGCTTCGCTATTCAACGGCAGAAGCAGTGGCAGGAAATACAATAAATACTTTCGGCGCATGGCGAGACCCATTTTCTTCATAATGAATGCGATTAGAAAAACATTCTGACTGCATGCATTAGTCTATTTCTCGATTGTTTCAGCCTTGGACGTTCACTTCCCGAATCGGTCTATTTTTGCTTCCCGACCTGAGCTGAAAAGCGCCAGATATGGAAAATGGAAATTGAGCTGCCATAGAAGGTCAGCCCCTTCAGCTTAGAATATCGAGGAATGCCTGCCATATCGTCGGACAGATACTCCCTTTTTGCGTCTAGCAAGTGCCATGCTCAGTAGGACTCACCTCTTCCGGAGAACAAATGTATCGAAGCACGGACCGCTTGATCATCTTTGACGCCGACGGCACACTCATTGATGCTTTCTCCGCAATTGGCATTGCCTTCGCGCATCACGGCATGAACATCGGCGATCTGGAGCGATTCCAGAAACGCCGCAAGCTTTTTAAATACATAGGTGGCATCAAGGAATTCCCACGCAATCTGGCTAAGCACGTGGGCAAGCGTGTTCGCAAAGAACTGCTTGATACCCTGACCGAGGTCTATCGGGAAGAAGCTCTGTTGTATCCAGGCATGGCGGAATTGATCCGCGATTTGATAGAAACGCCCGGCATCCGGGTCGGTATGGTCACACGCAATATATGTCATGAACCGGAAACCACACTGGCGCGCCTGTTTGCACGGCACAATCTGGACATTGGTCAACTGGACTTCATGCATTACCTGCCGCTGCGCGAAGAGAAGACCCTCTATTTCAAGGCGGCGCGCGAACAGCTGGACATCAACCCGGCCCGCTCTTTTGCTTGTGGCGACGAACACAGGGACTACGCTGCCGCTCTGGCTGCCGGCATGCACCCATTTATCGTCTCATATGGCTTCGAGAGTCATTCACGCCTGACCTTGAAGTTCGGGATCCCAGAAGAGGTCATCTCGCATGACCCCCAAGCTTTTAGCAATAGAGTTCGTCATGCGCTGGACAGGCCGTCTTAAGCGCAGCACCCCTTCCGGCTGAAAGCGTCCACATGGTAGCGCCGATGATCACCTCTCACTGACAACAGACTGCAATGAGGGGAAGGTAGAGTATCAACTCTTGCAGCTCTTTAAAGCAGAACGCCATGCTCACCCTTGAACGCCGCGCTCACCCCCGCTATCCCTTTCTCTCGAAAGCTCGGATGATTTGCCCTGAGATAACCTATCCTGGAACGCTGATCGATATCTCGATCTATGGGGCGCTGTTCTATGCCTCGTTCATCGACAATGCAGTGCCAGGAACACGGTGCGTGCTGCAGGTGTTAAATCTGAAGGAGGACATGCTGTTCCAGGTAAATGGCGCCATTGCGCACACCGGACAATCTTTGGTCGGCATCGAATTCGCGCCGCTTGATCATGCACTTCAAAGCAGAATACGACAGATCACGCTGTTTAATTTGGCGCCGCCCGGACATGCCGAGCGGGAACTCGCTGCCCTGCTCAAACCAAAACCCACAACGCCCCCCGACAGCGAACGTATCAATCGATTCCAGTAATGCCTTCTGCCAGGTTGTGAGCACTGTCGAGCCTTGCAAAAGTACATTCATCCAATCGAAACCGCCGTCACAGGCATCTAGGCGGTGTCAGTACCGAGGCTTGCGTCTCACAAAGGGCTTGGCGTAAACCATAGAATCTTTCTGATTTCCTGACGGAAGGGCCCGACCTGAAGAGACGGCGTTATATTTTCCGAAGGTCTGCTTAGCTGCGAACAGCGGCCATCCGTATACGGACCCCATCTAGGCTTGAACGGTTTTTGCATTCAATATTCTTTGGCAAGGGAACTAATCCTGCCCGCCCGTCCAACACTAACCAAGCATTTAAGCAAATAATAATTTTATAATTTAGCCATGTTGTCGTAATGGTTTAAAGAGTATGCTCGCCGCCCTCACACTGCATGACGGGAAATCGTCATAGGCGATAACATTTCTCCATGATGGTATAAAGGTTTTTTTCCGCTTGCCGTTTGAGCTGTGCCCAAGGGCATGCATGGCAGGTTCCCTGCTGTCGTCGTCAATTCTCAAGGAATAATCACATGGATATTTCCATTTTTACACGCGCCATGCTGGCTGGCACGGCGCTTCTGGTCGCCGTTGCGCCGACCAGCGCCGCCGAGCCGGGCCGCTTGCTGGCATCCCAGTGCGCCCAGTGCCACGGCACCAACGGAGCTGGGCCCGGCTTCGAAGAAATCGCAGGCAAGGATCTCTTCAACGACCTGCTCGACATGAAGTACCGCCCCATCGAAGGCATCATGGACCGTCAGGCACGCGGCTATACCGATGAACAGTTGCGGCTGATCGCCGATTACCTGTCCACCCTGCCCGGCAACGGCGACGATTAATTCCGGGAGGAAAACATGAAGAACACCCTGAACAGAAGACAGTTTCTCAAACTGGCTAGCGCGATGGCTGCCCTGGCCGCAGTCCCCCGTGCAGTCGGCGCGGCAACCACAGCCCCCCGCGTGGTCGTGGTCGGTGGCGGCTTCGGCGGCGCCACGCTGGCCAAGTATGTGCGCATGTGGGGCGGCAACGTGCAGGTCACCCTGGTCGACGCCAACCCCAACCACGTTTCCTGCATTCTCTCTAACCTGGTCGTCACCGGCGCGCTGCCGATGAGCCGGATCACCCTGGCCTTCGATTCGCTGAAGGCCAACCACGGCGTGACCGTGATGCAAGGCCGCGCGGTCGCCATCGATGCCGCGGGCAACACGCTGACGGTCAGCACGACCAGCGGTAACAAGGTGCTGCCCTACGACCATCTGGTGTTGTCTCCGGGCATCGATTTCGTGCCGGCTGCAGGCAACTGGAACCCGAATTTGACCCCCCACGCGTGGCAGGCCGGTGCCCAGACCACCCTGCTCAAGAACCAGCTGGCGGCAATGCGCAGCAACGACACCTTCGTCATGACGGTGCCGAAAGCGCCCTACCGCTGCCCGCCAGGACCTTACGAACGGGCCTGCGTGGTGGCCGATTACCTGAAACGCAAGGGCCGCACCGGTGCCAAAGTTATCGTGCTGGATGCCAATGCCAGCATTACCGCCGAACCGGAAGCCTTCGGCCATGCGTTCAACGTGACGCATGCCGGGGTCATTCAGTATGTTCCCAACGCGACGGTGCTATCGGTTGATTCCAGCACGCGTTCGATCGTGACCAGCGCCAAGACCGTCAACAACGCCAAGGTGCTGAACTACATTCCCAACCAGCGCGCTGGCGCGATCACAGCGGGTTTGCCCCTCAACAGCACGGGATTCGTACCGGTGAATCCGCTGACCTACGGCATCGCAGGCTATCCCAACATCCATGTCATCGGGGATTCATGCGCCGTTCCATCCTCCGACGGCAAGCCGGTGCCCAAGTCCGGCCACATGGCCAACTCGGAAGCCAAGATCTGTGCCGATGCGATCATCCGCTCTTTCACCGGTGAGGCCCCGGATAAGGACATCGCGACCAGTTCCGCGTGCTTCAGCCCGATCACCAACAAGACGTCTTCCTGGCTGTCTACCAATTTCATCTACGGTGACATCTTCGACGCAAGCGGTAACGTCAAAGGCAAAGGCATGCACCGCGTAGACGCTGGCGAAGCGGAAGCAGACATGATTGATGGTGACAGCTACCAGGACATGTTCATCTGGGCAGACAGCATGTTCGCCGACAGCTACAGCTAACCCCCCACGTTCCTGCCTCATCATGGGGCGGTGGCATGGGATACGGCCGACCGGGCCTCCGGTTCGGCCGTATTTTTCGTTCGCGGTAATCAAAAGGAATTTGTCAAGATTAAGTAGCACATTCGGAGCGAAGGTAGGTTTGAAGCAAAGCTATTTGTCCAACCATTGATTCTTTGGGGTCGTGGTTAGCTGGTTGCTCTGTCTCCTGCACGCTGTTCGGACAGGAGCAACCTGCCAAATTGCCAGTTAAGCCTGTCAAATCCCGCAAGAAAAAGAACAACCTGCCAACCTGAGGTCAATCAAAACAATGACTTTCAGCATGGGATCTAACAAGAACAATCCTCCAAAAAATGCCAAAATATCAGACGCTTACGTTTGGTTCCGCATCAATCAGTTGAAATTAACCGAGTTCAATGGTTGCTTTTAGTTACTACAGTATTTATTCAACGAAAGACTGCCGCGACGCGGTCGTCTTTCGTTCGCTGAGGAAGGTTTTCAGGGCGGGTGCTGCAAGCGGCCGACTGAAGAGAAATCCCTGCGCTTCCTGGCATCCCTCTTCACGCAAAAACGCCAGTTGCTCCTGGGTTTCGACCCCTTCTGCGATGATGCCCAGGCGCAGACTGCGTGCAAGCTGGATCACTGCACGAACAATGGCGGCATTGTCCGGATCGGCGCCGATGTCGCGCACGAAGGAACGGTCGATCTTCAGCTTGTCGACCGCAAAGCGCTTGAGGTAGCTGAGTGACGAATAGCCTGTGCCGAAGTCATCGATCGACAGCCGCACACCCAGCGCCTTCAGCTGCCGCACCGTATCCAGATTGTTTTCCGCGTCCTGCAGCAGGATGGACTCGGTAAGCTCCAGTTCCAGAAAATGGGATGGCAAGCCGCTCCTGTCGAGTGCGCCCGCCACCATCTCGATCAGGCCGGGGCGGCGGAACTGCAGGGCCGACAGGTTGACCGCCATGGTCAGTTCGGGCCATCCGGCCTGGCGCCATGACTGCGCCTGGCGACACGCCTCTTCCATCACCCAGGCGCCGATCGGCACAATCAGGCCGCAGTCTTCCGCCACCGGGATGAAACGGGCCGGCACGACCTCGCCCAGTTCCGGGTTATTCCAGCGCAGCAGCGCTTCTACGCCGATCACCTTGCCGCTCTCGATATCCAGCTGCGGCTGATATTGCAAATAGAACTCAGCACGAAACAGCGCCTGGTGCAGCCGGTTTTGCAGCAACAGGTGTTCATGTGCCTGCAAGTTCATCTGCTCATCAAAAAAGCGGTAGGTGTTGCGGCCTGCGTCCTTGGCGTTGTACATCGCGGTATCGGCTTTCTGCAGCAAGCTCTCAAAGTCGCGGCCATCCTCCGGAAAAATTGCGACGCCGATGCTGCCTGAGGTGTTCAGCACATGGCCATTGATTTCCAGCGGTTGCGCCAGGCATTGAAGGATTTCGCCGGCGATGCGCTCCACGGTTTCCTGGTTCGGAATGTCGTTCAGCAGGAGGATGAATTCATCTCCGCCCTGGCGGCTGATGGTGTCGCTCTCGCGCGTACAGCGCGACAGACGCGTCACCACCTGCTGCAGCAACAGGTCGCCCGCGGCGTGTCCCAGGGTGTCGTTCACTACCTTGAAGTTATCCAGGTCGAGGAACAGCACCGCCATCCGGGTTCGGGAGCGTTCCGAGCTGCTCAACGCATGCGCAAAACGGTCGCGCAGCAGGACGCGGTTGGGCAAGCCGGTCAGGACATCATGGTGCGCAAGAAATTCGATCCGCGCCTCAGCCTGCCTGCGTTCGGTGATGTCCTGGCAGGCGCCATACAGGCGGCTTTGTCCGGTGTCCGATTCCACCACCCGGGAATAGGCGCGGACATAGTGGGTCGAGCCGTCCAGCGAAAGGATGCGCAACTCGCATTCGCTCCGTTGTCCCGCTTCAAGATGGGTAATGTTGCGATCGAATTCGGACAAGTCGTCGGGGTGGACAAAACCGCGCCAGCAACCCTGCTCAAGAATTTCGCCCAGCGAATACCCAAAAATCCGCTCGGCGGAAGCCGTTGCCCAGTCGATGGCAAAAAATCCGGCCTCCGACTGTACGCAGGAATACAGCAGATCAGTCGCGACGTTGGAAATCAGCCGGTAGCGTTCCTCGCTGCTGCGCAGCGCCTGTTCCATGCGCTTGCGCTCGGTAATGTCGACAAAATTGACCACCGCCCCCACCAGTTCGCCGTCGCGGAAAATCGGGTGAGACCAGTATTCCACCGGAAGACTGCTGCCGTCCTTGCGCCAGTGCACTTCATTGTCGGCATGGGTGGACCTGCCTTCGAGGGTTGAACAGCGAACGTGGCACTGTTCATTGGGATAGGGCCGGCCATCCGGATAGGAGTGATGGATCAGCGGGTGCACGCTCTTGCCGAGCATTTCTTCCTGCGTATAGCCCAGTATCCGGAGGCAGGCCGGGTTGACGAAGGTGCAGACGCCCTGGGTGTCAACGCCGAAAATCGCCTCGGGTGACGCCTCCAGCAGCAGCCGGAACCGTTCCTCGCTCTCGCGGGTCTGGGTCTCGGCGCGGGCGCGCTCGACCTCGGTCCAGGTGCGGGCGGCGACTTCCTCCAGAAGGCGCGCCTCGGCCTCGGTCCATCGACGGGGGCCAGAGGCGGGGGCGAACAGGAAGGCGCGCAGACGGCCTGCGCGGATCAGGGGCGCGCGGATCAGGGCCCGAGTGCCGATGGCGTCGAAGGCGCCCGCGACGTCGGCGGTGCGCGGATCCTCGTACACGTCGTCGATCCGGACGGTGCGGCCCTGGGCCAGGTCGGCGATCAGGCCCTCGCCAAAGGCGTCAAGGCTGATGCTGTCCCGAACGGCCCCGTCGTCGGCGGTCCACTGGCTGGTCACTGAGATGAGGCCGCTGTCGGGATCGATCTCGCCATAGCCGACGCGGTCGGCTGCGATCAGACGTCCGATCGACGCCTCGACCTCGCGCATGATGAGACCCGGGTCGGACAGGTCGCGCAGCCGGTCGCTGAGGGCCAGCAGGAAAGCCTGCTGCCGTTGCGCGCGGGCGGCGGTTTCGAGCGCCTCCCGGTTCTCGGT
>MGZO01000075.1:0-578 GCA_001802655.1 Hydrogenophilales bacterium RIFOXYD1_FULL_62_11
GTTGATCAGAACCTGCTTGACCCGGGTGTGGTCAGCATGGACAAAACAGACAGGGTCGACTTTGTCGAAACTGATGTTGATGCCGCGCTGTTGCGCCTGCGGTCCGATCATGGCCTGGCACTCGAGCAGCACGTCGGACAGCGACAGCGACTCCAGCGACAGCGACAGCTTGCCGGACTCGATTACCGCAAGGTCGAGGATTTCGTTGATCAGGTCCAGCAGATACCATCCTGCCTTGGTGATCTGATGCAGCCGTTCAGTCTGGGTGGCCGTTGGTGGTGGTGAACCGGACTCCAGCAACTGGGCGAAGCCGAGGATGGCATTGAGCGGGGTGCGCAGTTCATGGCTCATGCTGGACAGGAAATCCGATTTGGCGAGGTTGGCCTTTTCCGCCACGGCCTTGGCGCTCTCCAGCTGAGCTTTGGCTACTTCGACTTGTTCGGCCAGCTTTTGTGCCTCGATGGTGGCGATGACCAGCTTGGCGTTCGCTTGCCGCAACATGCTTATTTGATTGTCGGACGCGGCCTGTGTCGTCTCCGCCGCGAGAATTTCCCGCTCGCGCGAGCTGGCTGACCCTT
>MGZO01000075.1:611-4563 GCA_001802655.1 Hydrogenophilales bacterium RIFOXYD1_FULL_62_11
GCTGTCACTTCTGTTCATTTGCCACTCTCCCTCACCGGGTCGCTCTAGCCGGGGCTGAACGTCGGCCGGCCCGACAGGATTCCGGCATACTCGGACATGGTCTCGCCAATAACGATGCCTTCGTCTGTAATGTCAAACAGGCGAATGTCCTTGCTGTGCTCACTGCCCCGGACTTTAACGACCGAGAAGGCGCGTTTGAACTGGCCGGCGATTTCGACATAGCGCTGCACGATAATGGCGTCAGCGAGAAAAGCACTGCCAAATGGACTGAAGCGCAAATCGGTGTAGCGGTCTTCCAGTTCCGAAGTCATCAATATCGTCACGCCCATGGCCGTCAGCTCGGCAATCATCCGGTACAGCGATCCGCGGAAATCTTCGCTAAATTCGGGCGCCAGTGCCAGCTCAAATCCGGACAGGGAGTCGATGACGACGCGCTTTGCCTGCATTCGATTAATCATTTGAATCAAATCATGCAAGGTTTCATCGATCGACAAGTCCAGGGAACGTGTGTTGATCACCCCCACTTGTCCGGCCTTGACCAGCGCAGACAGTTTATTGTTCAGCAGTTGGCTGGGGCTTTTCTCAAACGCCGCAATCACGCCGGGTTCGCCCCGGCGCACCCCTTCGGCGAGAAATTCCGTCGCCAGGATAGTTTTTCCGGAACCGGACGGCCCGACCAGGAGCAGCGAATAGCCGGCCGGCAAGCCGCCCCCCAGCATTTCATCCAGGCCGGGTGTCCCCATGGGCACACGTTGCTCACCAGTGGACGTCTCGATGGGTGATCCCACCGAATCGGCCGGTTGGATAATCGCTCGCGGGAAAACCTGGATTCCTGCATCGCCGATGCGGAACGTATGCAAACCCGGTGCCTGAGCCTGACCGCGCATTTTGACCACTTGCATCTTGCGCACCATGGAATTGCGGTGCAAGTTTTGCGAAAGCCACAGGATGCCATCCGCCACGGTAAAGACCGGGCTTGATTCTGCCTCTGGCGCCAGATATTCACCGATCAGGAACGTGGTGGCCTGCCAGCTCGTCATTTGCATGCCCAGTTGCTGCACGAACCGCTGCAGATCGGACACACCCTGGTCTTCGCGTTTTGCTGACTGCACGACTGATCGAAACGAATCCACGAACACCAGGCTGGGTGCATAGGCTTTCACTTCGTCGGCGATGCGTGCCAGGACGCGGTCAAAATCGCCCCCCAGGAGTTCTGCAGACAGGTTGACGAAGCGGATCGAGTCATTGATTTTGTCGTGATCAAAAAACGTGTATTGCTGCTGGTAGCGCAGCATCTTCAAAGCGGGTTCCCCGAGTACCGTGAAGAACAGTGCCCGGTATTGCGGGTTGGCCAGCGAGAACATGATCTGGTGAGCGAGCGTTGTTTTTCCGCTTCCCGGCGTGCCCGCAATCAGGTTGAACGAGAATTCCGGTAGACCTCCGCCCAGCAGGTTGTCCAGACCCGGTACGCCCGTTTGAAGGCGACGTATCGTTACCTTGTTACTCATTGTCAAACTCCTTGCCGGCCTTATTCGAAATGTCATTCGGGTGCCCGGCCATAAGCTCTTCGGAGCCCCAGGCCGAACGTAAAATGCGGGTAGTCAATGCCTCGCCAATTAACGAGGTCAGGATGTCGGTGAAAGTGATCAGCAGCAGGATATTGGCTACGCGGGCTTGCACAGGCGTTTGTTCTGCCAGGCGTATCTTCAATTCCGCGAACCGGTGATCGGACTGCGGCGACAATGAACGGGCCGCGAGCCAGGGAAATGTCCGCTGGGCAAGGAATACACTTCTCTCATACAGTGAATTGAACCCCTCCTCACCGACGACCGAAATGATTTCGGTCGCCAGTTTTTCCCAAACGTTCATCGCGGCATCCGCAACTTTTTCAGTGCGATGCGTAATGAGGCTTTCGATTATCTGGTGTCGCAGCAGGTCACGGGATTCCATAAGAGCAATATCAATAATCGGCCGATATCAACGACGATGGTGGCATACAGCCGCTCTCCGGGGTCAAACATCCCGTGCTGGATAAATTTTTACCCGGAGGCATATTGGCCATATTCGTCGTCCTGTTTTTTGAAGCCTTGTGGCGTGCTTTTTAGTTCGAGTGATGCGCCCGATTCCAACCGCGAGCAGGGTCGCGAGTAGATGGTACTACGCCCCTGCCGGCCGGCCTGAAAAAACAGGGCGCGCTCATTCGCCTGGTTCATGCCGACGAGGCAAGGGTAACGCGATGTCGATCATGAGTCGCCAACTTGCTGGACTGGGGGGGGGATATCGGGATGCCAAGTCCTCCAGCGTCGGCCATCTTGATGGCAGTTCGGCCACCACTCTTGCCTGTAAGTAAACTCAGCGCCCACCAAATAGCCCAATAAGTCCGATCACAATCAAATAGATGGCGACGATGAAGTTCAGCAGACGCGGCATCACCAGAATGAGAATGCCGGCGATCAGTGAAATCAGCGGGGTGAGGCTTAAAGTCATGTTCATGTTTTATTTCCCTGGTTGAGCGTGGATTGGGGGAGTGCGTTCTCACTTCGACTGCCTGATTCCGGCAGTCGTCGAGCAGCGGTATATGTGAATGGGGGGCTGCCTTCAGCGGTGCGGGATCGCCTGCGTCCAGGTGACGAGGCAGATGATCCCGGGTGTGTTAATTATTGCGATCATGATCGCGATCCCGCTCTTTCTCCTGGTTCCGTTTTTGCTCGCGGGTGGTGTCCCTGCCTTGCTGCTTTTCTTCCCGGCCTTGCGGTCCGGGAGTCTGCTGCATGCGCGGATCCAGCCCCGGCTGTGGCGGCTGCCTGTTGTCCCGGGCCTGCGGATTGCGCTCCTGCGGCGAGGCTGGGGCGGGCATCCGAACGTTTGCGTCTCCTCTTTGCGGAGACTGCGAACGCGGGGCGCCTGGAGCATCCGGTTGTCTTGGCGCAGAACGCTGCATGTCTTGCTGCCTGAAATCACGCTGTTCAGACTCACCTCGTTTATTTTCACGAGTGGGTGCGGGTTGCGTTACACGTTTCTGATAGCGCTCCTGGTATTGTTCCCGCACAACGGGGTCACGCGGCTGGTAGCGGTAACGCTGCTGCTGGATCTGATGCTGTTGTTCAATCTGGCGGGGATAGCGCTGACCCGAGTATTGCTTCTGGTAAGCCGGCAACGGGGCCGGTGCGGGGACTGCGCGGCGATCCCATTTGTCCCAGCCGCTTCTTTGCCTTTCCCAGTCATGCCCCCAGTGATTGCTCCAGCGTGGCGGGGCATCCGGTCGCCATCCGCGGAAGTACACCGGCGGCTGGCGGTAGTAACGCACCGGGACGCGCAGGACATACACCGGCACCGCATACGGCTCGACAAACCACCAGGGCCCGTTGTACCAGGAGCTCGCGTACCAGTTGTCGCCCTGGAAAACCCAGTACATGCCGTCGTAAAAGAAGTAGTTCGTTTGCATGTGTGGTGCGTAGTAGACCGGGTAACCGGGCACGACGACGAGCTGCGGATACGCCGGCAGGTTGATTCCGATGCTGGCGTGCGGGAGTCCGATTCCAATACTGACCTGAACAGCTGCTGGCGCTGCTGGCGCCAGCAGCATTCCGAGCACCATGAGTACGTTGCGAGTTTTCAGCATTTTGTGAGCTCCAGTTCAAATATCCGACTCGCTGCCTTGATCGACAGCGGTAAACGACAACAACCTCTTTTTTACATGCTAGCGGGTTTTCCCAGACCACTCTGTTCGACATCACACATGGCAGTCATGACGGACATCATCAGCCCAGGTCCACCTCGACGTAGTGTTCCCGGCGGTCGTCGACCAGCGGGATGCGGGCGTCGGGCTGTTCTATGCCGTCCACTGTCGCGCGGCGCACCTGTCCTGCGTTACCCACACGCCTGATGACGATGTGGTAGACCGTCTCGCGATAGCGGTAGTGGATTTTGTAGGTGTCCCAATGGGCCGGGA
>MGZO01000075.1:4606-6076 GCA_001802655.1 Hydrogenophilales bacterium RIFOXYD1_FULL_62_11
CGCGGCCGGTGTGCGGCGACACGCCATAGATGTCCGCGCACATGACGTAGGGCTCGACCTTGTAGCGTTCGATGGCCTCGGCTGTACTGCCGTGGTTGACCGGATTGAGCATGGCGAAGAATTCCCACGCGCGCTCAGTGTCGCCCTGCATGGCGAATGCCATCGTGGTCCAGATCGCAGCATGGGTGTACTGGCCGCCGTTCTCGCGCACGCCGGGGATGTAGCCCTTGATGTAGCCGGGCTCCAGGTCGGATGTGTCGAAGGGCGGGTCGAGCAGCTGGATGATCTGCTTGTCGCGTCGCACCAGACGCTGGTCCACCGCTGCCATCGCCTGGCGGGCGCGTTCGGGGTCGCCGCCTTTCGAGATGACCGCCCAGCTCTGGCTGATCGAATCGATCTGGCATTCGTCGTTGCTGGACGAGCCCAGGGGCGTGCCGTCGTCAAAATAGGCGCGCCGGTACCAGGCGCCATCCCAAGCCTCGGCTTCGATGTGGGTACGTAAAGTGGCGGCCTGAGCGCTGCACAGGTCGGCGAAGTCCTGATCGTTGCGGTCGCGTGCTAGGCCGGCAAACAGATCCAGGTTTTCGACCAGGAACCACGCCAGCCACACGCTCTCGCCCTTGCCATCCTTGCCGACCAGATTCATGCCGTCGTTCCAGTCACCGCAGCCCATCAGCGGCAAGTGATGTTCACCGAAACGCAGCCCGTGTTTGAGAGCACGCACGCAGTGCTCATACAGGCTGGCTGTTTCGGGCGAACGCTGCGGCAGGTCGTAATACGCCTCCTCTTCTGCATACAGTTCGCGGCCTTCGAGGAAATGGATGGGCTCGTCGAGGACGCCGGTGTCGCCGGTCGCCCGCACATAGCGGCAGGCGGCATACGGCAGCCACAGATAGTCGTCCGAGAAATGGGTGCGTACGCCCTGGCCGTTGGGCGGATGCCACCAGTGCTGGACGTCGCCCTGGAGGAACTGGCGGCCGGCGTGCCGGATCAGCTGCTCGCGGGCGAGCCACGGTGTCGCATGGATCAGCGCCATGGTGTCCTGCAATTGATCGCGGAAACCGTAGGCGCCGCCGGACTGATAAAAGCCGCTGCGACCCCACAGCCTGCACGACAGCGTCTGGTAGACCAGCCAGCCGTTGGCCAGCACATCCAGCGCTGGGTCGGGCGTCTCGACCTGCACCGCGCCCAGCGTGTGCTTCCAGTGTTCCCAAACCGTTTCCAGCGCCTGCAGTGCACCTGCCTGCCTGCCGAATCGCTGGATGAAATGTCGTGCCTCGTCGGCGTCACGCGCGGCGCCGAAGACAAACACGATCTCGCGTGTTTGTCCGGCAGCCAGTTCGACCCGGCTCTGGATTGCGGCGCACGGATCCAGGCCGGCGCCGGTGCGCCCCGACAGACGCTTGCGGCGCATTGCCGCCGGGCTGGCCAGCGAGCCGTTGCGACCGATGAACTCGGTGCGGCTGCCGC
>MGZO01000075.1:6086-16549 GCA_001802655.1 Hydrogenophilales bacterium RIFOXYD1_FULL_62_11
TGCGGGCAAACAGCGCCCCGCTGTGTGAATCGGTTTCGGTGACGATGTGCATCATGTTGGCATGCCGCCACTCGCCCATCACCAGTTCCCAATAGCCGGTCAGCGACAGGCTGCGCGCGCGCTTCGACTCGTTGCGCAGCTTGACCACCACGAACTTCACCGGCGCGTCCATGGCGACGTAGGTGAACAGTTCCGAGGCGATGCCGGCCTCGTAGTGCTCGAATACGCTGTAGCCGAAGCCGTGCCGGCACACGTAGCCGGAGCGGCCGCGTGCAGGCAATGGTGTCGGCGACCAGAACGCCCCGGTTTCCTCGTCGCGAAGGTAGAACGCTTCGCCGCTGCTGTCGGAGAGCGGATCGTTTTGCCACGGGGTGAGGCGGAATTCGTGCGCATTTTCCGCCCAGGTATAGGCGCTGCCGCTTTCGCTGACGACGGTGCCGATGTGCGGGCTGGCGATCACGTTGACCCACGGTGCCGGCGTGTTCTGGCCGGGTTCGAGGGTGATGACGTATTCGTGCCCGTCGGGCGTGAAACCGCCGAGGCCGTTGTTGAAGATGCGCTCGCGCGCGGCCAGCGGATAAACCGGTTCGTCGATGATCGACTGCGTGGGCTCCAGACGGTCCGACGCACGCTCCGTCGACACACGGCGCTCCACCTGCTCGATCAGGGTCTCGGTGGTATCGCTGAAGATGATGCGGGAGACCGTCTGCAGCAACACCCGCTCGTCCTCGGAAATCTCTTCGGCACGGCGTACGAAGACCCCGCCCGGCTTGTCGATCATCTGCGCTTCGGGCCCCGTGTTGATCAGCCCCATGATCAGGTCCTGCAGCACCGCCCGGTAGCCCGAGAAATCCTCGTTGATGATCACCAGGTCGGCAGCCAGGCCCTTCATGCGCCAATAGGCATGCGCCTGCAGCACCTGCTTGACCAGGTCGATGCGGTTGAGGTCGCCGATGCGCAGCTTGACGATCGGCAGATCGCCCGAGATGCCGAAGCGCCACAGCCCGGACTGCCCCAGCTGGTTGCGGGCAATGATGCCGGGCGCGGCGCGGCGCATGGCGTTGCCGTAAATGACGGAGCTGGCCAAGCGGCCAAAGACCTGGGCATCGGCTTCGGTCGCGTTGAGATGGCGCAGCACCTCCTGGCTCTGGAACCAGGCCATCTCGAACGCGCGCTCGACGAAGTGGCGGTCGCAGTATTTCTCGAGCAGGGCCAGTGCGGCCTCGCGCGTGTCCGCGACCCCGGAAATGATCTGCACGCTCGCCGATTCATCGGGCGACAAGCTGAGGGTGCGGCGGATCGCCACGATGGGATCGAGCACCGATCCTTGCGTGTTCGACAGGGTCGACGGGCGGTCGCTGCGGTCCAGCACCAGCGGGTTGGCTGCGGTGCGGCCGCGTCCGATGAAGCGGGCACGGTCGGTCTCGTAGGACGGCGCGTCGGCGACAACGCCGGGAGCGGCCAGCAGGTGAAACATCCACGGCACCTGCTCGCCCGGCGTGCGCGGACGCCGGGTACAGAGGATGGCTTGGCGTTCGGGCAGGATTTCGGTCTGCACAAACAAATTGCTGAACGCGCGGTGCGCCAGGTCGGCATTCAACGGTGCCAGCACCACTTCCGCGTAGCTCGTTACCTCAATGTGGCGGGTGCGGGACGACTGGTTGGTGAGGGTGACGCGGCGGATCTCGACGTCATCCTCGGGGGACACGCTGATTTCGGTGTGCGCTTCGATTGCATGATCGCGCCGCCGGTATTCGGCGCGCGCCTGTACGAAGATGGCTTCGTAGTGATCGGCAGGGCGCAGCGTGGGTTGATGTGCAGCCGACCAGTACTTGCCGCTGTCGCGGTCGCGCAGGTAGATAAAGGTGCCCCAGCCATCGGCGGTGGCATCCTCGCGCCAGCGGGTGATGGCGAGGTCGCGCCAGCGGCTGGTGCTGCCGCCGGCATGGGTCGCCATGACGTGGTAGCGGCCGTTCGACAACAGGTGAACTTCGGGGAGTTGCGTGTTGGTGGTGGTGAACACGCGCATGATCGAGCCGGCGTCTGCGCTGGGTGGATGGGCGGCGGCGCTGACTTCGGCCGCGTGCGGGTGCAGGGTGGCGCCCTTTTTCGGCACGCGCTCCTGCAGCAGCAATTCGGTCGCCCGCGCGAGCGGATCGGACATGAAGCGGCGCTGCATCGGCTGGTCGAGCAGGACATGCGCAAAGGCAAGCAGGCTCATGCCCTGGTGATGCGCCATGAACGCCCGCACGATGGCGTGCGGCTTGCCGCGCGGCACCCGCGACGGTGTGTAATCGACCGCCTCGTAGAAGCCGTAGGCCCCCAGAAAGCCATGTTCGGCCAGCGTCTGCAGGTTGCGGCATGCTTCGTTCGGCATCACCGTCAAGGCCAGGGCGGTGGCGTAGGGCGCGATGACCAGATCATCGCCCAGCCCGCGCTTGAAACCCAGCCCGGGCACGCCGAACGCGCGGTACTGGTAGACCTGATGCATGTCGGTGGCGTTGTAGCAGGACTCGGAAATCCCCCACGGCACCGCGCGTTGCTTGCCGTATTCGATCTGGCGCGATACCGCGGCCTTGCAGGTCTGCTCCAGCAGCGTGTTGGCGTAGCTCGGCATGATCAGCTGCGGCATCAGGTACTCGAACATCGATCCGCTCCACGAAATCAGGCTGACCTCGCCGCCATGACTGGTCAGCAGGCGACCGAGCGCGAACCAGTGCTTCTGCGGTATTTGTCCCTGGGCGATCAGCAGAAAACTGGCCAGGCGCGCTTCCGATGCGAGGAGGTCGTAGCAGGACGGATCGCGGCGCCGTTCGCCGACGTCGTAGCCGATGGCCAGCAGGCCGCAGCCAGCATCGTAGAGAAACTCGAAATCCATTACCGCCAGTGCGCGGCAACGGTTTATCAGGTTATCGATAAGGCCGAGTTGCGTCCGCGCGCCTGCGCCGGCTGCACCCGCGGCGGCCAGTTCCATCCGGGTCGGAATGGCGCTGCCCTGCCACGGCTCGGGCACCAGCCATGCCAGCTCGTCCCGCAGCGCGCGGGATTGCTGGTCGAATGCCTGTGTCCAGTAATACAGCTCTTCATCGATACCGATATCCGTCGGCAGCCAGGCAAGCAGCTCGCCGCCGACGCGGTGAATCTCGTTCAGTGCGCTGGTGGCGGCAGTCAGCGTCTGCAGTGGTTCGTTAAGCGTGAGTGCGCGCAGGCTGTCCTGCAGCAAGCCGATCTTTTTCGCCAGTTCGGGGGCGGGGGAGGCGGGCAGCTGGTCGGCCAGCACCTGCAGGGTGTCCTGCAGCCCTTGCAGTGCGTTGGCTGACAGCACCGGCTGATGCTTTAGCTCGGCCAGGCCCGCCTGCAGGGTGAGCAGACTGCCGGCCAGGTTGCCGCTGTCCACCGACGAGACGTATTGCGGGTGGAGTGGTTGCAGGGTGCGGGTGTCGTACCAGTTGTAAAGGTGGCCGCGATAGCGTTCCAGCTTTTCCATCGAGGTCAGGGTGTTGTTGATGCGCTGCAGGCATTCCCCGGCCGTGATGTAACCGAAATCGACCGCCGCCAGGTCGGCCAGCAGCGCCATGCCGATGTTGGTGGGCGAGGTGCGTGAGGCGATGGCCGGCGCCGGATATTCCTGGAAGTTGTCGGGTGGCAGCCAGTTGTCATCCGGACCGACGAAATCCGCGAAGTAGCGCCAGGTGCGCCGGGCCGATGTCCGCAGAAAGGCCCGTTGATCGACGCTCAGATCGGGGGCGGGCGCGGTCGTCGGCTGGCTGATCCACCAGCCGACGACAGGCGACAGCAGCCACAGCAACAGCAAGGGTGCCGCGACCCACCACATATCCGGGCTCCTCGCCTCCATGGCCAACGCCACCCCCAGCACCAGCGCGAGAGCCGGCGCAATCCACATTTCCCGGACAAAATCGGTCAGTGAGCGGCGTGCGTTGCGGCGTGCGTAGGAAGGCAGTTGCCACAACAACAGGCCGCGTCGCGTGAGCAGCATCCGTATCCCCGAGCGCGCAATGGCCCCGAGTGCAATCAGCATGTCGTAGGGCAAAAAGGCCAGGCTCAGCACTGCGAGCATGAGCGGGTGGCCCGCGGCTTTGCTGGTCAGGCTCAGGTGCACCAGCCAGTCGCGATCCTCCGGCTTGCGCACGAGCTCGATCGCGGTGGACAGCAGGGTGGGCAGGGCCACCACGGCCACGACCAGCAGGGCCCACACCCCGGGGTGTCCCGGGCCCAGCAGCCATCCTCCCGCCAGCAAGGCAAGCAGTGCCGGTGTGACCAGGCTGCGCCGCAGGTTGTCGAAAATCTTCCACAGCGACAGCGCCGAGAGCGGGTTGGCTTGCCGCTTTCCTTTTGCGCCATTCAGGCCAGGCGCACCGGGCACGCGCGGCAGCAGCCAGCCGGTCAGCTGCCAGTCGCCGCGTATCCAGCGGTGGCGCCGGCTGGCGTCGATGACGACACTGGCCGGATGCTCTTCGATGAGTTCGACATCGGTCACCAGGGCCGAGCGTGCATAGCCGCTTTCCAGCAGGTCATGACTGAGGATGAGATTCTCGGGAAAGCGTCCGTCGACCGCCTGCCTAAATGCGTCGACGTCGTAGATGCCCTTGCCGATGAAGGAGCCTTCGCCGAACACATCCTGGTAGACATCCGACACTTCGCGCGTGTAGGGGTCAAGCCCCGAGTCGCCCGCGAACAGTTTGGTAAAGCGTGACTGGCCGGCACTGGTCAGGCTGATCGAGGCACGCGGTTGCAGGATCGCGTAGCCTTCCACAATGCGGCCCTTGGCGGCGTCAAAGACCGGCCGGTTGAGCGGGTGGGCGAGGTTGCCGACCAGGGTGCGCGCCGCGTCGCGCGGCAGCTGCGTGTCGGTATCCAGGGTGATGACGTACTGGATCGATCCGAGAATGGACGGGTCGCCGACGATCTCTGAAAAGGCGGTGTGCGCCTCGCCCCTGAGCCGGGCATTGAACTGCTCGAGCTTGCCGCGTTTGCGCTCGTAGCCCATCCACACCCGCTCGAACGGATTCCACACCCGTGGCCGGTGAAACAGATAGAAGACACAGGGCCGATCCTCGTCGTAGGTCGCGTTGAGCGTCTCGACGGCGGCGCGCGCGTAGGCGAGCAAGGCGGCATCGTCCGGCAGCGTTTGCTCGGGCGCGTCGCCAAAATCCGTCAGCAGCGCAAAGAACAGATTGGGGTCGCGATTGCCGAGATAGCGGATCTCCATCGCCTCGAGCAGATCATCAACGTCCTGCGGGCTCGTCAGCAGGGTGGGGACGATCACCATGGTGCGGTGACTTTCCGGTATCCCCCTTGAAAAATCCATGCGCGGCAAGGAACGTGGCGACAGGATGAGCGTGACCAGCAGGTTCACCAGCGAGATGGCCAGCGCCGAGGCAGCGATGAGGAGGGGAAGCACAAACAACCCGGCCCACCCTTCACCCGGATCGAGGCCGAGCGCGGACAGCACGACTGCTGTCGCGAGCAATGTGAGCAGCAGGATGGCGCCGAGATACAGCGGCAGGCGGACACGCCGGCCCGCTCGCCTGACGTAAGATTTCAACGACAGCCGGCAGCCGACCGCACGCTCCAGCTGGGGCCGTCCCCGATCGATCAGGTAGTAGCCGACATGCGCGCTGCGGTCGTGGACACCCTGCTGCGCGGCAGCTGCCTGTGCCAGCACAATGGCTTCGCGTGCCACCGCCATTTCGCTGCACGTGCTGCCGCGTGCCACGTCTTCGATGGCATGCCGGTAACGGTCTCGGGTGGCGAAATCCTGGCGGGCGTACTGCTCCATCGGGTCTTCGCGCAAGGTCTGTTCGACGACGCTGAGCGACTCGACGTACTGCTTCCAGTCCATGGCGCCGATGAAGCGCAGGCTGCCGATGCTGTTGGCGATGGAGATCTGGTTGGCCGCGGCGGTGCGGCCGGCCGCTTCCGACAGCTCGCTTGCAGTCACTCCCTGTTCGAGCAGTCTCTGCTCGACCCAGGTCTGGACGAAGGCCATGGCGGACCCCTGCGCCTGCAGCCGGTCGTAAAACTCTTCCACGAACGGCGCGGTCAGCGGCACATCGGCGTAGGCAAATTCGGCCAGCAAGTGGATCAGTTGCTTCGGTTCGCTTTCGGCCGTGGCGAGCATGCGGTCGGCCCAGGTGATGGCCGCATCGCGCTCCTCGCGCCGCTGGGCGATACGCACCCCGACGCGACGCAGGTTTTCCAGCAGCGCCAGCTGCAGCATGATCGGGAAGGCCCACAGCTCGCCCAGCCTCAATGGCTCGACGGTCTGGTAGGCGGCGATGAACTGGGTGGCGTTGTCGCTGTCGACGCGGCCGTCCATATGCGAGATCAGTTCCAGCGCCAGGTCGTAGATGCGGGGAAAACCGGCCGATGAGCCCTCGGCCAGTCGCGGCAACTGGCGGCTGTATCCGCGCGGCAGATGCCGCCGCGCCAGTCCGATCTGCTGCTCGATCAGATAGAAGTTGTCGAGCAACCAGGCTTCGGCTGGCACGATGCGCTGCCCCGGTGTGGCGGCGGCGGTGACGACGTCGTAGGCCGCCAGCAGCACCCGTGCATTGTCTGCCAGCCGCGGCAGCAAGCGGTCCGGTCCCGCAAGCGGATCGATTTGATGCTGGGCTGCCAGTGTGACTGCATGGCGCTTCAGCTGTTCGATACTGAACAGTTCCGACCGCAGCAGCTCGGTGTCGCGGTCGTTACGCAACGCATTTCGTGTGCGTGCCGTTAATCCAAACTCTTTGATGGCGATGACCTTCTCCTTGCTTGAGCTCGGGATAGCAGCGCGGCACTGACTTAATGAGGCGTGCCCGGCGAATACGCCGGGCACGTTTTACTTGTTGATTCGCTCCCGCTTTTCCAGGACTCTAGCCAGGCTTGGAGCGTCAGGGCAAAGCGGGCGAAATCCGTTATACAGCGCGACCCGGAGTGGCTTGTTCCGGCTTTCTGTCATGTGGGCGCCCTTATAAAGCATGACTGAAAGCTGCCCTGAGATCCCGGGAAGCCTCGCAGGTTGGCAGAACCGACTATTGCTTGCGGATGAAAACCAGAACCAGGCCGGCCGCTAACGCACCCACGCCTGCCCAGATAGGGATGTTGACCGTTTCCTTGTCCTTGATCGACAGCTCGATCGGACCCAGCTTGGCTTCCTGCGTGCTCCGGGTGTAGGTGAATCCCCCATAGATCAAGCTCAATGCACCGGCCAGGATTAATACGATGCCCAACATTTTGACTGCGTTCATTTTATTTTCTCCGGTAGAGAGGTAGTTGATGTGTTACAGACCCCGACCCTGGATGACACGCACCAGGATGACAATGACCGCGATGACCAGCAGGATGTGAATGAAGCCGCCCATGGTGTAGGAAGTCACGAGGCCAAGCAGCCACAGGATGATCAGGATGATTGCAATGGTTTGTAACATGTTGTCAGCTCCAAATTAAAAGTTTGTTGTTGTGGGGCCCGTCATCAGACGATGAGCCTGCTCCCCTGTACATCTGGTGCAGTCACCCCGGGAGGGCGCAAAGCAGGATCGGATGACTGTTGCTGTCGCCCCAATCCGTACCAGATGGCTTGATTCTAGGCGCCACCGGCTTCATCGTCTGTTTGCCAGCGCACATAGTACCGGCCGGGTGCGGCCGCCCTTGAAACAGGATCATGCTTCTTATCCGGGACGGGTGTTTATCGGGCTGTCATCCTGCTGGCGGTATCTAACGTCACTCAGCAAACGGTTTAGTTCGGCCTTTACCACGGCATAGCACTCACAGACGCGGGTTTCAAGTCCGGCTCGATCCAGCACCGCAATGTGGCCGCGGCGATAACTGATCACTCCCGCATGCTGCAATTTTCCGGCAGCCTCGGTGATGCCTTCGCGGCGCACGCCGAGCATGTTGCAATCAGCTCCTGCGTCATGACCAATTCGTTCGACGGCAAGCGGTCCAGCGTCAACAAGAGCCAGCGACACAATTGCTGTTCCACCGAATGGTGCCGGTTGCAGACGGCGGTCTGTGACATCTGCGTCATCAGGGCCTGGGTGTAGCGCAGCAGTAAACGCTGCAGCAGGCCGGCGCGGTTGAATGCCTGCAACAGCTTGTGGCTCTCCAGCCGATAAGCGTAGCCAGCGGTCTGCACCATGGCCGAACTGGACGTGGTATTGCCGCCCATGAACAAGGACACGCCGACGACCCCTTCGTTGCCGACGCCCGCAGACTCGGACGATGCGCCGGATTCCATGACGTAATGCAGGGAGACGATGGCAGTGGTGGGGAAATAGGCGTGCTTTAACTGGCTGCCTGGCTCGTAGAGCATTTCGCCGAGCGGCAGATGGACCAGTTCAATATACTCGGCCAGCAGATCGAATTCCGCCGCAGGGAGGGCGGCGAGAAGATGGTTCTGGCTCGGATAATGGAGTGGCGTCATTTCTGGTTTTAGCGCGGTTGCAATCTATTTCTGGGGCGGGATTTCCACCCCGATGCCGCGATAGCCGATGAAGCGGCAGGACTGATTGAACATCGGCTCGCCGCTGACCCGGAACCGCTGCTGCGAGCCGTCGACATTGACATGGCTGTACGTGAAGTCGAGGAAGGGTTGGCGGGCAGCAATCGTCGCCAGCAGCCGTTCCCGCTCGGCCTCGTTCGAGCCTGCGGCCTGCCTGCCAACTGATTCGCCCACTTGGGGATGGGCTTCGAGGCCGAGCATTTCCAGAACCGGGCCGGAGACTTTAGTGAAATTCATGTTCTCGTCCTGTTCCCAGTACCAGTCGGAGGCCAATTCGGTCAGGCTGCGAAAGCGGGCTTCGCTTTCGCGCAGTTCGGCAGTCCGTTCCTGTACCGTTTGTTCCAGCACCTTGTTGTAGTTCTCGAGCTTCGTGTAGAGCAGCCGCACTTCCAGCATGTTGCGGATGCGCGTCTTGACCTCGACCAGATCGAACGGCTTGCTGATGAAATCCCTGGCGCCGGCCTGCAATGCGCGGAGTTTATGACCCGGCTGGGCCGTGATCACGAGCACGGGCAGATAGGCGTCCACTTCGTCGGTCTTGAGGCCTTCCATCACCTGGAATCCATCCATGTCAGGCATTTGCAGGTCGAGCAGGATCAGGTCGTAGTGGTTTGTGCGATGCAGCGCGAACACCTCGCGCGGATTCATCGTCGATTCGACGTGAACGTAACCGGCTTCATGCAGCAATTGCGCCAGCAACTGCACATTGGCATCCTGATCATCCACGATCAGGATGCTGGCATTGAGAATATCGTCTTGGCTCACCATGAGATTCGCTTCCTGTTATTTGCGGCGAGACGCAGTCGTGCGGGGCCGGTTGCGTCAAGCATGCGCCATTGCCAGTTCGGTGGGGCATGTTGCAATGCAGTAGCCGTTCTTGCCGCCGCGCTTGGCCTCATACAAGGCCAGATCCGCGCGCTTCATCAGCGTCTCCGCTGTTTCGCCGTGGGTGGGGTAAAGCGCGATCCCGATGCTGGCGGTGATGCTCACGTCGCATTCTTGAATGCGGAAGGTCTGTGCTAAAGCCAGTATGAGCTTCGCTGCCAGCGTGCTGACATTGTCGGTATGACTCATTTCCCACAACGCGATCACGAATTCATCGCCACTCAGCCGTGCCACGGTGTCTTCCTGACGGACTGCAGCCACCAGGCGGTTGGCGACCATTGCCAGCAAGGCGTCGCCTGCGTCGTGACCCAAGGTGTCGTTGATCTGCTTGAATCCGTCCAGATCGAGATACAGCACGGCCATGGTGCGTTTATTGCGGTGCGCATGGGCAATGGCCAACGCCAGCCGATCGAATAAAAGCCGTCTATTCGGTAACCCGGTTAGCGCGTCATGCAGCGCCAGGGATTCCAGCGCGCGGCTGTACTGTTCGAGTTGGCGGTACAGCAATCGCACTTCCAGCATGTTGTGGATGCGTGTCCTGAGTTCCAGAAGATCGAATGGCTTGCTGATGAAATCCCGGGCACCGCCTTGCAAGGCGCGCAGCTTGTGGCCGGGCTGGGCCGTGATCACGAGAACCGGAAGATAGCCGTCGGGTTCGATTGCCTTCAGGCCTTCCATCACCTTGAAGCCATCCATGCCGGGCATCTGCAGGTCGAGCAGAATCAGGTCATAGTCGTTGTCGCGATGCAGCGCGCAGACGGCATGCGGGTCCGTTGTGGAGGTGATGGATCGATACCCGGCGCCATCGAGTATGTGTTCCAGCAGCGTCACATTGGTTTTCTGATCGTCGACGATCAGAATGCGGGCGTTGAGCAGATCGTCGGTGCTGATCATCACAGAAGAGCCGGGTTGACTGCGCCGTCACGTTCTTCATCCGCCCGTTCCAGCGCCTGGTTCAGCGCATCCATGAACGCGTTGACCTTGATCGGCTTGGTGAGATAACGAAAGAATCCTGCCTCGAGGCCTTTTTCGATATCGCGTGGCATGGCATTGGCACTGATGGCCAGCA
>MGZO01000076.1:0-177 GCA_001802655.1 Hydrogenophilales bacterium RIFOXYD1_FULL_62_11
AGCCCCCGTCCATTGGTGTAAGCCGCATCAAACACCTCCCGCCCGCGAACCTGAATATCGAACAAGTCATAGCGGCCATTGAGCAGATATACCCGGTCGTGGACGCAGGTGGCGAAGCTGTGGAAGTGACGAAACCGCTCGGACAGACGCGGCCGCCGCCCGAGCACACGCTGCAGG
>MGZO01000076.1:270-7335 GCA_001802655.1 Hydrogenophilales bacterium RIFOXYD1_FULL_62_11
GTCAGCGAGATCCAGCTCATCACGCGCAGCATCAGCATGTTGCTGCGTTCCGGGCGCTTGACCCATTCGGCCTGATGATCGACCCCGGCGGGCGTCATGACGTCACCCCATCGGCTGCAGCAAACGCCACGATGCCGCTGGCCACCACGCGTTCAGCCACCTTCAACTCGAAGCGGAATACGCCCGCCGCTGTCGACGAATACTCGAGGCGCAGGATTTCGCCAGGCTGAACCGGGCTGAGAAACTTCGCCGACTTGATCTCGCCGGTCGCAGCGGCCGTTCCCTGCAACGCGGCCAGCGCAAGCAGCGCCTCGTCCAGCAACACCACGCCGGGCAGAATCGGGCGGCCCGGAAAATGTCCGGCATACGCCGGATGATCGGCCGCGACAGCCAGTGGCAAGGATTGCGTCGTCATGCCGGCTGACCGTGCGACGTTTTTGCCTGCAGGCTGGCCAGCAAAGCCTGCGCCAGCTGGTGAGGCAACTTGCCCGTGGCATTGCGCGGCAGTGCGTCGACAAACAACAGCGGGCGCGGCAGAAAAATGGGGTCGATGCGTTCGCGCAACGCCTGCATCAGCGCGGCAGGGGTCAGCGTGGGCGCCACCACCAGGGCGACCAGGCGGCGTACGCTTTCCATTTCACCCGTATCGTCTTGCGGCAGCACGAACACCCCATCCTGCACCCCGGGAATCGCAGTGAGCTGGTAGTTGAGATAAGCCAGCGAGGTACGCTTGCCGGCAATATTGACCAGATCGGCATGGCGGCCATGCAGCAGGAAATGACCCGGCTTCTCAGCGATGGGTTCGATCACATCGCTCAGCAGGGTCGGCGTCTCGATGTGCCCGCCCTCGGCCCATACCGCCTCGTCCTCGAACCGCAAGCGAACGTCCGGAAAGGCCTGCCAGGCCACGCCCGCTGTGGTACGGCGTGTCGCCAGCTGGCCGGTTTCGGTGCAACCGTAGATTTCCAGCAGGGGGCAGCCGAAACGGCGCTCCGCCTCGGCGGCCAGATTGGTCGACAGCGGCGCCGTGGCTGACAGCACCAGGTCAGCTGCGGGAAGGTCGGCTTGCGCGGCCAGTAGCGCGCGCAAGTGATAGGGTGATGTCGCCAGCACCCGCGGCCGCGGCAGCTGTTTCAGGGCCGTGCCGATATCGTCCGGGTAAAAAGGGCTGCCGTCATGCAGCGCGGCGCCGCATTGCAGCGGCAGCAGCACCGTAGTTTCCAGTCCGTACATATGTTGTGGCGGCACCGTGCCCACCAGCGCATGCGCCGGAGTGATGCCCAGGCGCGCGCCCTCCGCCTGCACATTGCGCACCAGATTGCCCCAGCGTTTGTCATGCGGCGTCGGCATTCCGGTGGAACCAGAGGTAAAGACCCGGGCGATGACCTGATCGCAATCGATCTGCGGAATCCGGGGGTTGGCCACCGATTCCGGCCTTGACGTTGGGTAACGGAACACCGGCAGGTCGATGGGGCACGCATCCTGATCGGTGATGCAAAACACATCCGGGGCGAGACACTGCATCTGCCTCACCATTTCCACGGTGTGATTGGGCGGCAACACGCTCACCCGGCCGCTGACAATGCAGGCCGCCAGCGCAACCGTGAACCGGTAGCGATTGCTGCACAGGTTGAGCACGTGTCGACCGGCTGGCAACTCGCCCGCGAGCGTTGCAACCTCACGCAGAAACTGCCCGGCGCTGACCGGCACGCCGCCGCGCCACGCCACGGTAGCATCGACGCAGGAATGGGCAATCAGCGGCAGGGTCAGCATGGTCAGGAAGCGAACGGCTTAACGTGAATTTGAAGACACGTCAGGCAGAGTGGCCGGTCTTTTCCAGAACGCGCGCACGCCATCCATGATGCTGTGTTTCTCCAGGTTCGGCAGCTTGCGCAGACGCACCGCATACTCAACCGCAAACATCAGCAGAATCAGCGGAAACGACAGGAAATTGGCAAAAATCGACCATGCCTCCATGCTCGCGCAGCAGAACAGCGCGCTGGAAACCAGCGCCGTTGCCAGAAAAAAAAGCGTCCACGCCAAAGTGACCTGGCGCGTGTAGCGCAGCACCTCCGGCGCCAGCGTGGTCCGGTGCACGGTTTCGGCCAGTTTTGTAACCAGCGCCTGCCGCCCGCGCATCAGCGTGGTACCAAACACAGCGGCCAGCATGACATTGGTGCCGACATGCTGCAGGAAATACACCCAATTGAAATTACGTTGCAGCGCGCCCCAGAACAGCGCCAGCCCCACGCCCACGGCCACACAGAGCGCCAGCATGAGCAGTCGTCTGGGCGAACGCCAGGCCAGCCACAACAAAATCGCCAGCGACGGCGCCAGCGAAACCGCCACGCCAAGCGATGGCAAAGTGGTGGCGGCCGACGTGGCCGCGCTGTAATGCGCCAGCACGGGGTAGGCGATAACCCCGGCAGCGACGATGAACCCCCGCGCGACGCGCGCCACGCTCAACGGCATGAAATCAAGCTCATTTCGTCCGGTTGGCCGCAACGTGCCGGGTCAGTTCGGCCAGCGAACTGAATATGCGGGTGTTGTCGGCACTATCGGCGCGCAGTGAAAAGCCAAACTGCTTCGACACCACCAGCGCCACTTCCAGAATATCGATGGAATCCAGCCCGAGCCCCTCGCCATACAGTGGCGCGTCGGGTTGAATGTCGTCCGGACTGAGTTCGAGATTAAGCGCGGTCACGATCAGGCCGGCAATTTCGCCTTGCAGCGCATGCTGGGATTCGGTGGGTTTGGATTCAGTTGGCACGGGTTCAGACATAACAATTTCACAACAAAAATAAGGGGGGCAACCCGAACCTGCCGAGTCGCACCGCTCATTATATTCGGTAAGCCCTTTTATCGCAGTCTGGCTTATTCCGGCTTGCGATACACTCTGCGTGCCTGCATGGCCGGATCCGTCACGGTACATGATGGCTCCCATGGCATGATATGACCGCTTGAATTTACTGGAAATTTTCATCCCGCTCTCTCTGGCGCCCAACAATTGGGGGAAGCCAGCCGGGCGCCCCCCCGTCAGGTTTCCCCCACCCGCCGAAACGCGATTACGGGGGGACTGGAAAAAAGCGCACAGGTTTGCTATGCTTCTCTTTTTCCCGTTTCCCGGAATCCTTTTTCAATGCCCTACGTCAAAATCAAAGAAAACGAGCCGTTCGATGTCGCACTGCGCCGCTTCAAGCGCTCCATCGAAAAAGTGGGTCTGCTGACCGAACTGCGTGCCCGCGAGTTCTACGAAAAGCCCACCGCCGAGCGCAAGCGCAAGCTCGCTGCTGCAGTCAAGCGCCAGAGCAAGCGTCTGCGCGGCCAGCAACTCCCCCCCAAGATGTATTGATTCTGCGTCCACGCAGAATCTCGCTCGACCCATGTCGCTGAAAGCACGCGTCACCGACGACATGAAGGATGCCATGCGCGCCAAGGATACGGCGCGTCTCGGCACGATCCGTTTGCTGCTCGCTGCGATCAAGCAGAAGGAAGTGGACGAACGGATCGAGCTCGACGATGCAACGATCAGCAGCATCGTCGAAAAACTCATCAAGCAACGCAAAGACTCAATCAGCCAGTTCCAGGCCGCCGGTCGCGACGATCTGGTGGCCGTGGAGCAGGCCGAACTGGTCGTGCTGCAAGCCTATCTGCCCGAACAGCTGTCTGGCGCCGAAGTCGAGACCGCCGTGATCGCGGCGATTACCGAATCGGGTGCCGCCAGCGCCAAAGACATGGGCAAGGTCATGGGCTTGCTGAAACCCCGTCTCGCCGGCCGTGCTGACATGGGGCAGGTTTCCACCTTGATCAAGGCTCGGCTGGCAGGCTAGACGCCGCCCGGCGCCTGCTCGGGCTTTTGATGCACCCTCCCCTCGGTATGCGGCAACCATGATCCCGCGCGACTTCATCGATACCCTGCTTGCCCGCGTCGATATCGTTGATGTCATCGACCGTCGCGTGTCGCTGAAAAAAGCCGGCCAGAACTACCAGGCCTGCTGCCCTTTCCACAACGAAAAAACCCCCTCCTTCACCGTCAGCCCGACCAAGCAGTTCTACCATTGCTTTGGCTGCGGCGCGCACGGCACCGCGCTCGGTTTCCTGATGGAATACGAGCACATGAGCTTCCCCGATGCCGTTGCGGCGCTGGCGCAGGATGTCGGCCTGCCGATACCGGAATCGGCACAGGAATCCGACCGTCCCAAACCGCCGCCCGCCCTGTGGGATGCGCTGGAACAAGCCGCGCAGTTTTACCGGCAACAACTCAAAAGCTCGCCGCGCGCAATCGACTACCTGAAACAACGCGGCCTTACCGGCACCATCGCCGCCCGATACGGCATGGGATATGCGCCGGACGACTGGTCGCCGCTGAAACAGGTTTTCAGCGATTACTCAGCCGATGCGCTTGCCGCCTCCGGCCTCGTCATCGACAACGAACGCAGCCGCTACGACCGCTTCCGCGACCGCATCATGTTTCCCATCAAGAACATCAAAGGCCAGATCGTCGGCTTTGGCGGACGCGTACTCGACAAGGGCGAGCCGAAATATCTCAATTCGCCTGAAACCCCGCTGTTTCACAAAGGCTCGGAGCTTTATGGCCTGTTCGAGGCGCGCGCAGCGATCAAGGCCGCCGGCCGCGCCATCGTGGTCGAAGGCTATATGGACGTGGTGGCGTTGGCGCAGCACGGCGTGGAATTTTCCGTGGCCGCGCTGGGCACTGCCACCACGCCGATTCATGTGCGCACCCTGCTGCGCCATACCGACCGCCTGATCTACGCGTTTGACGGCGACAATGCCGGGCGCAAGGCGGCCTGGCGCGCGCTGGAAAACTCGCTGGAAGCCTTGCAGGACGGCAAGGAAATCAGCTTCCTGTTTCTACCGGAAGGCGAAGATCCCGACAGCACCATTCGTGCCCATGGCCAGGCGGCCTTCCTGCGCCTGCTGGATAACGACACCCTGCCGCTGTCGGCATTTCTGGTGCGCGAACTGGCAAGCGGGCTCAAGCTCGACACCCAGGAAGGCCGCGCATCCCTGCTCAAACAGGCCAAACCGCTGCTGGAAAAAATCACCGCGCCGATGCTGGGCAGCCTGATCCAGCGGCAAATCGCCGAACTGGCGCATGTGCCGGCCAACGAACTCACGCAAATGGGCGTGAAGCCCACCATCGCCCGCCGCGCACCGCCGCGTCCCACGCGCCGCCCGGCCCCCTCGCGCCTGCGCAGCCTGGCGCGCATGATGCTGCTCAATCCGCAGCGGGTCGCCGAAGTCGATCAGGCATGGCTGGACGCCAACGATCCGCTGTTCGAGCATCTGGCCGACCTGATGACCTGGCTGCGCGACATCGGAAGCCCCAGCCTGCCTTCCCTCGCCGAAGCCGCCCGCGGCAGCACGCTGGAAAGTCTGGTCAATGAACTTATGACCGACTTGCTCGACAAAGACGATAGCTGGGACTGGAACGCCGAATTCGATGGCGCAGTCAGGCAACTCCACGATGACTGGCGCCGCCGACGGCAACAAGACCTGGCTGCGCGGCCGCTGAACAGCCTGAGCGCCAGTGAGCGCCAGGAACTGGTGGACCTGGCACGGTCCTAGCTTGCCAGAAACGGCAAGACAACGCCAGGCATTGCGGTATAATTGCCGGTTTTTGAACGACTTTATCTGTCCGCGCGCCCTGCGCGAGATGGAACCTGAGCGGAGAAGAATCTGTGGCTGTACGTGGAAGAAAACCCGGTGGTGGTGCCAAGAAAGCCGAAGCGCTGATCCCTCTCAAAGAATTGACGCCGGTGGAAGCCGAAGCGCGTCGCACCCAGCTTAAAAACCTGATCATCCTGGGCAAGGAGCGCGGCTTCCTGACCTACGCCGAAATCAACGACCACTTGCCCGACGAAGTGCTGGACGCCGACCAGATCGAAGGCGTGATCAGCATGATCAACGACATGGGCATCCAGGTCTACGACGAAGCGCCGGACGCCGAAACCCTGCTGATGCAGGAAGCCGCACCGGCGGTCGCCGACGAGGATGTGGTCGCCGAAGCCGAACAGGCGCTGACGACCGTCGATTCCGATTTTGGCCGCACCACCGACCCGGTGCGCATGTACATGCGCGAAATGGGCACGGTCGACCTGCTCACCCGCGAAGGTGAAATCGAAATCGCCAAGCGCATCGAAGAAGGCCTGCGCCACATGGTGATGGCCATTTCGTCGTGCCCGCTCACCATCCAGCAGATTCTGGACATGGCGGCGCTGGTCGAAAAAGACGAGTTGCGCATCGACGAACTGATCGACGGCTTTGTCGAGCTCGCCTCCGCCACGCCGACACCCGCGGCAGCCAATGCAGCCGCAACGGATGAGTCTGACGAGGAAGAGGAAGAAGAGGAGGAAGACGAAGAAGCCGCCCAGGCTGCAAGCGCTGCCATCGCGGCCGCCAACCTGGCGCAACTCAAGGCCGAAGCCCTTGCGCAGTTCGACTTCATCCGCAAGGCTTACAAAAAAGCCCAGCTCGCCCAGACCAAATTCGGCCTCGGCACGCCGCAGCACATGAAAGCGCAGTCCGAAGTGACCGACCTGCTGATGGTGTTCCGCTTCTCGGTGCGCCAGGTCGACGGCCTGTGCGAACAGATCCGCAACGCGGTCGAAGAAGTGCGCTCGCACGAACGCAAGGTCATGGATTTCTGCATCAACCGCTCCGGCATGCCACGCGCGCATTTCATCAAGACCTTCCCCGGCAACGAAACCAATCTCGCCTGGGTCGACAAGGAAATCGCCGCCAAAAAAGGCTATTGTTCGACGCTTGCCAAGGTGCAGTACGAAGTCAAAGCGCACCAGGAAGCCTTGATTGCCATGCAGGATCGCATCGGCCTGCCGATCAAGAACCTGAAGGACATCAACAAGCAGATGTCCACCGGCGAAGCCAAGGCGCGCCGCGCCAAGCGCGAAATGATCGAGGCCAACCTGCGTCTGGTGATCTCCATCGCCAAGAAATACACCAACCGCGGCCTGCAGTTTCTCGACCTGATCCAGGAAGGCAACATCGGCCTGATGAAAGCAGTCGACAAATTCGAATACCGTC
>MGZO01000076.1:7395-12284 GCA_001802655.1 Hydrogenophilales bacterium RIFOXYD1_FULL_62_11
TCGCCGACCAGGCGCGCACCATCCGCATTCCGGTGCACATGATCGAAACCATCAACAAGATGAATCGCATCAGCCGCCAGATCCTGCAGGAAACCGGCATCGAGCCCGATCCCGCCACGCTCGCGATCAAGATGGAAATGCCGGAAGACAAGATCCGCAAGATCATGAAAATCGCCAAGGAGCCGATCTCGATGGAAACGCCGATCGGAGACGACGAAGATTCCCACCTCGGCGATTTCATCGAGGACTCCGGCACGCTGTCGCCCGACGACTCCGCGGTCTACGCCAACCTGCGCGACGCCACCCGCGAAGTGCTGGACAGCCTGACCTCGCGCGAGGCCAAAGTGCTGCGCATGCGTTTCGGCATCGAAATGAACACCGACCACACGCTGGAAGAAGTCGGCAAACAGTTCGACGTCACCCGCGAGCGGATTCGCCAGATCGAAGCCAAGGCCCTGCGCAAGCTGCGCCACCCGACCCGTTCCGAAAAGCTGAAAAGCTTTACCGGCAGCGGCGAAGTCTAAGCAGGCCCGGCCGACACGTTCGACGGCCACGGTTAGCCAATCACGGGTCTGTAGCTCAGCTGGTTAGAGCAGGGGACTCATAATCCCTTGGTCCACGGTTCAAGTCCGTGCAGACCCACCAAAAACAAACGGCCTGGCGCACGATGCGCCAGGCCGTTTTTCTTGATGTGACACGGGCAGGGCACGACAAAGAGTTTCCGACAGGGTATCCGCCCATACCCATACCCGGTAAATTAGTGACCATCCTGCGCAACAACGACTCGTGTTACCCATGCCCACTTGCGACGCCATTCTCCCCGCCCCGATGTGCCGCCTGGGCGCGCGCTTTGACGGCGACGCGCTGACGCGGCTGGACTTTTTGCCGCTGGATACACCGGTATCGGCACAACTGGATGCGCGTGCCGAGCACCTTGCGCGCGAGCTGGCGGCTTACTGGGATGACGCTGCGCATGCCTTCAACCTGCGCTTTGAACTGTCCGGCACGCCGTTCCAGCAGCGGGTGTGGCGCGCGCTGATGGCGATTCCGCCCGGCCAGCCGACGACCTATGGCGCGCTGGCGAAACAGCTCGGCACGGCGGCGCGCGCAGTGGGTCAGGCGTGCGGCTCGAACCCGTTGCCAATCCTGGTGCCGTGCCATCGCGTGGTGGCGGCCAACGGGCTGGGCGGCTTCATGCACGCGGCGGCGGGCGCGCCGCTGGACGTGAAAACCTGGCTGCTGGTGCACGAACAACATGCCCCCGACCACGACGACAGATGACCCGCTGATCGACCGCTTTTGCGATCATCTGTGGCTGGAAGATGGGCTGGCGCAACTGACGCTGGCGGCGTATCGGCGCGACCTGCTCGCGTTTGGCCACTGGCTCAGGCAAGCCAAAGGCTGCGAACTGAACGCCGCCGTGGCGGGCGATATCGAGGGCTATCTGGCCTGGCGCTTTGCCCAGCATGCGCAAGCACGCAGCGCGGCGCGCTACACCTCCAGCCTCAAGCGCTTTTATCGCTACCTGCTGCGCGAAAGCCTGATCGCCGCCGATCCCACGCTCAATCTCGACAGTCCCAAACTGCCGCGCTCGCTGCCCAAGTCGCTGACCGAGGCCGATGTGGAACGCCTGCTCGGCAGCGCCGCGACCGACGCGACGCTCGATCTGCGTGACCGCGCGATGCTGGAGACGCTGTACGCCACCGGCTTGCGCGTGTCCGAACTGGTGGGACTGAAGCTGACGGCAGTGAACCTCAACGACGGCGTGCTGCGCGTCACCGGCAAGGGCAACAAGGATCGGCTGGTGCCGCTGGGCGAAGAAGCGGTGGAATGGCTGCGACGCTATCTGGCCGAAGCGCGTCCGGAGTTGATGAACAAAAACCTGAGCGATGCGGTGTTCGTGACCGCGCGCGGCGACGGCATGACGCGGCAGGCGTTCTGGTATCTGATCAAGCGCCGCGCGCGCAGTGCCGGCATCGTACGGCCGCTGTCGCCGCACACGCTGCGCCATGCTTTTGCGACGCATCTGCTGAATCACGGCGCGGATTTGCGCGTGGTGCAGATGCTGCTCGGGCACAGCGATATTTCCACCACGCAGATCTACACCCATGTGGCGCGCGAGCGGCTGAAGCAGTTGCACGCGCAACACCACCCGCGCGGATGATGCTCACTCTGGCTGCTTGATCCGCTCCATCAAGTAGCACAGGCAATCCTGGCGGATCACCCGCTCGTCGCGCGTCAGCATGGCCGGCATCAGCGGCCGCCTGAGCCTGATTTCATCCTTGCCGTAGTCGAACAGGCGCTCGCCGATGTCCGCCCCCGCTTCATCCAGCACCTGCAGCCGCGCCGCACTGCCCGGCCGCAGCCGGCCCCACAGGTCACCGTACGCCAATTCGCGGAAATTGAAGTGATCGAGCTCGGGCACGAAATCGATATCGGCAGCCGGTGCGCCGAAACCGAAGCCGACTGCCTCCGGCAACTTGACCGTGGCCACCGTGTGAAACAGATCGACGTCATGCGGTGCGACCGGATGCTGCGGGAATTCGGACAAATGCAGGCAGGCTTCCATGAACGCGGCGGCATGTTCGACGCTGTCGGGCGTGCCGGGTTTGCCGCATTCCACCGTCACCGCCGGGCACAGCTCGGCAAACGCAGCTGACTGCACGCCGCGCGGGCGGATGAAATAGACGACGATGCGCGAAAACAGCGTGGCGAGATGCAGGAATGAGGGGTCCAGCCGGTTGACGCAGGCGTAGTGCGGATTGAGGCCGGTGTTGTTGTGGATGTCGATGCTGGCGAACACGCCGCGGGCGCGCATCGCGTCGACCACCTGCTGCATCATCGCCCGTTCGGCCGGGTGGGTTTCCTCGCTGCCGGGCCACACCCGGTTGTAGTCCGGCTGGCCATCGAGGCGGCGCAATCCCGAACGCGCCGCCTCGACGTTGCCAATGAACAGCGACAGCGCGCGCGGCAGTTCGGCGGTTGCGTATTTTTTCAGAACGGATTGCGCGGCCAGCCAGCCGGTGTCCTCATTGCCGTGCAGCAGCACCGAAACGAACAGCGGCGGCGTGCGCCGGCCCGGCAGATGGATCAGCGCCGGGCCGGGCAGCACCTCACTCAGCTGGGCGGCCGTCGCCTCCAGCAGGCCTGCGGGCACCGCTTCAAATTGCGTCAGCATTACAGGCTCCATTCATGCACTGGTGCGCCTGAACGCTGGTTCACCAGGTAATCGTCCATCATCCGATGAATGTCGCCACCCACTTTTGCGAGCCGCTGCAACTGCCATGCCGACCCGGTCTGGCCGCTGCGCATCCGGGCTTCGACCACGCCCAGATAATGTTCGGTCTCGGCATCGGGCAGGCCGAAATCACGCAGACCCTGGCGCGCCAGCGGCAGCGCGGTCTCAAGGATGAATTCGCGCACGGGATAACGCCGGCCATCCAGCCAGGTCAGTTCGGCCTGCAGCCCGTGGCGGGCAGCGGCGTAGAAATTGGTACGCGTATCGGCAAATGGCAGTCCGGCTTCTGCCGCAACAGGCTGCCGCGCCAGGGCATGCACCAGGCCAAAATACAGCGCCGCATTGGCCATCATGTCGAGCACCGTCGGACCGCTCGGCAGTACCCGCTGCTCCAGCCGCAGGTGCGCCTGCCCGGCCTCATCGAAGCCGATCAGTGGCCGCACCCAACGCCAGATGGCGCCGTTGTGCAGACGCAGATGTGGATAACGGGTCGATGTTTCCTCCTGCGGCATCGGCAGCAGCACCGGATAGTGCTGGAGATTTTCCTCGAACAGTTCGAGCGGGCTGTTTGCCACATAGCCACGCCCGAACGTCACCCGCCGCAGCGTCGGCTCCGCCAGCCCTGCGTAACCGCCCAGTTCGACCGCCTGTTCGAACACGGGCACGCGCGTTTCCTGCCACAGGCGCTGGCCGAACAGCAGTGGCGAATTGACGGCCGCCGCCAGCAGCGGGGCGCAACTGATCAGGGTGGCGTTGTAATAGCGCGCCGCCTGCTCGAACGGCACCTGCAGATGCAACTGGAATGAGGTGGTAGCGGCTTCGAGCATCACGTCGCGCCGGCTCAACTGAAGATGATCCGCACCCTCGATGTCGATGCGGATGGGGGCGCCATCACGCTGCTGCAATACTTGCGCGTTGAGCACGTCGAAGCGATTCATCGCCGACATGTTGGCGAGGCACAAATCCTCGTCGCGGATGGTGGGCAGGATGCCGATCATCGCCAGCACCGTGTCCATGCCGTGCGCCACCTGCTGGCACTTGTCCCAGGTGGTCAGCAGGGATTCCTCCATCGCTGCCAGCACGCCCGCACCCATTTCCACCGGCGGCGCATTCAGTTCGACATTGAAGCGCGACAACTCGGGCACCACCAGCGGATCGTTCAGCGCGCGCAGATAGGTTTCGTTGATCGGATTGGGGCGCCCGGCGTGATCGAGCAGCCAGGCTTCGAGTTCGAATCCCGCAACGTAACGCGCATCGGAAAATCCGCCGGCTTCGGCAAACGATTGCAGCGCAGCCGTTTCCTCCGCCAGCCTGCTGGCAAACTGGCGTGAATCTGTTTCCGAAAAGTGCGTGCGGTCGATTTCCTGGCCCATACCCGAATACTCCTGACGCCATCCAACGGCAGCGCGATAAAGTTACACCCGCGTGCTGGGCTTGGCGAGGTAAAACCACTCCTGGCCGGGCTGTGCGTTGGGGTTGGGGAAAACGATATAGCCATCGTTGTCCGCCCGCACCGGCGTGCCGTCGTGGCGTGTGCCGATGAGGTCGCCCGCGTGCAGGCGATCGAAGCTCGACCAGTGCCGGCTGAACGCATCGTCTGCGTGGATGCGGTCGATGACCTGGTACAGGCTCAGCGCCTCGGTGTCGGTCA
>MGZO01000077.1:0-3625 GCA_001802655.1 Hydrogenophilales bacterium RIFOXYD1_FULL_62_11
CAGCGACCATACCGGCTCGATCACGTCGGCGCCGTGGGTGTCGATGATGAGGTCGTCGGCTTCGTTGTAATGTCCGGCCATGTGCATATAGACGATCCGCTCGGTCGGCAGCGCGCGGATGAATTCGACGGCGTCGTAGCGGTGGTTCACGCTGTTGACGTAGACGTTGTTGACGTCGAGATGCAGGTCGCAATCGGCCTCGTCCAGCACTGCGCGGATGAAGCCGAGTTCGTCCATGTCGGCTACCGGTGACGGCGTGTAGTACGAGGCGTTTTCGATCGCGATGCGGCGTTCGAGAATGTCCTGCGCGCGACGGATGCGCGCAGCGACGTATTTCACCGCTTCTTGCGTGAAGGGAATCGGCAGCAGGTCGTATAAATGCCCGTCGTCCGAGCAGTACGACAAATGTTCGGTGTAAAGCGCAATGCCGTGGGCATCCATGAACTGCCGCGTCTTGTGCAGCAGTATTTCGTCGAGCGGGGTCGGGCCGCCGATCGACAGTGACAGGCCGTGGCAAACAAACGGATAGCGTTCAGTGAAGGCGCGCAGATCGCGGCCATAGGCACCACCAAGGTCGATCCAGTTTTCCGGAGCAAGCTCGAAAAAATCGATGGCGTCGGGGACGTGGACCTTCAGCGCGGGCAGCAGCTCGCGCCGAAAACCCAGCCCCGCGCCGACAGGGCGCAAGGGATTCATGACAGCCAGTTTACTTCGTGCCGCCGCACATGCCTTGTCTCATTTTTCCCCCGCACTTGCCGTCCCACATCTTGCCCATTTCGGTCTTGTCGATGAAACCATCCTTGTTAGCGTCCATTTGGGTGAACATCGCTTCGTGATGTTTGGCGGCTTCTTCCTTGCTGACCTTGCCATCCTTGTCGGTGTCAGCCATCGACATGCCGCACTTGCCTTCACCGTCTTTCATGTACATGCAGCCGCACTTGCCTTCCTTGGGCATGGCTCCTTGGCTATCGGCCACTTGGTAGCCAGATGACAAGCCGGACAGGGTAAAGGGATTTTCTGCGGCCGACGCGACGGGGGCGACAGCCAGACCGGCAGCGAAGGCGGAGCCGACAGCAACAGCGATCAGGGTTTGCTTGGACATGATTTGCTCTCCTAAAAGGACTAACGATAGTCGAAGTTTTGGCCGGCACAAGCGGACCGATGCAGCAATTCCGTGCTGATCAGCGGCACCACACTGGCTGCCTTGCCTCGTGGCGCCGCTGTATTCACCGCCCGTTATTTCTCGGTGCTGGTTTTTCCGGCTTCGGTTTTGCTTGCATCGCCCTTGCTCTTGGTGGCGCCGCACTTGCCTTCGCCACACTTGCCATCCTTCATTTTTTCCGTATTACCGCACTTGCCTTCCTTGGCCTTCATCTCGGCTTCGGTCTTGCCGCCGCACTTGCCTTCCACCGGCTTGGTGGCGTGATTGTCAGCCACTTGATAGCCGGAACTCAGGGCGGACAGGGCAAACGGGTTGCTCGCAGCCGTGGCGACGGGGGCGGCCAGGGCGGCGGCAAAAGCGGTACCGGCAGCGGCGGCGATCAGGGTTTTCTTGGACATGGTGTTCTCTCCTAACAGTAAAGTTTCAATCATTGAACTACGGGGGACCGACCGGGGTCGGCGGCTTGCAAAGGGCTCCTTATGGGGCGAGCTTGTTCTGCAATTCGGTTGCGATGCGGCGCCGGGCCTCGGGGGGCAGCCCCGACATCTCATCGTTCGCCGTCGTTTCCGTTCGAAACAGACGGCGCATGTCTTGTAGCTGTTGGGTAAAGTGCCTGCAGTTGGTGCAGATGGCCAGATGCAGCCGCATCGCCACCCGGTCGCCGATCGGCAGGCGCTCGTCCATGGCGCGTGAAGCACGTTCTGTTGTCTCCTTGCAGGTTGCCATCCATTTCATGCCGCACCGGCCTTCCCAAACCCATTCAGTTCCAGGCATTGACGCATGAATAGACGTGCCCGATGCAGCATTACCCAGCAGTTGGTCGGGGTGATAGCCAGTTCCTTACAAATTTCTTCGGTTTCCATGCCTGCCACTTCGCGCAGGCTGAACACCTGCGCCATCACGGGTTTCAGGCGCTCGGCGCATTCGCCGAGCACGCGCCGCAACTGGCTCAGTTCCGCCTCGGTCTGCGGATTGCCCCAGGGGCGCAGCGGTTCGGCCCAGTGACCGTCCTGCTTGAACAGGCTGTCGACGGCTTCCTCGCCGTCGGCGTCGCGCGGGATTTCGACTTCGCGCAGCTGTCGCCGGATCAGGTCGACGATCTTGTGCTTGAGGATGCCGGTGAGCCAGGTGCGCGGGCTGGCATCACCGGCGTAGCGCGCCTGCGCAGTCAGCGCGGCGAGCAGGGTTTCCTGCACCGCGTCCTCGGCCAGTGCGTCGGAGTGCAGCTGGCGGCGCGCCACGCGGAACAGGTAGTCGCCGTGGTCGGCCAGCCAGCGATGAGCGTCGAGTGTGTTCAAAAACGTTCTTCTTGCAATACGCCGGAACCGGCACTGTAGAGGCAGTCGCGCAATGCAACAAACCGGGGCTTGAAATCCCGGTGGCTTGCCTTACATCGGGTATATCCGTAACCCCACTTAACTTGAAGGAGGACAAGATGGCCAACATCAGCCGCTATGAACCCTATGAAGTAAGCGACCCGCTGGATAACCTGTTCCGGGGCTTCTTCCGCCCGGTGCAAATGGACAAGGAGATGCCGCAGATTCGCATGGATGTGAAGGAAGATGAAAAGAGCTATGCGGTGCATGCAGACATGCCCGGCGTTACCAAGGATGACATTCACGTGACCATCGACGGCAACACTGTGTCGATCAGCGCCGAGGTGAAGAAAAACTCCGAGCAGAAGGAAGGCGAAAAAGTGCTGCGCCGCGAGCGTTATTTTGGCCGTGTCAGCCGCAGCTTTGCGCTGGAACATGAGGTGGACGAAGCCACGGCCTCCGCCCGCTATCAGGACGGCGTGCTGGAATTGGTGCTGCCGAAGAAAACGGCGGCTAGCGCCAAGCGGCTCAACGTTCAGTAAACCCTGTCCGGGTACAAAAAGGCGGCCGCGCGCCGCCTTTTGTTTGGCGTAAAATCCGCGCAGACTTTACCGGAGCTGCCATGACCACGTCCCATTCCGCTGCCGACAAGGCGCATATCCTGTCGGAAGCGCTGCCCTACATCCAGCGTTTTTACGACAAGACCATCGTCATCAAATACGGCGGCAACGCCATGACCGAACGCCACTTGATGGAGGCGTTCGCCAAGGATGTGGTGCTGCTGAAGCTGGTGGGGATGAACCCGGTGGTGGTGCACGGCGGCGGCCCGCAGATCGGCGACCTGCTGAAGAAAATCGGCAAGCAGTCCGACTTCATCCAGGGCATGCGCGTCACCGACGAAGAAACGCTCGACGTGGTGGAAATGGTGCTTGGCATGGTCAACCAGGACATCGTCACGCTGATCAACAAGCACGGCGGCAAGGCGGTCGGGTTGACCGGCAAGGACGGCAATTTCATCCATGCCAAGAAAATGCTGGTGGCGAGCAAGGACAATTCAGACGAGATGCTCGACATCGGTCAGGTTGGCGAGATCACCAGCATCGATCCGGAGATCATCCAGGTGCTCGACGCGCGCGATTTCATTCCG
>MGZO01000077.1:3681-10435 GCA_001802655.1 Hydrogenophilales bacterium RIFOXYD1_FULL_62_11
TGTGGTGGCGGGCAAGATCGCCGGCGTGCTGCAGGCGGAAAAAGTGATTTTCATGACCAACATTCCCGGCGTGCTCGACAAGCAGATGAACCTGCTCACCGGCCTCACCCCGCGCCAGGTAGACGAACTGATGGCCGACGGCACCATCACCGGCGGCATGATTCCCAAGGTCGGCTACGCGGTCGATGCGGTCAACAGCGGCGTCAAAACCGCGCATATCATCGACGGCCGGGTTGAACACGCGTTGCTGCTGGAAGTGCTGACGCCCGAAGGCGTCGGCACCCTGATCAAGCGCGGCTAAACTTTCCGCTCCCCGTTCCCCGCTTACTGTTCACCCAAACATGCGCTACTGGCTGATGAAATCCGAACCCAGCGACGTCAGCATCGACGACCTCGCTGGGTTTCCCAATCAAAGCGTCGCCTGGTACGGCATCCGCAATTACCAGGCGCGCAATTTCATGCGCGACCAGATGCAGGTCGGCGACAAGGTGTTGTTCTACCATTCGTCGTGCGCCGAGCCGGGCATCGCCGGGCTGGCCGAAGTCAGCGTGCTGGCGTATCCCGACGCGTTCCAGTTCGAGCCGGGACACAAGTATTTCGACCCCAAGGCGACGCCGGAGAATCCGCGCTGGGTCAACGTCGACGTGAAACTGGTGAAGAAGACGCGGCTGATGCCGCTGTCCGAGATCCGCACCTATCCCGAACTCGCCAACATGCGCATCCTGCAGCGCGGCAACCGGCTGTCGATCACCCCGGTCGATCCCGCTGAATACGCCTTCATCGTCAAGCACCTGTAATGCCCGAATTCGCCCCTGCCCTGCTGGCCGCCTACGTCGGCCTCGGGCTGCTGGTGGGTTTCGTCGCCGGCCTGCTCGGCGTGGGCGGCGGGCTCATCATCGTGCCGGTGCTGATCTTTCTGCTGCACGCGCAGGGGCTGGCGGCCGGCATGGAGCCACAGCTGGCGCTCGGCACGTCGCTCGCCTCGATCCTGTTCACCTCCTTGTCCAGCGTGCGCGCGCACCATCGCCACCGCGCGGTCGAATGGCCGCTGGTGCGCCGCATCGCGCCTGGCGTCGTGCTCGGCACGCTGGCGGGCGCGCTGCTGGCGGCGCAGATGTCCGCGCTGCTGCTGAAGGGCGTGTTCGTCGTGTTTCTGTTTTATGCGGCGATCCAGATGTGGCTGGATTTCAAACCGGCACCGCATCGCGGATTGCCTGGACGCGTCGGCACCACCCTGGCGGGCGGGATCATCGGCGCGGTGTCGAGCTGGGTCGGCATCGGCGGCGGCACGCTGTCGGTGCCCTTCATGCTGTGGCACAACATTGCGCTGCACCGGGCGATCGCCACCTCGGCGGCGATCGGTTTCCCGATTGCGCTGGCGGGTGCGGCGGGCTATGCGGTAGGCGGCTGGGGGCTGGATGGCTTGTCGGCGGGCAGCCTGGGTTTCGTCTATTTGCCTGCGCTGGCGGGGATCGTGCTGGGCAGTGTGCTGACCGCGCCACTGGGTGCGCGTACGGCGCACCGCTTGCCGGTGCGGCCGCTGAAACGGATTTTCGCGCTGCTGCTGATCACGCTGGCATTGCGCATGGCGTGGACTTTTTAGCGCGCTGCCTGTCGCCGTGAATGACGCCTTGCGCGCGGGTGTCTCAGGCGTGGTGGTCGGCTAATTCGCGCATGATCGTTGCGACCGCATCGATGCGGACTTCAAATGCGCGGACGCACGCCGGGTCAAAATGGCGGCCACTTTCTGCTTTGACGAAATCGAATGCCTGCTCGAAGCTCCAGGCAGTTTTGTAGGGCCGCACGGACGTCAGCGCGTCGAATACGTCGGCAATGGCGGCGATGCGGGCGGTCAGCGGGATGGCTTCGCCTGCCAGCCCTTGAGGGTAGCCGCTGCCGTCAAATTTTTCGTGATGCCCAAGGGCGATGATGGCGCCCATTTGCAGGTAGCGCGAAGGGCTGCCGGCGAGGATTTCATGCCCGATCAGCGGGTGGCGGCGCATGATGACCTGCTCCTCCGGCGTATGGCGGCCGGGCTTCAGCAGGATGTGGTCGGGGATGCCGATTTTGCCGATATCGTGCATCGGCGCCGCCGCTTCGATTTCGTCGCACTCCAGTGCGCTGAGCCCGAGTTCCTCGGCGACCAGGCGGGCGTATTTCGCCATGCGGATGATGTGGTTGCCGGTGTCCTTGTCGCGGTATTCACCGGCCTTGGCCAGCCGCAACAGGGTTTCGCGTTCGCGGGTACGGACTTCGCGGGTCGCAGCCATCACCTGCTCTTCCAGCCATTTTGTGCGCTCGCCCTCCCCTTTCTGGCTGCGCCGCAGCGCCAGCAGCGTGAGGCAGCGGGCGCGAAATTCCTGCGGGTCGATGGGGCGGTTGAGGAAATCGGTAACACCGCCAGCCAGCGCATCGCAGCGAATCTGGCGGTCTTCGACCACGGTGACGAGGATCAGCGGCACGTCGGCGAGACCGCGCGCCGCGCGCACCCGGCGGGTCAGTTCGATACCGTCCATGCCGGACATGCGGTAATCGGCAATGATGAGGTCGGGCGTAACCTGCTGCATGAATGCCAGCGCGCCAGGCGGGTTATCGAAATGGTCGACGATCACGCCGGGCGCCAGAGTGCGCGCCAGCCCTTCCAGCAGGCTGCGCGTGGCGCCCCGTTCTTCCACGATCAGCACGCGAGCACCGCTGCGCTGACGGGGGTCAGGTATCGCGATGCCCGGTGGCACAGGGGGGATGGCAGGCATGGGCTTCACAGTCATTTTTTACTGTTGATCAAACGACGATTCCGATGAAGTATCGGGTGGGCACGATCCTATCTTTAACGCGCTGGAGAAAAAACATGAAGCAGAACAGTTTGTTGGTCTGGATGGTCGGGGCATGGGCTTTGCTGGTCTGGCCGATGTTGGCGGGGGCTGCGGGAGCGGATTATGCGCGCGAAAAAAAATGGGCCGACGAAGTGGTGCCCGGCCTGGTGGTGGGCGATCCGGTCTATCTGCAAACGCCGCGTGGGCACCACAAGTTCCTGACCCTGTTCACGCCGGTGGCAGACACTGACAAGGCCGCCATCATTGTGCATGGCATGGGCATCCACCCCGACTGGGGCATGGTCGGCACCCTGCGTACCGAGCTGTCCGACCGCGGGATCACGACCTTGTCGATCCAGATGCCGATTCTGGCCGCCGACGCCCAAGGCGACGCCTATCCGCCAACCTTTCCCGAGGCGGCCGAGCGTATCGGCGAGGCGGTCGCCTTCCTCAAGGCCAAGGGCTATAAGCAGATCGCCCTTGTTTCGCACAGCATGGGTTCGCGCATGAGCCGGGTTTATCTTGCGGGTCATCCCGATCCAGCGGTGAAAGCATGGGCGAGTCTGGGCTTGTCGCAGGAGGATTACGCTGCGCTGAAATTGCCGATTCTGGACTTGTACGGCGATAACGACCTGCCACCGGTGCTGGGGAATGCGGCCAAGCGCAAACAGACGTTGTCCGCCGGGTCATCCCGGCAAAAGATGATTGCGCGCGCCGATCATTTTTACAGCGGACACGAAGCGGAAATGGTCGCAGCGGTGGCCGATTTTCTGAAGGCGAATTTGAAGTAAGCCTTGCTTGTCCGTGGAGGCCGCGAAGCGCACCTGTTTTACTTCGCGCGAGTTGGCGTTCTTTGTGGATGAAGCGCTCAGCCCAGCAGCCGCATCATCGCCTCGTTGTACTTGGCGGCGGTGCGGGCGACGATTTCGGGCGGCAATTCGGGTCCAGGCGCCTGTTTGTTCCAGCCGCTGGCTTCCAGCCAGTCGCGCACGAACTGCTTGTCGAAGCTGGGCGGGTTGCTGCCGGGCTGGTACTGGTCGGCCGGCCAGAAACGCGATGAATCGGGGGTCAGCGCCTCGTCGATCCACACCAGCTGGCCCGCTTCGTCGAGGCCGAACTCAAACTTGGTGTCGGCGATGATGATGCCGCGAGTAAGCGCATACTCCGCCGCAGCCTGATACAGGGCCAGGCTGACGTCGCGAATCTGGGTGGCCAGATCGGCGCCGATGAGCGTGGCCATTTGCTCGAACGCGATGTTTTCATCATGCGCGCCGACGGCGGCTTTGGTCGATGGCGTGAAGATCGGCTGCGGCAGGCGGTCGGCCTGCCTGAGTCCGGCGGGCAGACAGACGCCGCACACCGACTGACTGGCCTGGTATTCCTTCCAGCCCGAACCCACCAGGTAGCCGCGCACGATGGCCTCCACCGGCAACGCCTTGAGTTTTTTGACCACGATGGCGCGGCCTGTCACCTGGTCACGTTCGCTGGCGGCCACCACGGATTCCGGCGCTACATCCAGCGCCTGGCTGGGAATGATGGCCTTGAGCTTGTCGAACCAGAACGCCGAGACGCGGGTGAGCACTTCGCCCTTGCCGGGAATCGGTGTCGGCATCACCACGTCGAAGGCCGAGAGGCGGTCGGTGGTGACAATCAGCAACCGGTCATCGCCCACGGCGTAGATGTCGCGCACCTTGCCCTTGTGAACCAGCGGCAGGGAAGCGATACGTGATTCGAGCAGGGGTTGGCCGAGGAACGGTGCGGACATGGCAGACGAGGCAGGATCGGAAAAGCCGGCATTATAGCTGCCGCGATAGAGGTCGCTCTGCTGGTATACGCCGCGCAGTTCGCGCAGCACTACCAGCAGCACCGCCGCCAGCGGCACCGCCAGCAGCACGCCGACGAAGCCGAACAGCTGGCCGAACGCCGCCAGCGCGAAAATCACCGCCACCGGATGCAGGCCGACCCGTTCGCCGACGATGCGCGGGGTAATCACGTAGCCCTCGAGGAGTTGGCCGACCAGGAAAATCCCCGCCACCCAAGCTACCCCGCTCCAGTCTGCAAACTGCAACAGCGCCACCAGCAAGGCCAGCGTCAGGCCCAAACCGATGCCGAGAAAAGGCACGAAGGACAACAGTCCGGTAAGAATGCCGATCGGCAGGGCATAGTCGAGCCCCAGCACCCACAGTGCAACGGCGTGATACAGCGCGAGGAGGGTCATGACCGCCAGCTGACCGCGCATGAACTCGCCGACCACCGCATCCATCGCGCGTGCGACGCGAGTGGCGGTCCCCATCCAGGGGCGTGGCACCAGCGCCGCGACGCGCGCCACCATCACGTCCCAGTCCTTCAACAGATAAAACATCACCACCGGAATCAGCAGCAGGTTGACCATCACGCCCAGGACAGCAAGCGCACCGGTTTGCACGGAGGGCAGCCAGCTGTCGCTGTTTTCAGTGGCCTGTTCGGTCATCCAGCCTTTGAGCGCATCGAGGTTGGGGGCGATGGTGATACCGAAGGTCTGCTGCAGCCAGGGCAAGAAGCGGGTTTGCAACAGGTCAAGGAAGGTCGGGAGGCGCTGACTCAGCTCGGCAAACTGGCCTTGAAACAGGGGCTGGGCAATCAGAATCAGGCCAAAAACTGCGAGGCCCGCCAGCACGATCACCGCCACGGTTCCGGAAACGCGTGACCAACCGTGCGTTTCCAGCCGATCGACCAGCGGATCGAACATGTAGGCCAGCAGGGCACCGGCGAGGAAGGGGGTGAGGATGGGCCCCAGCAGATAAATCAGTCCACCCGCGATGAGCAGGAGGGAGAGCGCGAGCCAGGGCAGGCTGAACGGGCGGGGAGTCGTCATAGGCGGTAAAATACCGCACTTTTTGATTCTGGAGCCGGGCGTGTCATCCATTTCCTATAAAGATGCCGGGGTCGATATCGACGCGGGCGATGCCCTGGTCGAGCGCATCAAACCCCTGGCCAAGCGCACCATGCGCCCCGAAGTTCTGACGGGCATCGGCGGCTTTGGCGCGCTGGTCGAAATTTCCAAAAAATTCAAGGAACCGGTGCTGGTCTCCGGCACCGATGGCGTCGGCACCAAGCTCAAGCTGGCGTTCGAGCTGAACCGCCACGACACCGTCGGCATCGACCTGGTGGCGATGAGTGTCAACGACATTCTGGTGCAGGGTGCCGAGCCGCTGTTTTTTCTGGATTACTTCGCCACGGGCAAGTTGAATCTTGACACTGCCGAAGCGGTGATCGCCGGTATTGCCACCGGCTGTGAGCAGGCCGGTTGCGCCCTGATCGGCGGCGAAACCGCTGAAATGCCCAGCATGTATCCCGAAGGCGAATACGACCTGGCGGGCTTTGCCGTGGGCGTGGTGGAAAAATCCAAAGTCATCGGCGGCATCGATATCGTGCCGGGCGACGTGGTACTGGGGCTGGCGTCTTCCGGCGTGCATTCAAACGGCTTTTCGCTGGTGCGCAAGTTGATCGATGTGTCCGGCATCGGCCTTAAATCCGATTTTCATGGCCAGCCGTTTGCCGATGTGCTGATGGCGCCGACGCGGATTTACGTCAAGCCGTTGCTGGCCCTGATCGCGTCGCTCCATGTCAAAGGCATGGCGCACATCACCGGCGGCGGCGTCACCGGCAATCTGCCGCGCTGTTTGCCCGAGGCTGTGGCGGCGCGGGTGGATGCCAGCAGCTGGCCGCGCACGCCCCTGTTTACCTGGCTGCAGCAGGCCGGCAATGTCGCGCCGGACGAAATGCTGCGCACCTTCAATTGCGGCATCGGCATGTGCGTCGTCGTCGCGGCGGCCGACGCTGCGGCGGCGATGGCGCAGCTGCAGGCCAGTGGCGAAACCGTGTGGCAAATCGGCGAAATCGTCGCCCGCCCTGAGGGTGCCGAGCAGGTGATTTACGCGTGACCCGTGTTGTCGTGCTGT
>MGZO01000077.1:10441-10877 GCA_001802655.1 Hydrogenophilales bacterium RIFOXYD1_FULL_62_11
GGCGCGGCAGCAATTTTCAGGCGATTGTCGCGGCGCAGCTGCCGATCGACATCGTCGCCGTCATCAGCAACCGGCCGCAGGCGGCCGGGCTGGCATTTGCGCGTGAACACGGCCTGACCGCCGTCGCGCTCGACCACACAGCCTACCCTGACCGCGCCGCGTTCGATGCCCTGCTGGCCGACGAGATCGAACGCCACCAGCCCGATCTGGTGGTGCTGGCCGGCTACATGCGCATCCTCAGTCCGGCATTCATTGCGCGTTTCGAAGGCCGCCTGCTCAACATCCACCCCTCCCTTTTGCCGATGTTTCCGGGTCTCAAAACCCACGAACGCGCACTTGAGGAAGGCGTGAAAATCCACGGCTGCAGCGTGCATTTCGTCACCGCCCAGCTCGACCACGGCCCCATCGTGATTCAGGCGGCGGTGCCGGTGCGCGG
>MGZO01000077.1:10892-20980 GCA_001802655.1 Hydrogenophilales bacterium RIFOXYD1_FULL_62_11
TTCGCTGTCCGCGCGCGTGCTGGCGCAGGAACACCGCATTTATCCGCAGGCTGTCCGCTGGTTTGCTGAGGGGCGCTTGCGCATTCAGCAGGGTCGGGTGAACGTGCTGGACGATTTGACGTCACAGGCAGTGTTATCCAGCGGAGTATGACGATGCGCAGATTGATCTTGTTGGTCGCTTGCCTGTTTGCAGCCACGACCGCCGTGGCCGAGGCAGCCGTAAAGGACGCCGATTCACCACGCGCCGACGCGCGTGTGAAACCGTATGCACCGCGTCATATCGAGCTGGTGTATGACCTGTACCGCAACGGCCACAAGCTGGGTCAGGTAACCGACACGTTCAGCCGCAACGGCAAGCTGTACACGTTGGTCAGCGAAACGCGCGCCAGCGGCCCGCTTGCCATGCTGTGGCCGGGCGCTATCCGGCTCGAAAGCAGCGGCGAGGTGACGCGTCAGGGCTTGCGTCCCGTGCAGTTTGAACACGCCCGCAGCGATGCGCCGCACAAACTGGCGACCGCGCGTCTCGACTGGAAACAGCACCGCATCGACTTTCAATACAAGGGCCGATCGTGGCAGGTGGATGGTCTGCAAGCCGGTGCGCAGGATCAGTTGTCACAGCTGTATCAAATGATGTTCGCCCCCAGCGTGCCCGCTGATTACACGCTGCAGGTCGTGAGCGGGCGGGATCTCAACGACTATCATTACGTACGCAGCAACGGCGGATCGCTGCAGACGCCAATCGGCACACTGGCCACCCAGAAATACGAGCGCATCACGCAGACCCCGGACCAGAAAGCGGTCACGGTGTGGGTCGCGCCCGCACGGCAGAATCTGCCGGTACAGGTGCGGGTGGTCGATGAGGGCGTCACCGTCGAACAGCGTCTGGTGCGTGCCAACGTCAAATACTAGTTGACCATGAATCGGCGCATTCGCCCCTGGGGCCTGGCGCTGGCAGGTTCGTTGCTGCTGCACGCGGGTTTGTTTGGCGGGTTGAAGTGGGAGTTGCCACAGTTTGGCGACTCGCCCGAAGCGCCCCCCCTGATGGTGGCGCTTGTCGCAGCCCCGCAACCCGCGGTTGCCGCACCGCCCGCTGCGCCAGCGCCGTCCCCAGTACTCAGGCCGCCGCCGCCCATTCCGCATCGCCCTGCTGTTCCCGCATCACCTGCACCTGAGCCTGAGCCTGAGCTCATGGCTGAAACCGGGCTGGCTACGGAGGTGGCTACCGAGCCCGTTGCCGCCGACACGCAAGCGGAAGTCACAGACAGCCCTGCCGGTGAGGCCGACAGCGTGGCGGTTGCGCCTGCGCCACCCGCTCTCAATGAACTGCCGTCGCGCCTCGACCTGCGCTATCGCCTGCGTTATGGCATTGCCAGCGGTGAGCAAACGCTGGTGTGGATTAACGAGGGCGAGCGCTACACGCTGAGCAGCGTGGCCGTTGCCACCGGATTGGCCGGGGTGTTCTATCGCGGCCGGTTCGCGCAAACCAGCAGCGGTCGCATCACGCCCACAGGCTTGCAGCCGGAAGACTTCTGGGATCAGCGCGGCAACAAGCGCAGCCGGGCAAGCTTCGATGCCATGCAGGGGCAGATCGTGCTGGTGCCCGACACCGGCGCGCCGCGCCACTTCAGTTATCAGGGCGCAGTGCAGGATGCGCTCAGCCTGTTTTTCCAGTTTGCACTGACTGCACCCCCGTCAGGCAAGCAGCTCGAATACCGCGTATTCAATGGCAAAAAATTGCGTGATTACCGCTACGACGTGCTGGGGGAGGTGCTGCTGGAAACCCGGCTGGGCACGCTGCGCACGCTGCATCTGGCGCGGGCAGACAGCGGCGACGGACGGTTTGAAATCTGGCTCGCGATCGACCGGCATTACCTGCCGGTACGCATGCGACGCAGCGATGAGGCGGACAGCGAAATGGAACTCAGCATCCTGTCTATCACGCCCTGATCCGGTCAGGAGACGGGCTGACTACGGTAGGCCATTCACCCGCGCGCCCGCCGTAATGCCGCGCTGTGCGAATCCGCCCTGCGCCACTTCCAGCGCGTAACGCACACTTGTTTTGGCGCAATGCAGGGCGTTGCTATGCGGCTGCATGTCGGCGAGATTGACGATGCGGCCCTGGCTGTCGATGAACGCAATCGACAGCGGCAGCGGCGTGTCGCGCATCCAGAAACAATGCGGTGCCGCCTGCTCGAATTTGAACAGCATGCCGCCGTTGACCGCGAGCCGGGTGCGTCCCATCAGGCCGCGTTCGCGCGCGCTCGGGGTGGCGGCCAGCTCAACCTGGAAAACCTGTTTGCCGATGGTCAGCGGCAGGGTCATTGCGCTTTCTGCGGCGCTGACGTTTCCATGACAAAACGCCAGGAGCAGTACGCCCCAGCGACCAACCTGTGCAGATGCGCTAGAGCGCATCGCGCATCTGTTCGGCCAGTGCCAGCGCCGCCGACGGGTCGGCATCCAGCACGTTGAAATGGCCCATCTTGCGCCCTGGACGGGCGGCTTCCTTGCCGTACAGATGCAGCTTGATATTGGGGTGCGTCAGCAGTGTGTTCCAGTGCGGCCCGCCGTTGTGCCAGCGGTCGCCGAGGATGTTGACCATCGCCACCGGTGACAGCAGGCGACTGTCGCCCAGCGGCAGGCCGACCAGCGCGCGCACCTGTTGCTCAAACTGGTCGGTGACGCAGGCATCCAGCGTGTAGTGCCCTGAATTGTGTGGACGCGGGGCGATTTCGTTGACCATCAGCTGGCCATCGGCGACGAAGAACTCGACCGCCATGATGCCGACATAGCCCAGCTGGTTGGCCACGGCGCGCGCCATCGTGCGCGCCTGCTCGGCGAGGCTTTCGGACACGCGGGCGGGCACGATGGAGACATCCAGAATGCCGTTGACGTGGCGGTTTTCCGCGACCGGGAACAACTCACACTCGCCCGCATCGTTGCGCGCCAGCACCACTGATACTTCGCATTCCAGATTGACGAAGCCTTCCAGCACACAAGGCTGGCTGCCGAATTCGCGAAAGGCGGCACGCGCCTCTTCAAGCGTGTTGACCCGCGCCTGCCCTTTGCCGTCGTAGCCGAAGCGCGACACCTTCAACAGTGCCGGCGTGCCGGTCGCAGCCAGCGCAGCCTCAATCCCAGCCTCGGTATCCAGCAGCGCAAATGGCGCGGTGGCAAAGCCGTTGTCTTTCAGCCAGGATTTTTCATGGCTGCGATCCTGCACGATGGCGACCGCCGCCGCACCCGGCGACACCCGGCAATGACGCGCCAGCTCGATCAGGCTGGCCGCCGGCACATTCTCGAATTCGGTGGTAACGGCGACGCAGGCCTCCCCCAGTTGTTGCAGCGCGGCCGCATCGCTGTAGTCGGCCTGCAGATGAAGGTCGGCCATCTGCCCGGCCGGGCTGGTGGCATCGGGGTCGAGCACGATCACCTTGTAACCCATGCTGCGCGCGGCGAGGGTGAACAGGCGGCCGAGCTGGCCGCCGCCGAGTATGCCCAGTGTGGCACCCGGCAAAATGGGCAGCGTTGCAGCAGACTTAACCGACATCGGGCAGCTCCATTGCCAGCACCGATTCGGCTTGCGCCTGGCGGAAAGCGTTGAGTTGTTCAGCCAGTCCGCTGTCGTAACGTGCAATCAACGCCACCGCAAACAGCGCCGCATTGACTGCGCCCGCTTCGCCGATGGCGAAAGTGGCAACCGGGATGCCCTTGGGCATCTGCACGATCGACAGCAACGAATCCATGCCCTTGAGGTATTTCGACGGTACCGGTACGCCCAGCACCGGTACGCTGGTTTTGGCTGCCAGCATGCCGGGCAGATGCGCCGCGCCGCCCGCGCCCGCGATGATCGCCTTGAGGCCGCGCGCCTCGGCTGCGGCTGCGTATTCGAACAGCAGTTCCGGCGTGCGGTGCGCCGATACCACCCGGGTTTCGAAGGCGATGCCGAACTGTTTCAGCATTGCTGCCGCGTGTTGCATCACTTCCCAGTCGCTGGAAGATCCCATTACCACGCCAACTTGAATGAGCGACATCGGCACACCCGGTTCACAGAAAGGCGCGATTTTACCTTGCACCCACGTTTCGGAAAAACAAAAAGCCCCGCTACTGCGGGGCTTCGTGTGCGACAGCGGGCGTATTTAAACGCAGCCGGTCGGCTTCGGCGTGCCGGCGTAGCGGCCAGCCTGCTTGGCGGGGCCAAACGGGAACAGGTCGAACAGGAATTTCTTCTCGCCCCACTCGGGGCCGTACTCTTCTTTCAGGCCCTTCTGCAGAAAACGCAGGTTGGGCGCCGTGCCGTTTTCGGCGAAGAAGCTGCGCATGTAGTTGATGATTTTCCAGTGGTTTTCCTGCAGTTCGAGCTTGTCTTCCTTGGCCAGTTCGACAGCCAGTTCCTCAGACCAGTCGTCCAGATTGACCAGATAACCTTCGGGGTCGGTTTCGACCATCTTGCCGTTGATTTCGCGTTCCATGAGTACAGTCCTTGCAATTAAATGAATTCAGATGGCGCACCATAGAATAACCAACTAAATTAGTCAACTACCTGCGACACGCGTCCCGCAAATTAAAAACGCCCCGGAGGGGCGTCGGATGGGCTGCATGGCGGAATCAGGATTCGATCGGGCCGGCTGCGGTCTGCATGTAGTTGTGCTCGCCCATGCGCTGGATCAGGTCGAGCTGGGTTTCCAGGTAGTCGATATGTTCTTCGGTATCGGACTGGATGCCGGTGAGGATGTCGCGCGAAACGTAATCCTTGACCGTTTCGCAATGCTCGATGGCTTCGGCATACAGGGCGCGGCCGCCGAGTTCGAGCTTGAGGTCGCAGCTGATGCATTCGGGGACGGTTTCGCCGATCATCAGTTTGTTCATGTCCTGCAGGTTGGGCAGGCCTTCCAGAAACAGGATACGCTCGATCAGTTTGTCGGCATGGCGCATTTCCTCGATGGACTCGTCGTACTCATGTTTGCCCAGGGCAGCGAGGCCCCAGTTCTTGTACATGCGCGCGTGCAGAAAATACTGGTTGATCGCGGTCAGCTCGACCGCAAGGGCCTTGTTCAGGTGCTGGATGACTTTCTTGTCGCCTTTCATAGCGCTCTCCTGGGGTTGGCTCGGAATCGCATGTTTGCCGTTGGCTGGATCGAACGATGAGGCTAATGAGCAGACCTGACCTGCGTCAGTCTAAGCAAAAATGGTCTCAGCGCAAGCGCGGGCGGGGTGGGGAAAAGCGGGACGGGAAACAGGACGCGCGTAACCGGAGTTCAGGCCGCGGCCATCATGCTCGGACAGCAGGCATCCGCAGACATGTCGGCCAGGGCTTCGTTCAGCACTTGCCTCGCGCACTGGGCACATTTGCCGCATTGCGTCGCCACACCCAGCTGGTTACGCAGTTCGCGCATCGAGGAGACCCCTTCCGTTCGCACCAGATGGCGAATGTCGTTGTCGGTCACGTTGTGGCAAAGGCATACGTACATGATGGACCTCCATGGTCAGCAAATCCGTGCGGCCATCATCATGTAAATGAGAATAATTGTCAATACTGTTAAAGCAGGAGGCTTCGCCAGGCGACACCTTATGTCATGCGTTTCGCCGCCAGCTTGCCGCCGGCAGCCTGGTAGGCTTCGATGCCGCCTTCAATGTAGCGCGCCTTGACTCCGGCAGCCTGCAGTCGATCTACCACCTTGCTGGAAACTTCTCCGCCGCGTACGCAGTAGATCACCACGTCCTGCGTCAGCGGCAGCGCGCCGATCCAGGCATCGATCTTGTCTGGGTTTTTCCACATCGCGCCGGGGATAAGCCCGCTGGATGCAGCGAAATCGGCTTCGCGCCGCACGTCGAATACCAGCGTCGTGTCGGGATTGAAGCCAGTGGGCGCGATCGTGCGCGGCAAGTCCGGGCATTTGTCGGTGGGGCTGCCGCAGCCGCAGCGTTTGAGGGGGTGAGTCGTGGGTTCCATGCAATGCTCCTTCAACGGGTCAGAGAATAAGGCAAACCCAGCAGTGCGCATACGCCTATTACCTTCATGATGTCGGCCTTGTATTTCCACAGCGCGACAAACGCGGCGACGGCGACGATGACGGGACATCCGTCGACGCCACCAGAAAACGGGGCCACTGCCATACCTTGCGGCCAGAAGGTGTGTCAGGCAAAGAACACCGCCAGACCTGGCTGCCGATGCGCCACGCCGCGAACAGCACGATGGCCCCCACCGCAGGCTTGATGCCGTAGAAGATGCCCTGTACCCAGGGCAGATCTCCATACGCGAGATAGAGGCAGACGAGCAGCGGCAGCAGAAAGGACGGCAGAAAGAACAGGACGCCGGCGATCACGCCGCCCTTTACCCCGTGTATCAGCCAGTTGATGTAGATCGCCAGCTGGGTGGCCTTGGGGCCGGGCAGCAGCATGCAATAGTTGAGCGCGTGCAGATAGCGTTGTTCGGAAATCCAGCGGCGTTTCTCCACCAGTTCCTGATGCATCATCGCAATCTGTCCAGCGGGGCCGCCAAAGCTGATGAAGCCAAGCTTGAGCCAGTATTTGCGGATTCGCCCAGGGTGACGGGCGTGGGGGGCTGGGCGGATACAGGGTCCACGAGACTTTTCCAAGTTGATGGATAACGCCAGACTTGGAGGGGCACTGTCTTGTGGAAACCACGCGGCTTAGGGTGCGGCTCCCGGATGCCGGGGGGGCGGGCGCTCCGACCGGCGGACGGTAAGTGAGTACTTGTGGCCGTGTCCAGAAAACGGTCATCAAGTCCCTGTCCGCGTGAAACGCACCCCGCCAGCAGGGTGGCGCGATCCTAAACCGCCTGATCCAGGCGGCCTTCCGTGGCCATCCCCGCCGAGCGTTCCAGCACCCGATACAGGGTGGCGCGCGAAATGCCCAATTGCCGGGCCGCCGCAGACATGTTGTTCTGATTGCGCCGCAAGGCGCAGCGTATGGCCTGGAATTCGGCCTGCGCCCGGGCTTGATCCAGTGTCATGCTGCCGGCATCCGCCACGCGTTTTTCCAGTCCCAGGTCTTCGGGTTTCAGCAGCGGGTTTTCGCTCATGATGACCGCCCTGCGCACGCGGTTGATCAATTCGCGCACATTTCCCGGCCAGGCGTAATGGTTCATGACACGCAAGGCCTGCTGGCTGAAGCCGCGCGTGCTGCCCTGCGCAGAAGCAGCGAACGCGTGAAAATAATGCTGGGCCAGCAAGGGCACATCGCCATCGCGTTCGCGCAGGGGCGGGGAGTGGAGCTTGAGCACATTGAGCCGATAGTAGAGGTCTTCACGAAAACGGCCCTGTTTCACGGCCTGTTCAAGATTCACATGGCTTGCCGCGACCACCCTGATGTCGAGCTGGATTTCCTGGTGGGATCCGAGACGTTCGATGGATCGATTCTGCAATACGCGCAGCAGGTTGACCTGGAGCTCGAGCGGCAAGTCGCCGATTTCGTCAAGGAAAATCGTGCCGCCGACCGCAGCTTCGAGCCGGCCGATCTTGCGCTGCTGCGCGCCGGTGAACGCGCCTTTTTCGTGGCCGAACAGTTCGGACTGGATCAGGTTGGCCGGCAAGGCCGCGCAGTTGACCGCCACAAAGGGCGCATTCGCGCGTGATGAGACCTGATGGATCGCGTGCGCCACCAATTCCTTGCCGGTTCCGCTTTCGCCATCGATCAACACGGGCGCATCCACGCTTCGAGTTTTGTCGATCATGGCGTACAGATCGCGCATCACCTTGCTCGTCCCGATCATGCCGTACTGACCCTGCGCGTCGACGGGAAGCTCGGCCGGCACCGTCAGCCTGGCCTTGCCATGGGCATGCCCCAGGCTTGCCAGCAGACGCGACGCGTCGACAGGAAGCGTATGAAAGTCATGGAATCCAAGCTTGAGCAGCCGGCACAGAGACGGGTTCGACAGCATGACCGGCGTCACCAGCGCGATCCATTCCATCCCGTGACTGTTCGCCGTCAGTGCTTCGACCTTGTCAAACCCGCTCGCGTTGCCCTCGGACAGATCTATCAGCCCGACATGTATCCCGCGGTCGGCTCCCAGCGATTTTGCAATTTCATATTCCACGGTTTGCAAGGGTTGCCAGTCCGACGCACTCAGCAGTTCCTGCATCTGGGAAAACAAGCTGCTTTTTGCCAGCAGCACCACCTGACGCTTGATCACAATCGAATCCTCCATTGGATGAGCTGGATCCGGGTGCGAGCGATCACGGTCGCATCGACACCAACCTTCATCCTGTCCGCAGTAAATGGACAAATAGCTTGATGCAAAAGCCTTTATTTATGAAACAACCGGTGATCAACCCGGGCATCCGGATTGACGAAGCGGGAGATGGCTTTTTTGAATGCGGCGCTACCGTCCTGACGCGCTACTGCACGCCATCGGGTTGAAATAAAGTCGAAACACTTCGCTGGTTTTTTTACCGGGTCGGCCGGGCTGGCTGTGTCTGTGCGGACTGTTTTTCCGGCAGACACCAAGCCATCGCGCGATCCGGCTCCCTGTTCCTTTCTCGACTGGCCCATTTCATGTGCCTCTTGGGAAAAGACCATGCCAGACGCTAAGTCCAAATTAGATACACCTGCAAAAAAGTAAAGTCATTAAGCCCAAGCAATTGTTTTTATTTGACAAATTATTGCTTGCTGAAGCGTGGTCTGTTGCGGGTGTTTCGCATTTGAAACAACCGCAGGATCGCTAGCGCGGGTTTAACGCCTACAAGGCAAATAAAATCGTTAGTTTTCATGGAGTTGCTTTTTTGGCATGACTGTTGCAGAGGGCTTTCACGGGCGGGTTTTCTCCGCTCCTGACATCTCGTTTTTTTCGTCGTCAAGCACACTTCAAGGAGAGGCAGAATGAACAAAACCCTTTTATCCACGGCCATTGCGATGGCACTTGGGGTCTCAGCCCAAGCCTGGGCCAACCCCACCAACACCAACAATGCGGACTCGAATGACGCGATTTCGCAGAGCGCATCCGCGACTTCAGATCAGAGTGCGCAAACGGGTGCGGCAGCGAATGAGTATTCAACGGCGTATATCGACAACAGCGACAACAGTAGCAACGACAACAGTACCAACGATGACAGCGACAACAGTACCAACGACGATAGCGACAACAGCACCAATGACGACAGCGACAACAGTGTCCATACCGATCAGAGCGGCACTGGAGCCATGGCCAGCGGTTCATCAACAGCAACCCAGACCAACGACTCCAATAACGCCACGGTGACGGCGACAACCAACCTGACCGGTGCTGTTCACGACAACAACGTATATGACATCGGCAACGAAGCCGCAGGCGGTGGGACAGCCGGCAATGGCGGCGATGGTGGCGATGGTGGTAATTCCACTCAATCCCCTACAACTGGCAGTGCCTCTGGTGGTAACGGCGGCAATGGGGCTGCGGGCAATGGCGGCGCTGCCAGTGCAACGGGTGGCAACTCAACGGCCGGCAATGGCGACAGTGGCGGGAGTGGCAGCTATAGCGGTTCAGCTACCGGGGCTAACGGTGGTGATGGCGCCTCGGGAAGTGGTGGCTACGGCGGTGATTCCGGCCCCGTCACGGGCGGCAGCGGCAGTGGGGGTTATGCCGTGGGCGGTAACGGCGGTAATGGCGGTGAAGGGATGGCCTCAACCGGCGAAGCCAGCGGGGGCGATGGAAACGGCGGCAGCGGCGGCTATGGCGGCTATGGCGGCAGCGGCACGGGCGGAGAGAGTACTGACTCCGCCTCCAGCGGCGCAACCGCCACTGGATCGGGTGGATCCAGCAGCGATTCGGCCTCGACGGGCGATGGTGGCGCAGGCACGGGCGGAGGGAGCACAGGCTCCGCCTCCAGCGGCGCAACCGGTACCGGATCGGGCGGAACCAGCACCGACTCCGCCTCCAGCGGTGCAGGTGGCACTGGCACGGGCGGAGAGAGCACTGACTCCGCCTCCAGCGGTGCAACCGGCACTGGCACGGGCGGGTCCAGCACCGACACGGCATCAAGCTCTGGCGGTAACGCCACAGGCGGAGACGGGGGCGACCCAAGCGGCACAGGTGGCGATGCTACGGGCGGGCTAGGCGGCACAGCATCTGCTGGCACCAGCACGGCGGGGGC
>MGZO01000077.1:20997-27414 GCA_001802655.1 Hydrogenophilales bacterium RIFOXYD1_FULL_62_11
TCGGCAACCGACAGCGCAACCGGCAGCAGCACCGCCGGAGCAGGCACGGGCGCAGCAAGTGGCGACTCAACCGGCACCAGCATGGCAGAAGGCGGCACCGGTTCGGCAACCGACACCGCAACCGGTACCAGCACTGCAGGTGCTGGCTCTGGCGCAGCAAGCGGCACATCGGCAAGTAGCGGCACCGCAGGCACCGGCACCGGCTCGGCGACCGACACCGCAACCGGTACCAGCACCGCAGGTGCGGGCTCTGGCGCTGCAAGTGGCGCAGCAACCGGCACCAGCACTGCAGGTGCGGGCTCTGGCGCTGCAAGCGGTGACGCAACCGGCACCAGCATGGCAGGTGCAGGCAGCGGCGCCGCAAGTGGCGCCTCGACCAGCAGCGGAACCGCTGGCTCGGGTAGCGGCGCAGCGAGCGGCGCGGCAAGCGGAACCAGCACGGCCTCCGCCTCCAGCGGTGCAGGTGGCACTGGCACGGGCGGAGAGAGCACTGACTCCGCCTCCAGCGGTGCAACCGGCACTGGCACGGGCGGGTCCAGCACCGACACGGCATCAAGCTCTGGCGGTAACGCCACAGGCGGAGACGGGGGCGACCCAAGCGGCACAGGTGGCGATGCTACGGGCGGGCTAGGCGGCACAGCAGGCGCGGGGACAGGTGCGGCAGGTGGTAGCGCAACCGGCACCAGCACAGCGGGCGCAGGTACCGGCGCTGCAGGCGGCAGCACCAACGGCACCAGCACGGCAGGTGCAGGCACAGGTGCTGCAAGCGGTGACGCAACCGGCACCAGCATGGCTGGCGCGGGTACGGGTGCCGCAGGCGGAGCCGGGGGCGCAGGTGGCTCCGGCTCCGGTGGCGCAGGCACCAGTGGCGCGGCCACCAACACCTCGGGCAACGGCGCAGCAGGCGGCGCGGGTACAGGGGGTGATGGCACCGGCGCAGCCGCTAGCAGCACGGCAGGTAACGGGGCAGCAGGTACCGGCGGCAACGGCGGTGCAGGCGGCAGCGCGACGGTCGGCGATGGTGGCAATGGCGCAGCAGGGGGTGCAGGTGGTGCTGGCGGTGAAGGAGGTGCAGCAACGGCCACCGGCGGCGATGGCACCGGCGGTGATGGCGAGATGGGCGGCAGCGCCGACAGCTCGGTCATGGCATCGGCCACCACCGGTAATGGTGCGGTAGGCGGCAATGGGGGTGACTCGAATGGCGGCAACGCGGGCACCTTCGATGCGTCCAACAACATGACCTCTAGCGTGACCAACGGCGCCGGCATCATCTCGCTGTCGCAAAACACCGGGGCCAATGCCCTGACTCAAATCGGCGTGACGGTTCAGGCCAACCTGACTGTCCAGTAAACCGATGCCCCGGAGCCGCGATGCGGTTCCGGGGATTCCCGGAAGGAAGCTGTCATGACCCTCTCGATTGCATTACTGAAAAAAACCGTACCGATTCTTTTGCTGGCGTGTCCCCTGCAAGCCAGCTGGGCCGAAACCGGCCAGACTTTTCCCGGCACCGAAAGCCTGTTCGATGCCGCTGTTTCCGACGATCTGCTGGCAGGCCAGCGCGGCAAGGCGCTGATTCCCACCAACACCAACAACCTCGATGGCGCCGTCTACGACAATTCGGCAAGCGATCTGGTGACCGGCTACAACAGCGTGAGCGACGGCTCGCTGGCAAACAATGCAGGGCTCAATACCGTGATCCAGAATTCCGGCAACAACGTGTTGATTCAAAACGCCGTGATCCTGAATATCCAGATGCAGTAAGGAGAACACGCCATGCGCAATTCAGCTTTGCTTTTGCTGGCGGTGCTGATCGCGATGCCGGGCGCGCAGGCGGGCATGGTCGACATTCCCGGCGCGGGTTCCGGCTCGTTCAACTTCAAGACCATGAGCATGAAGGAGCGGCAGTTCCGCTTCACCGTGCGCCAGCAATACGATTTCAGTTGCGGCTCGGCGGCGATCGCCACCCTGCTCACCCATCATTACGGCGACCCGGTCAAGGAAGAAGCCGTGTACCGCGCCATGTGGGAAACCGGCAACCACGACAAGATTCGCAAGGAAGGCTTTTCCATGCTCGACATGAAACGCTTCCTTGAATCGCGCGGTTACGCAGCCAATGGCTACACCGCCAATCTCACGAAACTGTCCAGCGTGGGCGTGCCCGCCATTGTGCTGATCCGCGATGGCCGCTACAACCATTTCGTCGTCGTCAAGGGGGTGCGCGACGGCAAGGTGGCTTTTGGCGACCCGGCCCAGGGCGCGCGCGTGATGGCGCTGCCTGAATTCGAACGCATGATGATCAACCACATCGTGTTCGTGATTAACGGACACACCTCCCAAGTGGTGTTCAACAACCCGAAGGACTGGCGCGTGCGCGAGCAGGCGCCGGTTGGCATGGCGGCCATGGGGGTGAGCGATCTGGCGAACTCTACTTTGCTGCGGCGGCCGCCAGGCGACTATTAGTCAACACGCATCATGTTCAGGCCCATGCCGCCCTTGCTGCAGCTATCCGGCACAGCGGGACGAATGGGCACCTGAACACGAACAGGGAGCATCAACATGCCACGCCAAGGTGAATTTCCCGTCAACTTTTCCAGTAACCGCGATTGCTATCGTTCGGGTCCCTCACCCTGCGTCATATTGGTGATAGCACTGGTCGCCATCCTGTCGGGCTATGCCTGCTTGTGCGAGGCCAGTTCCGACCCTGACAGGCTGCCCGTATGGGAGCCTGTCAGCTCCGCTTTCAGTGACTCGCCACGCGCCAGCGATGACATGCTTGACCGCATGCGTGGCGGCTTCGTCGTCAGCTGGAACGGACAGGATTTCCTGCTGCCGTTTTCCATCGACGGCATCGAGCGTCTGACCCAGATCAACGGCCAGACTTACCTCAACGGCGAATTGATGACGGCGGCGTTCAACTCCCGGGCGCTCACCCACTTTACGCAAACGGGGCCGGTCAGCGTGAGTGTGCAGAACGTGGTTCCGGTAAACGTGCAGGCCGGGGTGAGCGAACCCGTGGTGCAGCCGATGGCTCCGCCGCTCGCGCAAACCGCCAGCAGCCCGGGCGGGGCATCGGGTGAGGCGGGCAGCGCAGGTGCGGGGGGTGGCGAGAGTACGACGGCTGCCACCAGCAACGTGACCGTGCCCGCGCCCCCGCAGACCACGCAGGTGAGCACGAACGGCTCGTTGATCCTGATCCAGAATGGTCCGGGCAACACCGTTGCGCTGCCCGCCAATCTGTCCGCTGATTCATTGTCGACTTTCATCCAGAACTCGGTGAACAATCAGGTGATCCGCAATATCACCACGCTGAACATCACCCTCAATGCGCAGATGCTCGCCGTCCAGGCGCGGCTCAATGCGCTCAATCAAAGCCTGAATAACCTGCGTTAGGCCGTGGCGTTCAGCTCGCAGCAGCAAAAAAGCCAGACTTGTCGCCTGGCTTTTTTGCTGGGCGCAGCGAACGCGCTCAGAAGCGAATTGGCACCCGCAAGGTGACGGTGGTGTCCGGCGTGTCTTCGGTCAGGCCGGCACCGACCGACAGGTTGAGGTTGGTGCGCTTGTTCAGCCGGTAGGAAAAGCCCGCCTGCAGGGTGGCCAGTTGAACTGCCAGTGCATCGTTGGCCACCTGGCCATCGAACGTGGTTTTGTCGATCCAGGTGTGCTCGTAACTCAGGCTGAACGAACTGCGTTCGTTGAGTGCCAGTCCCATGCCGAAGTTAAGGCCGACCGAATCGCCGGGATCCACTTCGCCAATGGTTTGGAAATTGACCACATTGTTATCCGTGTAACGGATCGTAGTATCGACATCGCGCTTGATGTTCCAGACGTAATTGATGCCGCCGAAAAACACTACCGGGTCGGCGGGCAAGACTGCGCTTAGACTGGGCTGCAGGCTGTAAAAGCCGGAGCCGGTCGCAAGTTCCTTGGGCAGATTGAAGTTCAAGTCGTAATCCACTTCGTACTGATCCTTGCCGGTGCGCGTCTTGAGGCGCAGCCCGGCAACATAAAACGCGCCGTCGTCACGCGGTGCATTGAGCTGGTAGCGCGCCGCCAGCTCGATGTCGCCCAAGCCGTTGCCGTCCGAGCTGAACAACTGGTCGGTTGCGACGCCGCCGATGGATCGCGTCACCGTGTCGTCAGTGCGGTACACATAGGGCACGCGGGCTTCGATTTCGAGCCGGTTGGTCAGCCCGTAGCGTCCGCCCAGGGTGGCGATCCAGCTGCTGCGGTTGACGCTGCGTACGTCGATCTGTCCGATCAGCACTGCGTTCAGCACGCTGAAGCCGATGATGGACACCCGGTCCGACGAGCTGAAGGAATACTGCAGCGAGGGGTCGAAGATGAACGTGCCCTGAGGCGTCATGATGCTGGGCTGGTTGAACACGGTGGCCACGTCGAGGGTCGTGCTCACCCGCGAGGTGTCGGGGCCGGGACCTCGCCCGCGATACATCGAATCGTCGGCCTGGGCGACCTGGGTGGGGTGAATGTCCACCGGCATGCCTAGCTGCACCCGCATCGCCTCAATATTGCGCCGGGTTTCCTGCAGCGCGTGCCGGTGCTGTTCCAGTTTTTTCAGCTCGGCTTCCAGCAGTTGCTGCTGCTGCGTCAGCTTTCTGGATTGTTCCTCCAGTTGCTGGCGCATTGCGTTGATTTCCACCTGGTCGGGCGCGCTTGCCGCATGGCCGAACTGGGCCGCGATCAGCAGCGTCCCGGCGCCCAGCATGGCGCGTGATTTCAATGTTCCGTGTTTGCTTCCTGCAGACCCCTTGTTCATATATCCCCCTGTGTCCGGATGGCCGCATTGACTGCGGCAACTATATGAATAGTCGCTGGAATGGCTTATGCAACCACTGCTTTGCAGGCATCAAAGTCCGCCTTTAGGACCCTGTTGCGCGGGTTCCAGCACGAATGCCTTGAATGCCTGCGCCACCGGCGACAGCCGCTTGTCGGCCCGGTGGACGACGTACCAGTGCCGCATGATCGGGAAGCCTTCGACTGCAAGCACTGCCAGCCGCTTGAGCGCCAGTTCCTGCTCCAGCGTCTGCAGCGACAGAATGCCGAGTCCCAGCCCGGCCTGCACCGCCTGCTTGATGGCCTCGTTGCTGCTCATTTCCATGCTGGTGACGATAGCCATGCCCTTGTCGGCGAAGTAGCGCTCCATTGCGCCGCGGGTGCCGGAGCCGGTTTCGCGCACAAGGAAGGGTGCTGAAGCGAGATCCTGGATCGTCACCTTCTTCTTGCGAGCGAGGGGATGGTCGGGCGGCGCGATCACCACCAGCGGGTTGTCCATGAAACGGGTGGCTTCCAGGTCGAGACCTTCCGGCACTTGCCCCATGATCGCCAGATCGATGCGGTTGGCTGCAAGCTGGGTCAGCACCGACTCGCGGTTGGAGACATCGAGATGAATCGACACCTTGGGATGCTTGCCGCGAAAGCTGGCCAGGATGGTGGTGGCAACCGCGCTCACGGTAGTCGTCACCGCGATGTTGAGCTGGCCGCTGTCCATGCCACGCAGTTGCGCCAGATTGGCCTGCAGGTCGTCGAGATGGGCGGTGATGCTGCGGCTGGCGTACAGCACCTCGCGCCCGGCCTCGGTCAGGAAGATTTTTTTGCCGAACTGCTCGGTGAGCGGCAGCCCCAGAATTTTCTCGATGCCGCGCACCTGCATCGAGACGGCAGGTTGCGACAGGTGAAGTTCCTCGGCCGCCCGGGTGAACGACAAATGGCGGGCGACTGCCTCAAACACGCGAAATTGGCGAAGCGTCAGGCGGCGCATAAATGCATAAGCTAATTGATATGGTTTTTATCATAACAATTTAATATTATTTATAGAAACCCGTGCGTATAGTCCGCCCCTATCGATTTCAGGGGCATTGCTCCTGAAGCCTTGTTTAAACCGAAGGAGCCAAGCAATGGATCAGTCCGCACGTTACGCCGACCTCAGCCTCAAAGAAGAAGACCTCATCAAGGGTGGCAAGCACATCCTCGTCGCCTACAAAATGAAACCGAAGCCCGGCTTCGGCAGCTACCTGTCCTGCGCCGCTCACTTCGCTGCCGAGTCCTCGACCGGCACCAACGTCGAAGTTTCCACCACCGACGACTTCACCAAGGGCGTCGACGCGCTGGTGTATTACATCGACGAAGCCACCGAAGACATGCGGATCGCTTACCCGATCGAGCTGTTCGACCGCAACGTCACCGACGGCCGCTTCATGATCGTCTCCTTCCTGACGCTGGTGATCGGCAACAACCAGGGCATGGGCGACATCGAGCACGCCAAGATCCACGACTTCTACATGCCCGAGCGTGCCATCCAGATGTTCGACGGCCCCTCGCGTGACATATCCGACATGTGGCGCATCCTCGGCCGTCCGATCAAGGATGGCGGCTACATCTCCGGCACCATCATCAAGCCGA